>NZ_JBMKJI010000015.1:0-107268 GCF_049237025.1 Enterobacter cloacae complex sp. SYL001 | reverse complement strand
GAAACTGCCACTGAGGAGGGAGCGGGAATATGAAAGGGAAATCAGGCAGAAAAAATCAAAATATCCCTTTAAAAACAATGCTGGTCACCTTAAGTGACCAGCATTAGCCGTGAGGCTCCTTTTAGCTGTTAATGGTGATGGCCGTGACCATGGCCTCTGCCTTTTCCGTGACCCCTGCCGCCACGGCGGTCGTCACGATCGTTCCAGCCTTCGCGGTAGCCGCGCTCGTAGGCCTTACGCTTATCCCAGCCACGGTGATAGCCGTTATCGTGTTTCCACCAGCGGTTTTTACGCCACTCATAATGTCGGTGCCAGTAGTCACGGTCGCGCCAGTAGCCACCGTCCCAGTATCTGCCGTAGTCATCACGATCGCCAATTTGTAATTTAATCGATGGCAACAGGGTGATTTCGCCCGCATTGGCGACCAGCGGGGCCGAAGCCAGTAGTACCGCTGCAAGAATCAGTGACCTGAACATACTCTTCTCCTTCACGATCGGGGCCGCTGTGCGACCTGTTAACGCAATTTTACGAGTTGGTAAACATTCGTTTCATCGCCTCAACTCCTAAATCATGAACGAGAGCACTTTTTGCTAAAAGTGTTTTTAATCTGAACTGGACAGGATCGCTTCTATCGTCTTCAGCTCTTCTGCGGAGAAATGACGATTTTCAAGCATGCCTGCAGCATCTTCAATTTGTCCGGTTTTGCTTGCGCCGATGAGCACTGATGTCACCGCATCGTGGCGCAGGATCCAGGCCAGTGCCATTTGCGAAAGCTTTTGCCCCCGTTTTTCCGCCAGCGCATTCAGCTTGCGTACCTTTTCCAGCTTTTTGTCGGTGATCTGGTCCGGATTAAGGAACTTACTGCCGCTTGCTGCGCGAGAATCCGCCGGGATGCCGTTCAGATAGCGATCGGTCAACTGTCCGCCCGCCAGGGGAGAGAAGGGGATACATCCCACCCCTTTTTGCTGCAACACGTCCAGCAACCCCTCTTCAGGCGCACGTTCAAACATGGAGTACTTCGGCTGGTGGATTAGACAGGGCGTACCCAGATCCTCCAGTATTTCAATCGCCTGCCGCGCCAGTTCTGCCGGGTAGTTGGACAGGCCGATGTACAGCGCTTTGCCCTGGCGCACCACATGGTCAAGCGCTTTCATCGTTTCACGTAGCGGCGTTTGTGGATCGGGGCGGTGGTGATAGAAGATATCAACGTACTCCAGCCCCATACGCCTGAGGCTCTGGTCAAGGCTGGAAATCAGATATTTACGCGAGCCCCAGTCGCCGTAAGGCCCGTCCCACATGGTGTAGCCCGCTTTGGTGGAGATGATTAGCTCATCGCGCCAGGGCAGGAAATCCTCCTGCAGGATGCGCCCGAAGTTGCGTTCGGCTGAACCAGGAGGTGGGCCGTAATTATTAGCAAGGTCAAAATGTGTAATACCCAAATCGAAGGCGCGCTGTAAAAGTTGACGGCTGTTTTCGAGCAGCGTCGCGTCGCCAAAATTATGCCAAAGCCCCAGCGAGATGGCGGGAAGCTTGAGGCCGCTTTGTCCACAGCGGCGATATTGCATTGTCTGGTAACGATTTTTGTCAGGTTGATAACCCATGAGCGAGACCTCTGGCGCTGGAAAGAAAAATCAGTGTATGCGTTTACACTAACCTGAAGAAAATGAGCATAGCTCAGCTTTTTTCGTAAAGCATTCTTTCCAGCCCCTGATTGTCGCCAATTCTGGACACCCTTCACGCTTATTTAATACTCAGAGTGAGGTCAACGTCAGAAGGACACCTATAATATGCGTACCCCCTATTGCGTCGCCGATTACCTGCTGGACCGACTAACAGATTGCGGTGCCGATCATCTGTTTGGCGTGCCGGGCGACTATAACCTGCAGTTTCTCGACCATGTGATAGACAGCCCGGACATCTGCTGGGTGGGCTGTGCCAACGAGCTGAACGCGTCTTACGCCGCAGACGGCTATGCCCGCTGTAAGGGATTTGCCGCACTCCTGACGACTTTCGGCGTTGGGGAGTTAAGCGCCATGAACGGTGTGGCGGGCAGCTTTGCCGAACATGTCCCCGTGCTCCATATTGTGGGGGCTCCGGGTATGGCGGCGCAGCAGCGAGGAGAGTTACTGCACCACACCTTAGGCGACGGCGAGTTCCGCCATTTCTACCACATGAGCGAACCCATCACCGTTGCACAGGCGGTGCTTACCGAACAAAACGCCTGCTATGAAATTGACAGAGTCCTGACCACCATGCTGCGGGAGCGCCGTCCGGGCTACCTGATGCTGCCCGCCGATGTGGCGAAAAAAGCCGCTACGCCCCCTGTAAGCGCTCTCACTCTTAACTCCGCACCGGCCGATTCAGCCTGCATGCAAGCGTTCCGTGAGGCTGCCGAAAAGCGTTTTTCAACGAGCAAACGCACCGCGCTGTTAGCGGACTTCCTGGTGCTGCGCCACGGTTTGCGCGCGGCCCTTCAGACGTGGGTGAAAGAGGTGCCGATGGCACACGCCACCATGCTGATGGGCAAGGGCATTTTTGACGAACGACAGAGCGGTTTTTATGGCACCTACAGCGGATCGGCGAGCGCCGCGGCGGTCAAAGAGGCAATCGAGGGGGCTGATACGGTGCTGTGCATTGGCACGCGCTTTACCGATACGCTCACAGCCGGGTTTACCCACCAGCTGACGCCAGTTCAGACGATAGAGGTTCAGCCCCACGCGTCCCGCGTCGGCGACGTCTGGTTTACGGGTATCCCGATGAGGGAGGCCATTGAAACGCTGACAGCGCTGTGTAAAACCTATGTTCGTGATACGCGAGCGCCATCTGATCACAGCAGCTCTTCTTTCCCCACTATCGAAGGGGCGCTGACTCAGGAGAGCTTCTGGCGTACCCTGCAAACGTTTATTCGCCCCGGAGACATTATTCTGGCTGACCAGGGGACGTCTGCTTTCGGCGCTATCGATTTGCGTTTACCGGCAGACGTGAACTTTATCGTCCAGCCGCTTTGGGGATCGATCGGCTACACGCTCGCGGCGGCGTTTGGCGCGCAAACAGCGTGTCCGAACCGACGCGTGATTGTCCTGACGGGTGACGGTGCCGCGCAGTTGACCATTCAGGAGCTGGGATCGATGCTGCGCGACAAGCAGCGCCCGATTATTCTGGTGCTTAACAACGAGGGATACACGGTTGAGAGAGCCATCCACGGGCCGGAGCAGCGCTATAACGATATTGCCCTCTGGAACTGGACGCAGATCCCGCAGGCGCTGAGCCTGGCGCCAGAAGCAGAATGCTGGCGCGTCAGCGAAGCGGAAACACTGGCGGAGGTGCTGGATAAAGTAGCACACCACGAGCGACTATCGCTGATCGAGGTGATGCTGCCGAAAGCCGATATTCCGCCGCTGCTGAGCGCGCTGACCAAAGCGCTGGAGGCGCGCAATAACGCCTGATTACCTGTCGTTTCGCCATGCCATCAACATCGGTTTGCCCGCCAGCAGGAGCCAGGCGGGCAACATCACGATACAAAGGAGCGGCAGAAGCGTGGTATCCGGCACCACAACGGCCGCCATAAACAGACTCAGCCATGCATCGCGCGTTACCACCAGTACCAGCCCCAGAATGGAGCAGGAGACGGTAATCGCCGCAGGGACAGCGTCGACGTGCTCATGCAGCATCAGCCCCAGCGCGACGCCAACAAATACCGCCGGGAAGATCCGTCCTCCCCGGAAACCACAGGCTGCAGCGATCACCAGCGCCGCCAGTTTTACCAGCGCGAACAGCAGATAATCGGAGACGCTAAAGACCTGGCTGAAGGCCAGTTGCTGCATCTCGTCCAGACCCTTAAACAGCGTAACCGTCCCGCCGATAGCGCCTAAAACGCCCAGAATAAAACCGCCCATACCCAGAATCAGCACCGGATGCTTCAGCCTGTGCATCAGACGATGCAGGCGCGGAAGACACCACACTGCGATCATTCCCAGCGCAATGGCTATCGCGACGACGACGGCACCGCTGACAATATCGGTGAGTTGCATCTGGCCATAGTGGGGGATGGGGAGTGAAAAATGAGGATGGAAAAACAGGCTGGTCGTGAGGGCCCCTGCTGCGGCGGCCATCAATGGCGCAAAGAGTTTATCCCACAGCGGCACATCATTGTCGCTGCTGAGCGTTTGCGAAAAGATGAGCGCAGCCGCTATTGGGGTACCAAACAGTGCCCCGATGGTACCGGCGGAAGCCAGAATCGTCCAGTCCAGCGCGCCAACGCGCGGGAAAAGACGCGCTCCCAGAAAGACCGCCAGCGCGATATTAACCGCCATAATGGGATGTTCAGGCCCGAGGCTTACGCCGCCCGCAAGACCGATAATCAGCGCGATAACAAGCCCCGGCAGAGCAGAGGGAGATACTGGCGCACCAATCAAGGGTTCCAGTGCCGGGTCCGGCCCGGCATGGCCCGGGCTATAGCGGATCACCAGACCTACGGCAATTCCGGTCAGGGTCAGCATCATCATGATCCACCCTGGCGAGTCAGTGCTGATGCCAAGTTTAATCGGCAGCGCGGTCCATAAAATCGTTTGCAGCACTGCCGCTACTTTCATGACGACGATGAGCACCAGGCTCGACGCTACGCCAATAATTAGCGCCGGGACAGCCAATAACAGCATGGTTCTGGCTCGCGGATGGAGCATGATGATTTCCTTGTACAAAACGGCTTAACGTTACTTTGCACAATCAGCATTGTGGCAATAGTGCAAAAGGTGCTGAAACGGTAAAGTTATTATGTGACGAAGATCGATAATCCATGGGCAGTCACCTTCTGGTCGTTGTTGTTATCACGCCTTGAATTTACAGTGTCCCAAAGATTTATTCTGACTTTAGCGGAGCAGTAGAAGAATGACAAAGTATGCTTTGGTAGGTGATGTAGGCGGCACCAACGCGCGCCTTGCCCTGTGCGATGTAAACAGCGGTGAAATTTCTCAGGCGAAAACCTATTCAGGGCTGGATTACCCAAGCCTGGAAGCGGTAGTTCGCGTCTATCTTGAAGAGCATAAAGTGAGCGTTGAAGACGGTTGTATCGCCATCGCCTGTCCGATCACCGGCGACTGGGTGGCGATGACCAACCACACGTGGGCCTTTTCAATTGCCGAAATGCGGAAAAACCTCGGCTTCTCGCACCTTGAAATTATCAACGATTTCACTGCGGTTTCCATGGCTATCCCAATGCTTAAACCTGAGCATCTGATTCAGTTCGGCGGTACGGCCCCGGTTGAAGGCAAACCCATTGCTGTTTACGGCGCCGGAACCGGTCTGGGGGTGGCGCACCTGGTTCACGTCGACAAACGCTGGGTCAGCCTGCCGGGTGAGGGCGGCCACGTGGATTTTGCGCCGAACAGCGAAGAAGAGGGCATTATTCTTGAGGAGCTACGCGCCGAGATTGGTCACGTGTCGGCCGAGCGCGTGCTTTCTGGTCCGGGTCTGGTGAACCTGTATCGGGCGATTGTAAAATCAGACGGTCGTCTGCCGGAAAATCTGCAGCCTAAAGATGTGACCGAACGCGCGCTGGCCGACAGTTGTATTGACTGCCGTCGTGCTTTGTCGTTGTTCTGCGTCATTATGGGGCGTTTCGGCGGCAACCTGGCCCTGAATCTCGGCACCTTTGGCGGGGTCTATATTGCGGGCGGGATAGTGCCGCGCTTCCTCGATTTCTTTACCGCCTCCGGTTTCCGTGGTGGCTTTGAAGACAAAGGCCGCTTCAAAAGTTACGTGCAGGACATTCCGGTTTACCTGATTGTCCACGACAATCCGGGCTTGCTTGGCTCCGGGGCGCATCTGCGTCAGGTACTTGGCCAGATCCTCTGACATCCATCTCCCTCTCCTGCGGGAGAGGGAACGCGCTACAGGTGCATGAGCTGGCGGAACGCTTTAACTCTGCTGCGGCTTACCGGCACCTGAAAATCCAGATCCTTCAGACGCAAAATATAGGTGTTATTAAACCAGGGTTCGATCTCGCGGATCTTGTTCAGATTGACGCAGAACGAGCGGTGGCAGCGGAAGAAGTGCGCTGCCGGGAGTTTGTTGCAAAATTCGGTGATGTTCATCGCCATTACGTAGGCCTCACGCCGCGTATAGACAAACGTCATTTTTTCGTGCGCTTCAGCATAGTAAATATCGTCGACAGGCGTGACGATGATCCGTTCGTCCTTCACCAGATTAATGGTGTCGTTTTCCCGCGCTACCGGACTGGCACTGGTGGGCAGCGACTGCTGCTGCCATGCGGCTTCCAGCTTATGCAGCATGCTGATAATACGCGACTCCTGATACGGCTTGAGAATATAGTCAAACGCCTCCAGCTCGAAGGCTTCCACGGCATGCTCTTTCCACGCGGTGACAAACACAATAAACGGCTTATGGGCGAACTGATTGATATTTTGCGCCAGCAGAACGCCGTCCAGAGACGGAATATTAATATCGAGAAAAATCGCGTCGACCCGGTTATGCTGCAAAAATTTCAGCACGTCCAGACCATCCTCAAAACAGCCAACAATCTCCATCTGGCTGTGGGTTTTGATAAGCCAGCTCAACTCCTGCTGAGCCAGAATTTCATCTTCTACGATGATGACTTTCATCTGTTACTCCGGCCTACGGCAACAAGGATATGGGGGCATTAATGGGCGTTCGTTCGTTCGGGACATAAAAAGCAATCTCGGTGCCCGGCTCAAGGCGGTGAATGTGCAGCCCGTCACCGTACAGCAGCTTGACCCGGTGGTGCACGTTCAGCAGCCCGATTTTATTTCCCGGCATTTCGTTTGATTCGACGCGCTCGATCACTTTCGGATCGATGCCGTGTCCGGTATCGCGCACGGCGATTCGCACGCGGTTACCGCTTTCCGTCACGCTAATCGTGACCACGCCTTTTCCTTTACACGGCTGAATGCCGTGAACAATGGCGTTTTCCACCAGCGGCTGGATCAGCAGGCTTGGGATCACGCAGTTGACCTCTTCATCAATATCGTAAATGACCGTCAGCTTATCGCCAAAGCGTGCCTGCTCAATCGCGATGTAATCCTTGATTTGATACAGCTCTTTTTTGATGTCGATCTGCTCGTCGTCTTTTAACTCAATGTTGTAGCGCAGATAGCGCGACAGATTAAAAATCAGCTGCCGCGCGGTATCCGGATTAAGACGAATGGAAGAGGAGATAGCGTTCAGTGCGTTAAACAGGAAATGGGGATTGATCTTGCTTTGCAGGGCACGCAGCTCTGCCTTATTTGCCATCTCGCGCAACTGCTCCGCACGCGAAACTTCGTGTTGGGTGGAGATAATCTGCGACAGGCCAATCGCCATCTCCTGGAGCGAGGAGGTGATTTGGTGCGCATGGCAGTAGTAAATTTTCAGCGTCCCCGTGACCACGCCTTTTTCCCACAGCGGGATCACCAGCATTGAGTGGATCTCTGGCGTCCGGTGGGCTTCATCATTGTTTTTAATGATGATTTTTCCGTAGTTAATCGCCTGTCTGGTGGTCGGGCTGATGGTATCGTCGCTGTCGCGATAATTGTGCTCACCGACGCCAACATAGGCCAGCACGTGGTCAATATTGGTGATGGCGACCGCATCGGCGTGAATATCCCGGCGGATGATATCGCAAACCTGACGTAAAGATTCGGTGTTAACGTGTCGGAAAATCGGCAGCGTTTTGTTGGCAATATCCAGTGCCAGCTTCGCCTGACGCGCGGCGCTCGCCTCTTTTTCGCCTTCCACGCTTTGCACCAGCAGCACGATAAAGCCTATACAGACGCTTCCGAGGATCATCGGAATACCGATCTTCGAGACGATATCCAGCCCCAGCGCAGTGGTCGGTGCCCAGACGACGACCAGGATCATGGTCAGCGTTTCGCAGACCATCCCCGCGATAATCCCCGCACGCCAGTGCTGTTTTTTCGGGATTTTGCGGTTAATCCAGCCGGAGAGTACCCCGGCAATAATGCTGGTGATAAAGCAGGGGACTGCCGTCACGCCGCCAATATCAATCAGGTATCGATGGGTGCCGGCGATAATGCCTGTGATAATCCCGACCCAGGGACCAAAGAGGATCCCGCCTGACATTACGGCGATGATGCGCACGTTCACCAGCGAGCCTTCTACCGGCACGCCGGACCAGGTGCTGAACAGGGCAAACATCGAAAAGATAAACGTAACGGCCAGCAGCTCTTTTGGCGAGTGGGCAGATTTATGCAACAGTTCGCGAAACAAGCGGATGCGGATAAGGAAAAAGAGACAGATCAGCATTAATGCCGCGCGGTCGAACACCGCCAGGAGCATATTGAAGATTTCGTGCACGGTCAGGCCTGGGAAAACGGGAAAAATCTATGATAGAAAACATAGGGCCAGATGACCAGCTATCCATCAGATTTATCAAATGGGGAAAAACCATAATTCTCAAAGGGGATTGCTGGCTTTTGACTGAAAGTCGCTGCTTTTTCGTTTGGGGAGAAGCGTCGGGTAACGATACTGAAAATATTGTGTTAAATCGCAGCGCTTAAAACTGCCTGATCACGATAAGAGTTCCGCTTTTCACTGCAATCGCATTCCCGTTTTAGCGCAATATATTGTTTTGCCGTTATCCCCTCGACAGCGTCTTTTTCTTCAGGTTATTTTCTAAGCATGCCACACGGGTGGCAGCGTCGCTCGGACGGTCCGGGCGCTAACGTGACTCTGAGGAATCTATGGCTGAATTCAGTCCTGAACGCCGTTTTACGCGTATCGATCGTCTCCCCCCTTATGTTTTCAATATCACTGCTGAACTGAAAATGGCTGCACGTCGGCGCGGTGAAGACATTATCGATTTCAGTATGGGTAACCCTGACGGCCCAACGCCGCCGCATATCGTTGAGAAACTCTGCACAGTTGCCCAGCGTCCCGATACCCATGGGTATTCAACCTCTCGCGGCATTCCACGCTTGCGTCGGGCGATCTCCCGCTGGTATCAGGACCGTTATCAGGTGGATATCGATCCTGAAAGCGAAGCAATTGTGACCATTGGCTCCAAAGAGGGGCTGGCCCACCTGATGCTGGCGACGCTCGATCACGGCGATACCGTCCTGGTGCCGAATCCGAGCTACCCAATTCATATTTATGGGGCGGTGATTGCTGGCGCGCAGGTGCGTTCTGTCCCCCTGGTGGAAGGCGTCGACTTCTTCAACGAGCTGGAACGGGCGATTCGTGAAAGCTATCCGAAGCCGAAAATGATGATCCTCGGTTTCCCGTCCAACCCAACGGCACAATGCGTCGAACTCGAATTCTTTGAGAAAGTGGTCGCGCTGGCTAAGCGTTACGACGTGCTGGTGGTACACGATCTCGCCTATGCTGATATCGTTTATGATGGCTGGAAAGCGCCGTCAATTATGCAGGTACCGGGTGCCCGTGATGTGGCGGTTGAGTTTTTCACCCTGTCGAAAAGCTACAACATGGCGGGCTGGCGAATTGGATTTATGGTGGGAAACAAAACGCTGGTGAGCGCCCTGGCGCGTATTAAAAGTTACCATGACTATGGTACGTTTACGCCATTGCAGGTCGCGGCCATCGCGGCGCTGGAAGGGGATCAGCAGTGCGTGCTTGATATTGCCGCCCAGTACAAGCGCCGCCGTGATGTGCTGGTAAAAGGGCTTCACGAAGCGGGCTGGATGGTTGAAATGCCTAAAGCTTCCATGTACGTCTGGGCGAAAATCCCCGAGCCGTATGCGGCGATGGGATCTCTGGAATTTGCCAAAAAACTGCTTCAGGACGCGAAGGTTTGCGTTTCTCCAGGCATTGGCTTTGGTGACTACGGTGACACGCATGTGCGTTTCGCGCTGATCGAAAACAGCGACCGTATCCGTCAGGCTGTGCGGGGGATTAAAAGCATGTTCCGCGCGGATGGCCTGCTTGCAGTTAAGAGCGTCGTGGAACAACCCGAGTCGTAACGGACACCAAAAAAACAGGCGCTAACGGCGCCTGTTTTTTTGACTGCATTTTCTTAACTAGATCATCAGAGCAAACGTTCCGGCCCAAACTAAAACAATAACCGAAATGCCCATAAAGAAATATTTCACGTTTCATCGCTCCGCGTATCTTCCGGTACGCATTAAAAAAACAGAGTCCAACTGAGTATAGAGAGTTGAAATCATGCGAAAGGGGAAATCGGAATTATCCCGTTACGTCGCTAACTTCAGCTCTGAATTCTGTGCTTTCCTGTCGCCAGACGGCGCTAATGTACGCCTAAATTTCAGGAGTGACAAGAGGCATTTTTTTAAATAATTTCCGATACTTACGAGTGTCGTGGAACGGCGACAGTTTGATTTCAGTACGCAATAAATGCCTGTTGAGCGACGGTCGAAAAAAGCCGTTACGCACTGCGATTACAGGTGCTTGAAAAGGTTAGTTTCTTAGCGAAACTAACCTTCGAAAGGGGTTAGATATAAAGTGAGGCTTCGCCCAGAGGGCGGGTTTTAAAGCGGCGGTGCATCCACAGATACTGCTCAGGTGCTCGCATAATCTCAAACTCAATCACCTTATTGATAAAGGTCGCGGCTTCACTCTCATCCTCAGGATAGTTCGCCATCTCCGGTGAGATATGCAGACGATAGCCTGACTTATCCGCTTTTCTGACCATGGTCACCGTTAACATCGAGGCGCCAGAGAGACGTGAAATCACAAAGGTACCGTTCGTCGTAGCGACATCTTTAACCGCAAAGAAAGGGGCAAAGCTGCTGCCTTTAGGGCCGTAGTCCTGGTCCGGGGCAAACCAGACGGCTTCACCTTTTTTCAGGGCGCCAACCATACCGCGCAGATTGTTACGGCTGATCATCGCCTTATTTGAACGCATGCGGCCCCGCGTTTGTACCCATTCCATCAGTGCGCTGTTATGCGGGCGATAGGTTGCCATCATCGGCTGACAAAGACCCATAACGCGGCCGCCCAGCTCAAGCGACATAAAATGCACACCCACAACCATCACGCCGCGTTTTTGCATCTGGGCATGTTTGAGGTTATCCAGACCTTCAACGTCAAACCATTTACGGACACGCTCGTCTGGCCAGAACCAGGCCATACCGGTTTCAAGCAGCGCCATACCGATAGATTTAAAGTTTTCAGCGATCAGCGTTTCACGCTGCTGCGCGTTGTAATGCGGAAAGCAAAGTTCAAGATTTTTTCGGGCAATGGACTCGCGACGCTTAAGAAAGTGACGCGATGCGCTGCCGAGCTTCGAACCCAGGAAGCGAATCACGGGATAAGGAAGCTGGACTAGCAGCCAAAGTACGCCAAGGCCGAACCATGTAAACCAGTAGCGCGGGTGCAGAAACGCCCGCTGAAATTTGGATTGAGACAAAATAGTGGAACCTTTGTAAAGCCTGTGAAGGTAGCGCAGACTTCGCGATACCACGTGCCATTGAGACCGTAGGACGAGGTCATGGTTGCAGGCTTTACCGTTCTTTACGACGTTGCCTGGCCATTGCTGACTTGGGTGGGCGGCTTAATGTAGCACCGTTATACATTATGAGCTATTACTCGTTTTTGCTTAAAAAAGCGGCAATTGCAAAGCGGATTGATAAATCAGGCATTATAGGGGGAAATTAAAAGTGTCCCCTGCAGGAATCGAACCTGCAACTAGCCCTTAGGAGGGGCTCGTTATATCCATTTAACTAAGGGGACGAAGCGGCAAGAGTATAGCGTTAATTACACTTCTCGTTAAGCGCATTGCCGCCTGACTGGTCAAAGAGTCACCGTTCACGCCGATTTTTCGGCAGTTTTATCCTTTTTTTCCTGAGCCTTAAGTTCGGCCTTACGCTTGTTGGACATGTCGTTACGGATTTGCGCATGGCTCAGCAGTGCAAAGATAAAGGTTCCGCCACAAATGTTGCCTGCGAGAGTAGGCAGGGCGAACGGCCAGAAAAAGTCGCTCCAGTGGAGTGTGCCGTTAAATACCAGATAAAGGATTTCAACGGTCCCGACAACAATGTGCGTGGTATCGGCGAGTGCGATAAGCCAGGTCATTAGAATAATCACCACGATTTTCGCGCTGCCCGCTGACGGGAACATCCACACCATAGTGGCGATGATCCAGCCGGAGATAATGGCATTAGAGAACATTTCAACCGGCGTATTTTTCATTACGTCCATGCCAATCTTCACAAATGCGTCGCGGGTCGGTTCATCAAAAATTGGCATATACTCGAAGGCCCAGGCTGCAATGCCCGTACCGATCAGGTTCCCCAGCAGCACGACGCTCCAGAGGCGCATCAGTAAACCAAAATTACCAAGGGTCGGATTTTGCATGACGGGCAGTACGGCAGTGACGGTGTTCTCCGTGAAAAGCTGCTGTCGCGCCATAATGACGATAATAAAGCCGAACGTGTAGCCTAAATTCTCCAGCAAAAAACCGCCCGGCACGCCTTCCAGCTGAACGTGAAATATACCTTTGGCGAGCAGAGAGGCGCCCATCGACAGACCGGCTGCGATGGCCGACCACAGCAGGGCCATTGCATCACGCTCCATCTCCTTTTCGCCATCCTGGCGAATATGCTCATGAATGGCCATGGCGCGCGACGGCAGGCGATCCTCATCGACTTCTATCTCTTCTCCCCGGTCTTTCTCCTCACTTTCAATCTCATGTTCCTCATTGTTCTCGCCAATTTTTTCTTCGTTAATATCTTTCATAACTGCTCCTTCGGGGTAATCGCTCATTTAAGCGTAGCGGCTTTTGGTGCCTTGCCCGTGGGGAAGCTCTTAAATTGCTGAAAATGGCAATAAAGGTGAGACATCTCTTTCAAAGCCAATATAAAATTGCCAGCGAAACGAATTCTTAAAGACAGGCTATGCTGAAATTAGCGTGATGACGCGAGCGGGTCGTCATTGTCCTCGTAGACATCGGTAAGCGTGCTGTTACAATCACTTGCACGTTTCAGGCGGAGCCTCACAGGCTCCGTCACAGATGGCATTCAACGATAGCCATATTGAACAGGGAGAAATATATGAAGCTTCGGCTGTCGGCGCTTGCGCTGGGCGTAACGATGCTTGTGGGCTGCGCCAGCTCTGGCGAGCAAACGGGACGCTCCGATCCTCTCGAAGGATTTAACCGTTCAATGTACAACTTTAACTATAATGTGCTGGATCCATATCTGGTTCGTCCGGTTGCCGTGGCATGGCGTGACTACGTTCCGCAGCCAGCGCGTAACGGGCTGAGCAACTTTACCAGTAACCTGGAAGAGCCAGCGGTGATGGTGAACTACTTCCTCCAGGGCGACCCGTATCAGGGGATGGTGCATTTCACCCGTTTCTTCCTGAACTCTCTGCTGGGTATGGGCGGCTTAATAGATGTCGCAGGCATGGCGAACCCGAAATTACAGCGTGAACAGCCGCATCGTTTCGGCAGCACACTGGGGCATTATGGCGTAGGTTATGGGCCGTATGTGCACCTGCCATTCTACGGCAGCTTTACCGTGCGTGATGATGGCGGCGACATGGTGGATACGCTGTATCCGGTGCTGTCATGGCTCACCTGGCCGCTGTCGATTGGTAAATGGACCGTGGAAGGGATTGAAACACGTGCGCAACTGCTGGACTCTGACGGTCTGCTGCGTCAGTCTTCCGATCCGTACATCATGGTCCGCGAGGCCTATTTCCAGAACCATGACTTTATTGCCAACGGCGGTAAGCTGAAGCCGGAAGATAATCCGAACGCGAAAGCCATCGAGAACGAATTAAAAGATATCGATTCGGAATAAATAAAAAAGGTGAGCGATGCTCACCTTTTTTAATCGTGTTGGGATTAGAACGCGTAGTTGAAGTTGGTACCAAACAGCCAGGCTTTACCTTCAGAGGTAAACTCGTAAGGGCCTTCCTGGAAGGTCACTTTCTGTCCATGCATGTACGACACGCCCGCGTCGATAGAGGCATTCTCGTTGAACGCGTAGGTTGCCCCCGCACTTACCCAGAAACGGTCCTGATCCGGAATGGAGATAGAACGCTTATCTGCCGGTACCGGACTGTCATCAAATGCCACGCCGGTACGGAACGTCCAGTTGTCATCCATATAATAGGTCGTACCAAGTGCGATACGGTAAGCATCGTGGAAGCTTTCGTCTTTATAGAACAGCGTCTGGCCGTTGCTGCCGGTGGCTTTCAGCTCCTGGAACTGGCTCCAGCTGGTATACGCGAGGCTATAGTGAATAGCCCACTGCGGCGCAACGCGGTTATAACCTGACACTTCCCACATTTCTGGCAGATGCAGTGACAGTGAACCCGGTACGGTTTGATTCGAGGTACCCCATGGAATGGTGGTGCCTGCGCCCGGTACCATACCGTTGACTGGGCTCAGGATGCCGCTTTTGTAATCGCCATCGAAGTCAATCTTCACTTCTGAGCGGTAGGTCAGACCCCAGCGGTTGTTTTTATCCAGTTCATAAAGGATACCGGCGTTCCAGCCATAACCCCACTCGTCACCTTTCAGGCTGGCAATTTTATTACTGTTTTTCGGCAGCGCAGCAGTTTGCTCCCCGGAATAACGCTCGATTTTTGCATCAGCGTAGACAGCATCAAAGCCCAGACCAAAGCTCCAGTTATCGTTCAGACGATATGCGCCGCTCAGGTTAAGGTTCAGGGTCGTCAGGTCGGTTTTACCGCCGTATTCCCCGGCCGGGTAGTTGTTATTGAACTCCGTTGCCAGGCCATAGTTTGAGGTGACAGAGGCACCCCAACCAAACTGTTCATTGATTGGCGCAACAAAGTGCAGGTTAGGCACCCACGCCGTTGGTGCAATGTTATCCGCCTTCAGATCTGCGCCGGTATACTGAGATTTGCCAGAAATGTTGACATCAGGATCGATGTAAACCGCACCGGCAGAGAAGGTAGGGCGATCAAACATCATGATAAGCGCCGGGTTACGGCTTGCGTTGCCTGCGTCATCGGCAATCGCACCTTCCCCGGAATACGCACGGCCAAGGCCAGAGGAAGAAAATTCGTTTAACTGGAAGCCCGCTGACCAGGCGGACGTTGAGACGATTGCCACTGCAACTGCTAAAGCAGTTTGTTTGAACAGGGTTTTCTGGCTCATGACCATAACCTCATTGAGTTATTTTTATTCAATAATTGTTACATACCGTAACAGGAGCGCGAAGTGTAGGGTCTGAGGTATGACATACAAATCAGACCAGTGGCGAGAGTATAGGTCTGACCAGCTGGGATGTTGCAAGTTTGTTTATTAATATTTTCAAACATGTTTCATGAAACGAGATCTGGTTGGCAAAATTGTGACCAGTACGATTCATCCGAAAAGGTGAATTTTGTTTTAGATCATTTTTTAGTGTGATATTGCTCACTTATCCGGTTTTGCGCCATTAACGGCTGGAGGGGGCTCGTCCGGGGGCGTAAAATAGTCGCATCGTGTTTATCTCGCGCGCTGCGCGAATACAGAGGAAATTGAGCTATGAGTAAATGCAGTGCTGATGAAACCCCGGTTTGCTGCTGTATGGATGTTGGCACCATTATGGACAACACCGATTGCACCGCCTCTTACAGCCGCGTATTCCCTAACCGCGCTGAAGCGGAAGAGACGCTGGCCGCGCTGAGCAAGCGTGCGCGTGAAGTCGAATCCGATCCATGTGAAATCAAATCTACCTTCACGGAAGTGGAAGGCGGCGTACAGCTGGATATCGACTTTGTGTTCGCCTGCGAGGCAGAAACGCTGATCTTCCAGCTGGGCCTGCGTTAATTCCTGCGGTCTGGTGCCCTCACCCCAACCCTCTCCCACGGGAGAGGGCGCAAACACTAAAAACGGTAACCCACGGGTTACCGTTTTGCTTTTACCCTGGGCATTTTCTTTTTCTTCTCTGTGCCTTAGCTCGCAATTTTTCGCTTCCCCGATTGGCTCAATGTAAAAAAATAGTTAAGACTATTATCAGGTCAGACCACTTAACGTGCGCGCAAAATTTTTTTACAGGGGAGTGTTATGAGTCAGGCATTACCGCTTATCACCCGACACGGTGACCGCATTGCCATTGTCAGCGGGTTACGTACGCCGTTTGCACGTCAGGCAACCGCGTTTCACGGTATACCGGCTGTCGATCTGGGAAAAATGGTGGTGGGGGAGATGCTGGCTCGCAGCGAGATCCCGCCAGAGGTTATTGAGCAACTGGTTTTCGGCCAGGTGGTACAGATGCCGGAAGCACCCAATATCGCGCGTGAAATCGTGCTGGGTACCGGCATGAATGTTCATACCGACGCCTACAGCGTCAGCCGCGCCTGCGCTACCAGTTTCCAGGCGGTGGCGAACGTGGCGGAAAGCCTGATGGCGGGGACCATTCGCGCGGGAATTGCCGGCGGCGCTGATTCCTCCTCCGTGCTGCCCATCGGCGTCAGCAAACAGCTGGCCCGCATTCTGGTGGATGCCAACAAAGCTCGCACTACCGGTGCAAAGCTTAAACTCTTCTCGCGTTTACGCCTGCGCGACCTCATGCCTGTGCCACCTGCCGTTGCTGAATACTCCACCGGCCTGCGCATGGGCGATACAGCCGAGCAAATGGCAAAAACCTACGGTATTACCCGCGAACAGCAGGATGTGCTGGCGCATCGCTCGCATCAGCTGGCAGCGAAAGCCTGGTCGGAGGGCAAACTGACCAACGAAGTGATGACCGCCTATGTACCGCCTTACCGGGAACCGCTCGCGGAAGATAACAACATTCGCGGCACCTCAACCCTGGCAGATTACGCAAAACTGCGCCCGGCCTTTGACCGTAAACATGGCACCGTTACGGCGGCCAACAGTACGCCGCTGACGGACGGTGCCGCCGCCGTGATCCTGATGACGGAATCCCGGGCGAAAGAGCTGGGCATCACACCGCTGGGCTATTTGCGCAGCTATGCCTTTACCGCCATCGATGTCTGGCAGGACATGCTGCTCGGACCGGCCTGGTCCACGCCGCTGGCGCTGGAGCGCGCGGGGCTAACGCTCTCCGATCTCACGCTAATTGATATGCACGAAGCCTTTGCCGCACAAACGCTGGCAAACGTGCAGCTTATGGCGAGCGAACGTTTTGCCCGCGACGTGCTGGGCCGCGCACATGCCACAGGCGAAGTGGATCAAAGTAAATTCAATGTGCTGGGTGGCTCCATTGCTTATGGTCATCCGTTTGCAGCGACCGGGGCGAGAATGATCACCCAGACGTTGCACGAACTGCGTCGCCGTGGCGGCGGCTTTGGTCTCGTCACCGCCTGTGCGGCGGGCGGCCTGGGCGCAGCAATGGTTCTGGAGGCTGAATAATGGAAACGACATCTGCATTTAACCTTGCTGTTCGCCTTGATAACGTGGCCGTTATCACCATTGATGTGCCCGACGAAAAAATGAATACCCTGAAGGCGGAGTTCGGCGTTCAGGTGCGTGCGATGCTCAGACAGATCCGCGAAAACAAAGCGATACGTGGCCTGGTATTTATCTCGGCAAAGCCGGATAACTTTATTGCCGGGGCCGATATCAACATGATTGCCCGGGCGACAAGCGCTCAGGAAGCAGAAGATCTGGCGCGTCAGGGGCAGCAGGTGATGGCGGAGATCCATGCGCTGTCGATACCCGTTGTCGCTGCGATCCACGGGGCTTGCCTGGGCGGCGGGCTTGAGCTGGCGCTGGCCTGCCACAATCGCATTTGTACCGACGATGCGAAAACCGTACTCGGACTGCCTGAAGTACAGCTTGGATTGCTGCCCGGTTCAGGTGGCACGCAGCGCTTGCCGCGGCTGGTGGGCGTCAGTACTGCGCTGGAGATGATTTTAACCGGTAAACAGCTGCGCGCCCGTCAGGCGTTAAAGGCGGGTCTGGTTGATGAGGTCGTTCCGCACGCAATCTTGCTTGAGGCTGCCGTTGAGCGGGCGCTGAAAGGTCGTCAGGCGAAACGCCCCCTGCCGGTGCGTGAGCGTATCCTCGCCGGGCCGCTGGGGCGCACGCTGCTGTTTAATATGGTGGGTAAAAAAACCGAGCAAAAAACCAGAGGGAACTATCCGGCAGCGACGCGCATTCTGAAGGTGATTGAAACCGGTTTATCGCAGGGCAGCAGCAGCGGTTATGCCGCGGAAGCGAAAGCGTTTGGCGAGCTGGCGATGACGCCGCAGTCGCAGGCGTTGCGCGGCATTTTCTTTGCCAGCACGGAGGTTAAAAAAGATCCGGGCAGTGAAGCTGAACCGGCTCCGCTGCGCGCCGTTGGGGTTCTGGGTGGTGGGCTGATGGGCGGCGGCATCGCGTTTGTCACCGCCAGCAAAGGCAAATTGCCCGTACGTATCAAAGATATCAATCCTAAGGGCATCAACCACGCGTTGCAGTACAGCTGGCAGAACCTTGATCGCAAAGTGAAACGCCGCCATATCAAGGCCAGCGATCGCGATAAAACCCTCGCGATGATCACTGGCGCCACCGACTACAGTGGGTTTGCACACCGCGATCTGGTGATTGAAGCCGTGTTCGAAGATCTGGCCCTTAAGCAGCAGATGGTAGCGGACGTTGAACAGCATTGCGCGCCGCACACCATTTTCGCGTCAAACACCTCGTCTTTGCCGATCGGCGACATCGCGGCGAAAGCCATGCGCCCGGAGCAGGTGATAGGGCTGCACTATTTCAGTCCTGTCGAAAAAATGCCGCTGGTGGAGGTTATCCCTCATGCCACAACCAGCCCGCAAACTATTGCCACCGTGGTGAAGCTGGCGAAAAAACAGGGCAAAACTCCTGTTGTGGTCGCGGACAAAGCCGGCTTCTACGTCAACCGCATTCTGGCGCCGTATATTAACGAAGCGATGCGGTTGCTGACGGAAGGGGAGAAAATTGAGCACGTCGATGACGCCCTGGTGAAGTTTGGTTTCCCCGTCGGCCCAATCCAACTTTTGGATGAGGTAGGAATTGATACGGGGACTAAAATTATCCCTGTGCTGGAAGCGGCTTATGGCGATCGTTTTGCGCCGCCTGCAAACTTTGTTTCCGCAATTTTGAAGGACGATCGCAAAGGCAGAAAAAATGAACGCGGTTTCTATCTTTACGCCGCGAAAGGGCGTAAAAGCAAGAAACAGGTCGACCCTTCGGTTTATGCGCTTATTCCTGTCACGGGTCAGGGAAAACTGTCGGCGGTTCAGTGTGCTGAGCGCTGCGTGATGATGATGCTCAATGAAGCGGCGCGCTGCTTTGGTGAGCAGGTGATCAAAAGCGCGCGCGACGGCGACATCGGTGCCGTGTTTGGTATCGGTTTTCCGCCATTCCTTGGCGGCCCGTTCCGGTATATGGATACCCTCGGGGCGGGTGAAGTGGTTGCGATCCTGCAACGTCTGGCCTCGCAATACGGTCCACGGTTTACACCTTGTGACGAATTATTGCAGATGGCGGAACGGGGTCAGACATTCTGGCCCGCAAGGGAAACTGATTGCGTAAACTGAAGTCAAAGAAGGGTAAATCCTGAGGTGATGGAACCTGTTCTGGCGAAATTGTAAACAGAGATTGACTATACTTACGCCATTGAGGTAAAAAACAGCGTTTCATTCACCGAATGGATCAGGCACAATGCCCGGCCATCGGGTTTTCTACCTCAGAGCATTAATCGCGGGTAGTTAACGCCGGTGATTCTGGTTAACAAAAGCGGTGCAATATGCAAGTTTTTATCATGCGTCACGGCGACGCGGCACTCGATGCCGCCAGTGACTCAGTACGTCCTTTAACCGTCTGTGGCTGCGACGAATCCCGTCAGATGGCGACATGGCTTAAAGGTCAAAAAGTGGACATTGAACGCGTTCTGGTGAGTCCGTTCCTGCGGGCAGAACAGACGCTGGATGTGGTAGGGGAGTGTATGAACCTGCCATCCAGTGTGGATGTTCTCCCTGAACTCACGCCGTGTGGCGATGTTGGCCTTGTCAGTGCTTACCTTCAGGCGCTGTGCAACGAAGGTGTCGCTTCCGCACTGGTCATTTCCCACCTGCCGCTGGTCGGCTATCTGGTATCTGAGCTGTGCCCGGGCGAAACGCCGCCGATGTTCACAACGTCCGCCATTGCCAACGTCACCCTCGACGAAACCGGCAAAGGGGTCTTTAACTGGCAAATGAGTCCGTGCAACCTGAAGATGGCTAAAGCTATCTGACGTGACGTGCGATATGGCGGGGTGCCGCGTGCCTCCCGCCATCCTGTCAGGGCAACTCTGGCGGCTGCCACTCCTCAACTTCAATCAACACCAGCAATGCGGCATCTCCGCCGTACTCTTTTGGTGCCTGATGAAAAGCCATTACGTGCGGATGCTGAGCCAGCCACAGCGGCGTCTGTTGTTTGAGAATATGTTTGCCGTGACCGTGCATCACGCAGGCGCAAAAAACATGCTCGCGTCGGCACGCCGCGATCAACGCCCCCAGCTCCTGCTTCGCCTGCATCTGGGTCAACCCATGCAGATCGAGGAACAGCTCCGGCGAGTAATCTCCCCGGCGTAATTTTTTCAGTTCAAAATGGCTAACGTCTTCGCGCACGTATTTCACCGCGCCCTGCGTATTTAGCAGCGGCTGAAACTCATCTGAAAAATAGTGGCTGTTATCGGCCTGCTCCTGAAGCAACCGTTTGACCGGAACCTCGCTGATTTTTTTACGCTGTGGGCGATGGACAATGGTGTCGTGCGTGATTTTACGCGTCCCGGTCATCAGCTGACGGAAGAGAGCCTGATCCTCCTCGCTGAGCGATGTTTTCTTTTTCATTCGTCATTCTCATCTCGTATTTCCGATAGTGTACCCGACTAAACGCATTTTTTAACCTCAAGCGACACGCGTCATTGCTGATTTATCGCCGTCTTCATGGCAAACTAGCCGCCGAAAATTATGCGAGCATGCCCTGGAGGAAAGAGTGGATAAAATTTTTGTCGATGAAGCAGTAAACGAGCTGCATACCATACAGGACATGTTGCGCTGGTCGGTTAGCCGCTTCAGCGCCGCCAATATCTGGTACGGACACGGCACCGATAACCCGTGGGATGAGGCCGTCCAGCTGGTGCTGCCGTCACTCTACCTGCCGCTGGATATTCCGGAAGACATGCGCACCGCGCGCCTGACCTCCAGTGAAAAACACCGCATCGTTGAGCGCGTGATCCGTCGCGTGAACGAGCGTATTCCGGTGGCTTACCTGACCAACAAAGCCTGGTTCTGCGGCCATGAGTTCTATGTTGATGAGCGTGTGCTGGTGCCACGTTCGCCGATTGGCGAGCTGATCAACAACCACTTTGACGGCCTGATTAACCATCAGCCGCAGCACATACTTGATATGTGCACCGGCAGCGGCTGCATCGCGATTGCCTGCGCGTACGCCTTCCCGGAAGCGGAAGTAGACGCCGTCGATATCTCCACCGACGCGCTGGCCGTCACCGAACACAACATTGAAGAGCACGGCTTGATCCATCACGTCACGCCTATCCGCTCTGACCTGTTCCGCGACCTGCCGACGCTGCAATACGACCTGATCGTCACCAATCCACCGTACGTGGATGCCGAAGACATGTCCGATCTGCCGAACGAGTACCGTCACGAGCCGGAGCTGGGCCTGGCGTCAGGCTCTGACGGGCTGAAGCTGACCCGCCGCATCCTGGCCTGCGCGCCGGATTATCTGACCGACGATGGCGTTCTGATTTGTGAAGTGGGTAACAGCATGGTACATCTGATAGAGCAGTACCCGGATGTGCCGTTCACCTGGCTTGAGTTCGACAACGGCGGTGACGGCGTCTTTATGCTGACCAAAACGCAACTGCTTGATGCACGCGAATACTTCAGCATTTACAAAGATTAATCCAGCGGGCTTCGGCCCGTTTCACAACGCTCAAACACAAACAACAACATCGGAGCCGTGATGGCAGGAAACAGTATTGGACAGGTATTCCGTGTGACCACCTTTGGCGAGTCGCACGGTCTGGCACTGGGTTGTATCGTTGATGGCGTCCCGCCAGGCATCGAACTGACCGAAGCCGATTTACAGCATGACCTTGACCGTCGTCGTCCGGGTACCTCTCGCTACACCACGCAGCGTCGCGAGCCGGACCAGGTCAAAATTCTCTCCGGCGTTTTTGAAGGCCGTACCACCGGGACCAGCATTGGTCTGCTGATTGAAAACACCGATCAGCGCTCCCAGGACTACGGCGCGATTAAAGACGTCTTCCGTCCGGGCCACGCCGACTATACCTACGAACAAAAATATGGCTTTCGCGACTATCGCGGCGGCGGACGTTCTTCCGCGCGTGAAACCGCGATGCGCGTGGCGGCAGGTGCGATTGCCAAAAAATATCTCCAGCAGAAATTCGGCATCGTTATCCGGGGCTGTCTGACCCAGATGGGCGACATTCCGCTGGCAATCAAAGACTGGGATCAGGTAGAACTTAACCCGTTCTTCTGCGCCGATGCCGACAAGCTGGACGCGCTGGACGAGCTGATGCGTGGCCTGAAAAAAGAGGGCGACTCCATTGGTGCGAAAGTCACCGTGGTGGCCGACGGTGTGCCGGCTGGCTGGGGCGAGCCGGTATTTGACCGCCTCGACGCTGACATCGCCCACGCGCTGATGAGCATCAACGCGGTGAAAGGCGTTGAAATCGGCGACGGTTTTGACGTGGTTAAGCTTCGCGGCAGCCAAAACCGCGACGAAATCACGAAGGCGGGTTTCCAGAGCAACCATGCGGGCGGCATTCTGGGCGGCATCAGCAGCGGGCAGCAAATTATTGCCAATATCGCGCTGAAGCCAACGTCCAGCATTACCGTGCCGGGCCACACGATTAACCGCTCAGGCGATGAAGTAGAGATGATCACCAAAGGACGGCACGATCCATGCGTGGGGATCCGCGCGGTACCGATCGCAGAAGCGATGCTGGCGATCGTGCTGATGGATCACTTCCTGCGCCAGCGCGCGCAGAATGCGGATGTGACGACCACCATTCCACGCTGGTAACTATGAAAAAAACCGCAATCGCTCTGCTGGCGCTGCTGGCCAGTGGAGCAAGCCTGGCCGCCACGCCGTGGCAGAAAATCACCCACCCGGTAGCGGGAAGCGCGCAGTCCATTGGCGCTTTCTCCAACGGGTGTATCGTCGGCGCGCAGGAACTTCCGCTGCAGTCGGACACCTATCAGGTGATGCGCACCGACCAGCGCCGTTACTTCGGCCATCCTGACCTGGTGCTGTTTATTCAGCGTCTTGGCAACCAGGTGCATAACCTGGGGCTGGGGACGATGCTGATTGGCGATATGGGGATGCCTGCAGGTGGTCGCTTCAACGGCGGTCACGCCAGCCACCAGACCGGACTGGATGTGGACATCTTCCTGCAACTGCCGAAAACGCGCTGGAGCTCAGCGCAGCTGCTGAAACCGCAGGCGCTGGATCTGGTCTCGGCCGACGGTAAACGGGTCGTCGCCTCGCGCTGGTCGCCGGAAATTTCCAGCATGATTAAGCTGGCGGCAGAGGATAACGACGTCACACGGATCTTTGTTAACCCGGCCATCAAGCAGCAGCTTTGCCTGGATGCGGGAACGGATCGCGACTGGCTGCGTAAAGTGCGCCCGTGGTTCCAGCACCGGGCGCATATGCATGTTCGCCTGCGCTGTCCGGCGAACAGCCTGGAATGTGAAGATCAGCCGCTGCCACCGCCTGGCGATGGTTGTGGTTACGAACTGCAAAGCTGGTTTGAACCGGCCAAGCCTGGAACCTCTAAGCCTGAGAAGAAGACACCGCCTCCGTTGCCGCCTTCCTGCCAGGCGCTACTGGATGAGCATGTACTTTAATGGATAATTTCGTCGATCTGTTTATGGTGTCACCGCTGCTGCTGGCGGTGCTCTTTTTTGTTGCGATGTTAGCCGGATTTATCGATGCCCTGGCGGGCGGTGGCGGGTTGCTCACCGTTCCGGCGCTGCTGGCGGCAGGCATGAGCCCTGCCCAGGCGCTTGCCACCAACAAACTCCAGGCATGCGGCGGTTCGCTCTCCTCATCACTCTACTTTGTTCGGCGCAAAGTGGTGAATCTCGCCGATCAGAAGCTCAATATCCTGATGACGTTTATTGGCTCGACGGCGGGCGCGCTGCTGGTCCAGCACGTACAGTCCGACATTCTGCGCCAGATCCTGCCGATTCTGGTTATCTGTATTGGCCTCTATTTCTTACTGATGCCAAAGCTCGGCGAGGAAGACCGGGCGCGGCGACTGCACGGCCTGCCGTTTGCGCTGATTGCCGGTGGCTGCGTCGGTTTTTACGACGGCTTCTTTGGTCCGGGAGCAGGCTCGTTTTACGCGCTGGCATTCGTGACGCTGGCCGGGTTCAACCTCGCCAAATCCACCGCCCACGCCAAAGTCCTCAACGCAACCTCCAACGTTGGCGGTCTGCTGCTGTTTATCATTGGCGGCAAGGTTATCTGGGCTACCGGATTTGTGATGATGGCGGGGCAGTTTTTGGGCGCGCGCGCAGGCTCGCGTCTGGTATTAAGCAAAGGGCAAAAGCTGATCCGCCCGATGATTGTTGTCGTCTCGGCGGTGATGAGCGCCAAACTTCTTTATGACAGCCATGGACAGGAGATCCTCACCTGGTTGGGGATGAACTAATGAACAGTACGCATAAATACGAACAGCTGATTGAGATCTTCGACAGCTGTTTTGCTGATGATTTTAATACCCGTCTGATTAAAGGCGACGACGAACCGATCTATCTTCCTGCTGATGACCAGGTTTCATACAACCGCATCGTCTTTGCCCACGGCTTTTACGCCAGCGGTTTGCACGAGATTTCGCACTGGTGCATCGCGGGGAATGCGCGTCGCGAGCTGGTGGACTTTGGTTACTGGTACTGCCCGGACGGGCGCGACGCCGCCACCCAAGGGCAGTTCGAAGATGTGGAGGTGAAACCGCAGGCGCTGGAGTGGCTGTTCTGCGTGGCGGCGGGTTTCCCGTTCAACGTCAGCTGTGACAACCTTGAAGGCGACTTCGAGCCAGACCGTATCGTCTTCCAGCGCCGCGTGCATGCGCAGGTGATGGAATATCTTGAGAAAGGCATCCCGGAACGTCCGGCACGCCTGATCGAGGCTTTACAAAATTATTACCATACGCCGGAGATCACGGCGGAATGCTTCCCGTGGCCGGAAGATTTATAACAGAGGAAAGAAGATGATCGCAGAATTTGAATCACGCATTCTGGCGTTAATTGATGACATGGTGGAACACGCCAGCGATGATGAGCTGTTCGCCAGCGGTTATCTGCGTGGTCACCTGACGCTGGCGGTAGCCGCGCTGGAAGCAGGGGACGATCACTCTGCCGACGCCGTTCACGCGGAAGTTACTCGCAGCCTTGAAAAAGCCATTCTGGCCGGGGAACTGTCTCCACGCGACCAGTCTTTAGTGCTGGGCATGTGGAACAATTTGTTCCAGCAGGCTAAACGCTAAGTTGCCGCCTTCTCTTCCCTCTCCCTTTTGGGGAGAGGGCCAGGGTGAGGACACCAGACCGCACCCTACTTAACCCTTTTCCCCTTCAGCAATTTCCGCACCCACAGTCGGTTCGGGTTAAGCCCCGCGAGCGTAACCCTGTCCAGCGGAACCGGCTCATCGCTCATTTGCGCGGCTAGCACTTCAGCCAGCAATGGCGCGGAGCATAATCCCCGCGAGCCTAAGCCACCCAACATAAACAGTTCCGGATAAACGGGCGCACTTACCGCCGTTTCTTTGTTGTCTGCAAGATCCTGATAGACTTCAAGCGTGGCGTCATAGTCCGGCACGTTTCCCGCCATCGGCAGGTGATCGCGGGTCGCGCAGCGTACGCCGCAGCGCGCCTGACCCTCACTGACATCAACCTCTTTCGCCCACGACGCATTCGGGAAACAGTCGAGCAGGCGCTGGCGGTTTTGCTGCTGATCCGCTTCGCTGTACTGCATATCTGTTTCACCGCGATGATAGCTGGCACCGATGCAGTGATGGCCGTTGGACGGATTTTGTGGCGTCGCGTAGCCGTCGTAACACAGCACCTGACGCAGTTTGCTCAGTTCGGGCGCGGTCGGGATATGGCTCACCTGGCCGCCGACTGGATAAACCGGCAATGACGCTGTCTGGGTAAACTGAGTGATGTGATGTCCGTTGGCCAGTACAACGCTGGCATGCTGCGACGCTTTGCCGTCAGCAAAACGCAGTTCCCAGTGCGCAGTGCGGCTTAGCGATTGAACCTTATGGGCATAATGCACTGTCAACCCACGCGACTGCCCGAGGGCTATCGCCGCAGAAGTCAGTTCAGCCGGACACAGCCAGCCGCCGAGTGGATACTGAATTCCGCCGCAGCCGGTGTCGACGCCAGCGGTCTCAGCAACCTGCTGAGCCGTCACTGCATGGGCGATGGTTTCCGGCAGCCCCAGCGACAACATTTGGGTGATTTTCTGTTGGCTCTTCTCATCCCAGCCCAACTGCGTCACACCGCACCAGTCGTGGTCGAACGCAACCGGCAGGCTATCGTAAAGGCGACGAGCAAACGTAAACGCAGCCGGGAAGAACTGGAACAGTGCGGGATCGTGTGAACTTAATAAGGGATAAAGCGCCCCCTGACGGTTGCCTGATGCACCCATCGCCGGTGCCTCGTCAGCGCAGTAGAGCGTCACCTGCCAGCCACGGTGCAGCAGCGCCAGTGAGAGCAGGGCGCTGGCAATACCTCCGCCCACAATGGCGACCTCACGCGACGCACTGGGGCGGCGAGCAAACCAGGGTGCCTGTGCCGGGATCGCCAGATCCTGTTCCATCACCCCCACCAGCATGTCGCGTTTGCGGCCAAAGCCTTTGGTTTTCCGCATGGTAAACCCCGCCTCCTGCAACCCACGGCGGACAAAGCCCGCCGAGGTGAAGGTGGCAAGCGTCGCGCCCGGGCGTGCCAGACGTGCCATTGCGCTGAACAGGTGCGGACTCCACATGTCAGGGTTTTTGGCGGGCGCAAAACCGTCCAGGAACCAGGCGTCCACTTTCTGATGCATTGAGTCATCGAGCTTATCGGTCAGGTCGTTAATGTCGCCAAGCCACAGGTCGAGCGTGACGCGTCCGTCGTCCAGAATCAGACGATGACAGCCGCCGATAGCCGGTGGCCACTGGGCCTGAAGCTGTTCCGCCCAGTGGGCAAGCTCCGGCCAGCGCTGATGGGCAAGCCGCAGATCGTGCGCGGTAAGCGGAAATTTTTCAAAACTGATGAAATGTAATCTTTGTAAGGTAGCTTCGGGGTGTGCAGCGCGAAACTGATCGAAGGCCTGCCAGAGGGTCAAAAAATTCAGCCCGGTGCCGAAACCGCTCTCCGCGACGACAAACAGGCTGCGCGGATGCTCAGGGAAGCGGGTGCTGAGATGATTTCCTTCGAGGAAGACATAGCGCGTCTCTTCCAGTCCGTTATCATTAGAAAAGTAGACGTCATCAAAATCTCGGGAAACAGGTGTACCCTCAGCGTTGAATTCGAGGTTGGCAGGTTGTATGGCGTTTTGTTTCACGTAAGTTACTCGTCCGACAGGCAGTGGCACGATCTTAGCGATGTGAGCCCATCGGTGCAAATTTCCACAGAAAATCGCTGATCGGACTTGTTCGGCGTACAAGTGTACGCTATTGTGCGACTCGAAACTTTTTATAGTGCGACTTACAGAGGTATTGAATGAAACGTGCAGTGATTACTGGCCTGGGCATCGTTTCCAGCATCGGTAATAACCAGCAGGAAGTCCTGGCATCTCTGCGTGAAGGACGCTCCGGGATCACTTTCTCTGAAGAGTTTAAAGATTCTGGAATGCGTAGCCACGTATGGGGTAACGTTAAACTGGATACCACCGGTTTAATTGACCGTAAAGTGGTTCGTTTCATGAACGATGCCTCTATCTACGCCTATCTTTCCATGCAGGAAGCGATCAAGGATTCTGGTCTGAGCGAAGACGCTTACCAGAACAACCCACGCGTGGGCCTGATTGCAGGCTCCGGCGGTTCCTCTAAAGCTCAGGTGTTCGGTGCTGACGCCATGCGCAGCCCGCGCGGCCTGAAAGCGGTCGGTCCATATGTTGTGACCAAAGCCATGGGTTCAGCGGTTTCTGCGTGCCTGGCAACGCCGTTCAAAATCCACGGTGTGAACTACTCCATCAGCTCCGCATGTGCGACCTCCGCACACTGTATCGGTAATGCGGTTGAGCAGATCCAGCTGGGCAAACAGGACATCGTATTTGCTGGCGGCGGCGAAGAGCTGGGCTGGGAAATGGCCTGTGAGTTCGACGCGATGGGCGCACTGTCCACCAAATACAACGAAACGCCAGACAAAGCATCCCGTACCTATGATGCACACCGCGACGGTTTTGTTATCGCTGGCGGCGGCGGTATGGTTGTGGTTGAAGAGCTGGAACACGCGCTGGCGCGTGGCGCGCACATCTACGCTGAGATCGTGGGCTACGGCGCAACGTCTGACGGCGCTGACATGGTTGCTCCATCCGGCGAAGGCGCGGTGCGCTGCATGAAGATGGCGATGCACGGCGTTGATACCCCAATCGACTACCTGAACTCTCACGGCACCTCAACGCCGGTAGGCGACGTGAAAGAGCTGGGTGCGATCCGTGAAGTGTTCGGCGACAACAGTCCGGCTATCTCTGCAACCAAAGCCATGACCGGTCACTCTCTGGGTGCGGCGGGTGTGCAGGAAGCGATCTACTCTCTGCTGATGCTGGAAAACGGTTTTATCGCGCCAAGCATCAACATCGACGAGATGGACGAGCAGGCGGCAGGCCTGAACATCGTGACCGAAACCACCGAACGTGAGCTGACGACCGTTATGTCCAACAGCTTCGGTTTCGGCGGCACCAACGCCACGCTGGTGATGCGTAAGCTGAAAGCGTAAGCGTTTGAAGATATAGTAGAAGGGAGCCACGCGGCTCCCTTTTTTTATGCCTGAACACGGAGTTATGCATGAAGGCTGTTACCCCTGAGAAGAGCGCTCCTTCCGGGAACCTTTCCCTTTTCCGCATCGCCTTTGCGGTGTTTCTGACCTACATGACCGTTGGTCTGCCGCTGCCGGTGATCCCCTTGTTCGTTCACCAGGAGCTGGGCTATGGCAACACCATGGTCGGTATTGCGGTGGGCATTCAGTTTTTAGCGACGGTTTTAACCCGGGGCTACGCCGGTCGCCTGGCGGATCAGCACGGCGCAAAACGCTCGGCGTTGCAGGGCATGTTTGCCTGCGGGCTGGCGGGGGGAGCCTGGCTGCTGGCGGCGCTGTTGCCGATAGATGCAGCGTATAAATTCGCGCTGCTGGTGGCGGGGCGCCTGATCCTCGGCTTTGGCGAAAGCCAGCTGCTGACCGGCACCCTGACCTGGGGAATGGGGCTGGTGGGACCTGCGCGTTCCGGAAAAGTGATGTCCTGGAACGGGATGGCGATTTACGGCGCGCTGGCGGCAGGCGCACCACTGGGGCTGCTGATCCACAGCCAGTTTGGTTTTGCGGCGTTGGCAGGCACCACCATGGTATTACCGCTGCTGGCGTGGGCGTTTAACGGTTCGGTGCGCAAGGTGCCCGCCCATAAAGGCGAGCGTCCTTCGCTGTGGAGCGTGGTGGGGCAAATCTGGCAACCGGGGCTTGGGCTGGCGCTTCAGGGGGTAGGCTTCGCGGTTATTGGTACCTTTGTCTCCCTCTATTTCATGAGCCGCGGCTGGGCGATGGCGGGCTTTACGCTGACGGCCTTTGGCGGCGCGTTTGTATTGATGCGCGTGCTGTTTGGCTGGATGCCGGATCGCTTTGGCGGCGTGAAGGTGGCGGTGGCGTCACTGGTCATTGAGACCGTGGGTCTGGTACTGCTCTGGCAGGCGCCGTCCGCATCCGTTGCGCTGCTGGGTGCGGCGTTAACCGGCTGCGGCTGCTCACTGATCTTCCCGGCGCTGGGCGTTGAAGTGGTTAAGCGCGTGGCTCCGCAGGTGCGCGGCACGGCGCTGGGCGGCTATGCGGCGTTTCAGGATATCTCTTACGGCATCACCGGGCCGCTGGCGGGGCTGCTTGCAACGTCGTTTGGCTATCCTTCCGTATTTCTCGCCGGTGCGGTGTCAGCGGTAGTGGGGATTGTGGTGACGCTGGTGGCGTTTCGCAGGTCGTAGTTTTTGCCCGGTGGCGCTCCGCTTACCGGGCCTACAACCGCGCGAACCGTAGGCCGGGTAAGGCGTAGCCGCCACCCGGCAGTTTTAAGAAACCAGCCAGAAAATCGCCAGCGCAATCAGCAACGCGATAAACATCAATCCCGGACGGGCAGAAAGCGTCTTGAACGTGTCAACAACGGGGGCAAACAGCGGGTTGTAGATCGGCTGAATGTTTCTTACCTCCGGCACGCCGCCTTCCCGCTCGGCGCGGCGAACGAAGATCTGATTCAGTAAATCCTGTACCTGCGCGGTGGTCAGCACGGTTTGCGGTGTCGCCTGCCAGCTCTGCTGGGCGTAATCCCGGATCATATCGAACTCGTGCGGTTCCAGCGGTTGTTTCAGTGCCGCCTGTACGCTGTGCAGGGTCGGAGCGCTCTGGGTGCTGAGCGTCTGACGCGCCTGGAGCCAGGTGACCAGATGGGTAAACTGTTTTGCCGGGATCATCTCGCCCGCTTTCACACCGGAAAGTTCCAGCATGGATTGCCAGATAAGCTTTGTCGGTTCGCCGGTGGCGGCAGCCAGCTTAGTGACCATCTGCTTGAGCGTATTATGCTCCGCAGGCTGCAATGGCCGTTCTGTAGACGGGCGCTGTTGCGGCTGCGGGATAGAAAGCTGATTGCTTTGCAGCAGGGTCAACACGGTTTTCAGCTGTTCCGGCGAAAGCTGGCTCAGGGCGGTATGACCGTATTGCTGACGGATAAAATCACTCACCGCCTGACGATTATTCCCCTGGCCCAACAGCTCGGTCAGCTGCGAGATAATCTGGCGGGTAGTATGTTGCTGCTGTGCGCTGGTAAGACGCTGGTTCAGGTTTTGTTCGGCGGCAGGGAAATGGCGCGACTGTAGCGGCGCATCGTTTCTGACGCCCAAATCGTGCTTAACGCCGGCCCATACCTCTGCGTTTTGCTGTGAGGTCAACGCAATAAGACGCGTGATAAGACGCTCCAGTACGGTGCGTTGCTGCGTGGAGAGCGGTTGTTCGCCTGGCGTGTTGGGCGTTACGGGGCCTTCACCCGGAGGGCGCGGAGGCGTACCTGAAATGGGCTGCATCGTCAAAAATCCTTAAAGTCAAACTCTGCGTAACCGGGCGGAGATATATGCCCGGCGGCGAGATTATGGCACACTTGGCAGGTTTACTTCCTCTCAAACAGGTACTCAGACGTGAAAATCCTCGTTGATGAAAATATGCCTTACGCCCGTGAGCTGTTCAGCCGCCTGGGTGAGGTTAAGGCTGTCCCTGGTCGCCCGATTCCGGTCAGCGAACTGGACGATGCAGACGCCCTGATGGTGCGCTCGGTGACCAAAGTAAATGAGGCGCTGCTCACCGGCAAAGGGGTTAAATTTGTCGGGACGGCAACGGCCGGGACCGATCATGTGGATGACCAGTGGCTTAAGCAGGCGGGGATTGGTTTTTCCGCGGCACCAGGCTGTAACGCCATTGCCGTCGTGGAATATGTATTCTCCTCGCTATTGATGCTGGCCGAGCGCGATGGTTTTGCGCTGAAAGACCGCACCGTCGGGATTGTGGGTGTGGGCAACGTGGGCGGACGTCTGCAAAAGCGTCTGGAAGCCTGGGGCATCCGCACTCTGCTGTGCGATCCGCCGCGTAAGGATAACGGCGATGAGGGCGATTTCCGCACGCTGGATGAGCTGGTCGACGAGTGCGACGTCATCACCTTCCATACGCCGCTCTTTAAAGAAGGGCCGTACAAGACTCTGCACCTGGCCGACGAAAAGCTGATCCGCCGTCTGAAGGCTGGCACTATTCTGATAAATGCCTGCCGGGGACCGGTGGTGGATAACGCGGCGCTGCTGACATGTCTCGACGAGGGTCAAGATCTTAGCGTCGTACTGGACGTCTGGGAGCCAGAGCCGGATCTCAACGTCGCATTGCTGAATAAGGTGGACGTGGGTACCGCGCATATCGCGGGTTATACCCTTGAAGGCAAAGCGCGTGGCACAACCCAGGTGTTTGAGGCTTACAGCGCCTTTATCGGCCATCCGCAGCAGGTAGCGCTGGATACGCTGCTGCCCGCCCCGGAATTTGGTCGCATTACCCTTCATGGACCGCTGGATGAGGCAACGCTGAAAAGACTGGTGCATTTGGTGTATGATGTGCGCCGCGATGACGCGCTGCTGCGTAAAGTGGCGGGTATTCCGGGTGAGTTTGACAAGCTGCGCAAAAATTACCTTGAGCGCCGCGAGTGGTCCTCCCTGTATGTGATGTGCGATGACGCCCCCGCGGCGGCGCTGTTGCATCAGCTGGGATTTAACGCCGTTCACCACCCGGCACGTTAATGTCTTCTTAATGCTCCCTGTCGGATATTCCGGCAGGGACGCTTTTTTATTTCTGGAGTAAACCACCATGTCTGAAGGCTGGAACATTGCCATTTTGGGTGCCACTGGCGCCGTGGGCGAAGCCCTGCTTGAAACCCTTGCTGAGCGTCAGTTCCCGGTGGGCGACATTTACGCGCTGGCGCGTACCGACAGCGCAGGAGAACATCTGCGTTTCGGCGGGAAATCCGTGATGGTGCAGGATGCCGCCGCGTTTGACTGGACACAGGCTCAGCTGGCGTTTTTTGCCGCAGGTGCGGAAGCCACGGCATCCTACATTGAAGAAGCGACCAATTCAGGCTGTCTGGTGATCGACCTGAGCGGTCTGTTCTCCCTGGAGCCGGATGTGCCGTTGGTGGTGCCGGACGTCAACCCGTTTGTGCTGGCTGACTACCGCAACCGCAATATCATTGCAGTACCGCACAGCCTCATCAGCCAGCTGCTGACCGCGCTGAAGCCGCTGATCGACGACGGTGGCCTGTCGCGTATTTCCGTGACCAGCCTGCTGTCAGCCTCCGCTAACGGCAAAAAAGCCGTAGACGCACTGGCAGGGCAGAGCGCGAAGCTGCTGAACGGTATCCCGATCGACGAAGATGATTTCTTTGGCCGCCAGCTGGCGTTCAACATGCTGCCGCTGCTGCCGGATCGTGAAGGTTCGGTGCGGGAAGAGCGTCGTATCGTCGATGAAGCACGCAAAATTCTGCAGGATGACGGTCTGATGATCTCCGCGAACGTCGTGCAGTCTCCGGTCTTTTACGGCCACGCGCAGATGGTCGGGTTTGAAGCCCTGCGTCCGCTGGCGGCTGAAGAAGCCCGCGACGCGTTTGGCCGCGGAGAGGACCTTGTCCTGTCCGAAGAGAGTGAATTCCCGACGCAGGTGGGCGACGCTACCGGCAGCGCGCATCTCTCTGTGGGCTGCGTGCGTAACGATTACGGTATGCCTGAGCAGGTGCAGTTCTGGTCCGTTGCCGACAACGTGCGTTTTGGCGGCGCGCTGATGGCGGTCAAAATCGCGGAAAAACTGGTGCAGGAGTATCTGTACTGATGTCAGATGTGGAACAAAAGCCGGTCCACAGAATTGCCCTCGGCATTGAATACGATGGCAGTAAATACTATGGCTGGCAGCGGCAGAATGAGGTGCGCAGCGTCCAGGAGAAGCTGGAGAAAGCGCTCTCTCAGGTGGCGAATGAACCGATAAGCGTCTTCTGTGCGGGCCGCACCGATGCCGGCGTTCACGGCACGGGGCAGGTGGTGCATTTTGACACCACCGCCGTGCGCAAAGACGCGGCCTGGACGCTGGGTGTAAATGCGAATTTGCCTGGTGACATTGCCGTGCGTTGGGTGAAAGCTGTGCCGGATGATTTTCACGCGCGTTTCAGCGCGACGGCGCGGCGCTACCGTTATGTCATCTACAACCAGCGCCTGCGCCCGGCGGTGTTAAGCCAGGGCGTGACGCATTTTTATGAACCGCTGGATGCAGAACGTATGCAGCGTGCGGCGCAGTGTCTGATTGGAGAGAATGATTTTACGTCGTTTCGTGCGGTGCAGTGTCAGTCCCGTACGCCGTGGCGTAACGTCATGCACATTAACGTCAGTCGTTATGGCGCGTATGTGGTGGTGGATATCAAAGCCAATGCCTTTGTACATCATATGGTGCGGAATATTGTAGGCAGCCTGATGGAAGTGGGCGCCGGACACCAGCCGGAGAGCTGGATTGCAGAACTGCTGGCAGCGAAGGACAGAACGCTTGCGGCAGCAACGGCGAAAGCGGAAGGTCTGTATCTGGTTTCGGTGGATTACCCGGACCGGTTCGACCTGCCAAAACCGCCAATGGGCCCGCTGTTTTTAGCGGACTAAACAAAGGCGCAATTAGGGCTTAGACAATATGGACGTAATACGTTTTCTGATTGATTTCATCCTGCACATTGATGTTCACCTGGCGGAGCTGGTCGCGCAGTACGGCGTCTGGGTATACGCCATTCTGTTCCTCATTCTGTTCTGTGAAACCGGCCTTGTGGTTACGCCGTTCCTGCCGGGAGATTCACTGCTGTTCGTGGCGGGCGCGTTATCCGCACTGCCAACGAATGACCTGAATGTCCATCTGATGGTCGTCCTGATGATCATCGCCGCGATTATTGGTGATGCGGTCAACTACACTATCGGGCGGGTGTTTGGCGAGCGGTTGTTCAGTAATCCGGACTCGAAGATTTTCCGCCGCAGTTATTTAGATAAGACCCATGCGTTCTATGAGCGCCATGGCGGTAAAACCATTATCCTTGCCCGTTTTGTGCCTATTGTGCGCACATTTGCACCGTTTGTGGCGGGAATGGGTCACATGTCCTATCGTCATTTTGCCATGTACAACGTGGTGGGCGCGCTGCTGTGGGTACTGCTGTTTACCTATGCGGGCTACCTGTTTGGCGATCTGCCGGTGGTTCAGGAAAACCTTAAGTTACTGATTGTAGCGATTATTGTGCTTTCCGTTCTGCCGGGTGTGATCGAAATTATTCGTCACAAACGCGCGGCGGCAAAACAAGCGAAGTAAATGCACGCTGGCGGTTCGACCACTTTTTTATCCAAAGTTTCGGGCTGTTATGTTTTAATGTGCAACATTCATGGTCTGTTGGAGGCAAAAATGGCATTATTCGCCTCTTACAGCAAAACTGGCATACGACCAGGTTCAGGCAGAAAGGTTATCAATGAGCTGGATTGAACGAATTAAAAGCAACATTACCCCAACGCGTAAAGCGAGCATTCCTGAAGGGGTATGGACGAAGTGTGATAGCTGCGGCCAGGTTCTGTATCGCGCAGAGCTGGAACGCAATCTTGAGGTGTGTCCGAAGTGTGACCACCATATGCGTATGTCGGCGCGCAACCGCCTGCATAGCCTGCTGGACGAAGGTTCTCTGGTAGAACTGGGCAGCGAACTGGAGCCAAAAGATGTGCTTAAGTTCCGCGACTCCAAAAAATACAAAGATCGTCTGGCCTCTGCACAGAAAGAGACCGGCGAGAAAGACGCGCTGATCGTCATGAAAGGCACCCTGCATGAGATGCCGGTGGTTGCCGCCGCGTTTGAGTTCGCCTTTATGGGCGGCTCAATGGGCTCTGTGGTTGGTGCGCGTTTCGTGCGTGCCGTTGAGCAGGCGCTGGAAGACAACTGCCCGCTGATCTGCTTCTCCGCCTCCGGTGGCGCACGAATGCAGGAAGCGCTGATGTCCCTGATGCAGATGGCGAAAACCTCTGCCGCGCTGGCGAAAATGCAGGAGCGCGGTCTGCCGTACATCTCGGTACTGACCGACCCAACCATGGGCGGCGTTTCTGCAAGCTTCGCGATGCTGGGCGACCTGAACATCGCTGAGCCAAAAGCGCTGATCGGCTTTGCCGGTCCTCGCGTTATCGAGCAGACCGTACGTGAGAAACTGCCGCCGGGCTTCCAGCGCAGTGAGTTCCTCATTGAGAAGGGTGCTATCGACATGATCGTCCGCCGCCCGGAGATGCGCCTCAAACTGGCAAGCGTCCTGGCGAAGCTGATGAATCTGCCGTCGCCGAGCCCGGACGAGCCGCGCGAAGGCGTGGTGGTACCGGATCAGGAACCCGAGGCCTGATAACTGAAAAGGGCAGGGCCAAATGGCGCTGCCCTTTTGCTTTCTAAACCGTTAATGACAACCGGGCATCATGGAAAATAAAAGCATTCCTCAAGCCACGTCGCCCCTGGCCGCGTGGCTTTCTTATCTGGAAAACCTGCACAGTAAAACTATCGACATGGGCCTTGAGCGCGTAAGCCAGGTTGCCGCGCGCCTTGACGTGCTGAAACCTGCGCCTTTCGTGTTTACCGTGGCCGGCACTAACGGTAAAGGCACCACCTGCCGCACGCTGGAATCTGTCCTGATGGCAGCCGGTTATAAGGTAGGCGTTTACAGCTCGCCGCATCTGGTGCGCTACACCGAGCGCGTGCGGGTGCAAAACACCGAGCTGGCCGAATCGGCCCATACGGCGTCGTTTGCCGCTATCGAAGCCGCGCGCGGCGATACCTCATTAACCTATTTCGAATACGGCACCCTGTCGGCGCTGTGGCTGTTTAAGCAGGCGCAGCTGGACGTGGTGATCCTGGAAGTGGGGCTGGGCGGGCGTCTGGATGCCACCAATATGGTAGATGCGGATGTCGCCGTCGTCACCAGCATCGCGCTGGATCACACCGACTGGCTGGGGCCCGACCGCGAAAGCATTGGCCGTGAGAAGGCCGGTATTTTCCGGGCCAATAAGCCTGCCGTGGTTGGCGAACCGGACATGCCGCATACCATCGCTGAAGTGGCGAAAGAGAAGGGGGCTCGACTGCTGCGTCGCGGCGTGGACTGGCAGTATGAGGTGCAGGACAACGGCTGGCGCTTTAGCGACGCACAGGGCGTACTGGAGAATCTGCCGCTGCCGCAGGTGCCACAGCCTAACGCGGCGACTGCGCTGGCAGCCCTGCGCGCCAGCGGATTAGCGGTAAGCGAGCAGGCAATCCGCGATGGCATTCAGAACGCACTGCTGCCGGGACGTTTTCAGATTGTGAGTGAGTCACCGCGTCTGATTCTGGATGTTGCACATAACCCGCATGCGGCGGCGTACCTCGCAGGACGTCTCAAATCGTTACCAAAAACCGGGCGCGTGCTGGCGGTTATCGGTATGCTTCATGATAAAGATATCGGCGGCACGCTGGCCTGCATGGAGAGTGTGGTCGATAGCTGGTATTGTGCTCCTCTGGAAGGGCCGCGCGGCGCGACTGCTGAGCAGTTGATGGAACATCTCGGCAAAGGCGAAATCTACAGCAGTGTGGTTTCGGCCTGGCGTGCCGCGATGGCGGAGGCTAAACCAGAAGATACCGTGCTGGTGTGTGGGTCATTCCACACGGTGGCACATGTCATGGAAGTGATGGACGCGGGGAGAACCGGTGGCGAGTAAGTTTCAGAACCGTTTAACAGGAACCATTGTGCTGGTCGCGCTCGGGGTGATTATTCTCCCGGGATTGCTCGACGGGCAGAAAAAGCATTACCAGGATGAATTTGCGGCCATTCCGCTGGTACCCAAACCGGGCGATCGCGACGAGCCCGATATGCTGCCAGCGGCAACGCAGGCGCTGCCAGCCCAGCCGCCTGAAGGCGCAGCGGAAGAGGTGCGCGCAGGTGATGCAGCCGCGCCGTCTCTTGACCCGTCGCGTCTGGCCGCGAATAACAATGTTGAAATCGATCCCGTACCGGTAGAGCAACCCAAACCGGTTGAAAAACCGAAACCGGTAGAGAAAACGCAGCCTAAACCGCAGCGTGACAAAGCCGACGAGCAGCTGGCTGCGGCAACCGAAACGCCGCCACCGGCCAAACAGACCCAGCAGGAGGCTGCCCCTACGGGCAAAGCCTATGTCGTTCAGCTCGGTGCATTGAAAAATGCAGATAAGGTCAATGAGATTGTGAGTAAACTGCGCGGCGCGGGATACCGTGTTTATACTTCACCCACCACGCCGGTACAGGGTAAAATTACCCGTATCCTCGTGGGGCCGGATGCGTCTAAAGATAAGCTCAAAGGTTCGCTTGGCGAGCTGAAGCAAATCTCCGGCCTGAGCGGTGTGGTGATGAACTACAGCGCAAACTGACAGAAATTACCCCCTCACCCTAACCCTCTCCCCAAAGGGGCGAGGGGATGGTTTGCTCCCTCTCCCTTGAGGGAGAGGGCCGGGGTGAGGGGGAGGCAGACGTTCACAGAAACGTCAAAGGTGCGGTGGCGTTGAGCATTTTTTCAGCGCCTTTTTTATTTACGCGTGGGAAGGAAATCCCTACGCAAACGTTTTCTTTTTCTGTTAGAATTCGCCCCGAACTGGATGACAGGGCGTTTAATCGTGGGACACATATGGTCTGGATTGATTACGCCATCATTGCGGTGATTGGTTTTTCCTGTCTGGTTAGCCTGATCCGTGGCTTTGTTCGTGAAGCGTTATCGCTGGTAACCTGGGGTTGTGCTTTCTTTGTTGCCAGTCATTACTACACTTACCTGTCTGTCTGGTTCACGGGCTTTGAAGATGAACTGGTCCGAAACGGAATCGCCATCGCGGTGCTGTTTATCGCGACGCTGATTGTCGGCGCTATCGTCAATTACGTGATAGGTCAGCTGGTCGAGAAAACCGGTCTGTCAGGAACGGACAGGGTGCTCGGCATCTGTTTCGGCGCGTTGCGAGGCGTGCTGATTGTGGCCGCGATCCTGTTCTTCCTGGATACCTTTACCGGGTTCTCCAAAAGTGAAGACTGGCAAAAATCGCAGCTCATTCCGGAGTTCAGCTTCATCATCAGATGGTTCTTTGACTATCTGCAAAGCTCGTCGAGTTTCTTGCCCAGGGCATAAACCCTGAGATGTGGCTTAACGAGGAAAAGACGAATGTGCGGTATTGTCGGTATCGCCGGTTTCATGCCGGTAAACCAGTCGATTTATGACGCGTTAACGGTGCTTCAGCACCGTGGGCAGGATGCTGCGGGTATCATCACCATTGATGCAAACAACTGCTTCCGTTTACGCAAGGCGAATGGCCTGGTAAACGATGTGTTTGAAGCCCGCCATATGCAGCGTCTGCAAGGTAATATGGGGATCGGTCACGTTCGTTATCCTACTGCTGGCAGTTCCAGCGCCTCTGAGGCTCAGCCTTTTTACGTTAACTCCCCGTATGGCATCACGCTTGCCCACAATGGCAATCTGACTAATGCCCACGAGCTGCGTAAAAAGCTGTTTGAAGAGAAACGTCGCCACATTAATACCACCTCTGATTCTGAAATCCTGCTCAATATCTTTGCCAGCGAGCTGGATAACTTCCGCCATTATCCGCTGGAAGCAGACAACATTTTTGCCGCCGTTGCCGCGACTAATCGCCAGATCCGTGGCGCGTACGCTTGCGTGGCGATGATTATCGGTCACGGCATGGTGGCCTTCCGCGATCCAAATGGCATTCGCCCGCTGGTGCTCGGCAAACGTGACCTCGGCGATGGCCGTTCCGAGTACATGGTTGCCTCCGAAAGCGTGGCGCTGGACACGCTGGGCTTCGAATTCCTGCGTGATGTCGCGCCAGGCGAAGCGGTCTACATCACCGAGAAGGGCCAGCTGTTTACCCGCCAGTGCGCCGACAATCCGGTGAGCAACCCGTGCCTGTTCGAATACGTTTACTTCGCGCGTCCGGACTCGTTCATCGACAAAATTTCCGTTTACAGCGCGCGCGTCAACATGGGGACGAAGCTGGGCGAGAAGATTGCCCGCGAGTGGGACGATCTCGACATCGACGTCGTGATCCCAATCCCTGAAACCTCCTGTGATATCGCGCTGGAAATTGCCCGTATTCTGGACAAGCCGTACCGTCAGGGCTTCGTGAAAAACCGCTACGTTGGCCGCACCTTTATCATGCCGGGCCAGCAGCTGCGTCGTAAGTCCGTACGTCGTAAGCTAAACGCTAACCGTGCCGAGTTCCGCGACAAAAATGTGCTGCTGGTGGACGACTCCATTGTGCGCGGCACGACGTCTGAGCAGATCATCGAGATGGCGCGTGAGGCCGGGGCGAAGAAAGTATATCTCGCCTCCGCAGCGCCGGAAATTCGCTTCCCGAACGTGTATGGCATTGATATGCCAACCGCTAATGAGCTGATTGCGCATGGCCGTGAAGTGGATGAGATTCGCCAGATCATCGGGGCCGACGGCCTGATTTTCCAGGATCTGAACGATCTGATCGATGCGGTGCGCGCCGAGAACCCGGATATTCAGCAGTTCGAATGCTCGGTATTCAATGGGATCTACGTGACAAAAGACGTAGACCAGCAGTATCTCGACTACCTTGATTCTCTGCGTAACGACGATGCGAAAGCCGTCCAGCTGCAAAACGATCTCGAAAGCTTAGAGATGCACAACGAAGGTTGATGCTCCGGCAAGTGAGGGGGCTCGCCCTCACTTGCAACTCCCCGTAAAATCCTGCACAGTCAGCCCTGAAATCAGCAAGGGCAAAAATCATGAAACGACTCATTGTAGGGATCAGCGGTGCCAGCGGCGCGATTTATGGCGTCCGGCTGTTACAGGTGCTGCGTGACGTTGCAGGCGTAGAAACCCATCTGGTGATGAGCCAGGCGGCGCGTCAGACCCTCTCTCTTGAAACCGATCTCTCTCTGCGCGACGTTCAGGCGCTGGCTGATGTTGTCCACGATGCCCGCGATATCGCCGCCAGCATCTCTTCGGGCTCGTTTAAAACGGCCGGCATGGTTATTTTGCCCTGTTCGATTAAAACCCTCTCCGGTATCGTAAACAGCTATACCGACACGCTGGTGACGCGTGCGGCGGACGTGGTGCTGAAAGAGCGTCGTCCTCTGGTGCTCTGCGTGCGGGAAACGCCGCTGCACCTGGGACATCTGCGTTTAATGACGCAGGCAGCCGAACTGGGAGCTGTGATAATGCCGCCGGTCCCCGCGTTCTATCATCGTCCGCAAACGCTGGACGATGTCATCAACCAGACCGTTAACCGCGTGCTGGATCAGTTCGATATAGACCTGCCGGAAGATCTCTTTACCCGTTGGCAGGGGGCGTGAGGCTGTGCACAAACAAGGTGCATGAAATGACTGTATGCCCTGTTTCAGGGCAAAACTGCAACCGCGATCATATCCTCGACATTTAATTCGCTTTTTCCCTTTTTCTCTTTCCGGTTCGTTCGGCAGACCTGCTATCTTTCACCATTAAGGCAGTATCGCAACGTTTTATTAACATATTTAACGTCGTAGTTTTAACCCGACGACAATGTGGCATAAGACCTGCAAGAGCAGCCTGCAACACAACACACAACATAAACCATAATAAAATCACGGTTCTTGAGGGTAAATGTATGAAGAAGACGGTTCTGGCTCTGTCTTTGCTCGTGGGCTTGAGTGCAGCAGCAAGTAGCTATGCAGCGCTACCACAAACAGTTCGTATCGGTACAGACGCAACCTACGCGCCATTCTCCTCCAAGGATGCGAAAGGCGACTTCGTGGGGTTTGATATCGATCTGGGAAATGAGATGTGCAAACGCATGGAAGTGAAATGCACATGGGTGGGCAGTGACTTTGACGCGCTGATCCCGTCGCTGAAAGCCAAGAAAATTGATGCCATTATCTCTTCTCTCTCCATCACGGAAAAACGTCAGCAGGAGATCGCCTTCTCAGAGAAGCTCTACGCTGCCGACTCACGTTTGATTGCCGCGAAAGGCTCGCCAATCCAGCCGACCATCGACTCGCTGAAAGGCAAACATGTTGGCGTGCTTCAGGGCTCGACCCAGGAAGGTTACGCCAATGCTAACTGGCGCGAGAAAGGCGTCGATGTGGTCGCTTACCAGAACCAGGATCTGATCTACTCTGACCTGGCGGCAGGCCGTCTGGATGCCGCGTTTCAGGATGAAGTCGCCGCGAGCGAAGGCTTCCTGAAACAGTCTGCGGGTAAAGAGTACGCCTTTGCCGGCCCGTCGGTGAAAGACAAAAAATACTTTGGCGACGGCACCGGTATTGGCCTGCGTAAGGATGATACCGAGCTGAAAGCCGCCTTCGACAAAGCGTTTAATGAGCTGCGTAAAGACGGTACCTACGACAAACTGGCGAAGAAATACTTCGATTTCAACGTCTACGGTGATTAATACCTGAATGAGATGCACTGATGTGGTGCATCTTTAGGGGGGGTGTTCCAGTATGGTGCAAGCAATGCACCATATTGGAACGCTGTGTGCATAGTTAAGCATTTTAAATGCAAAAATTCCCGTTCAGAGGCATTAATCTTTGCCTGAGTGAGGGGATTAATGGCACATTAACGGCACCCCGTGGTCGTAAAATCTCGTATTTAGACAGTTTGTTGAGGACAGATATGAAAAAACTGGTGTTGTCACTTTCTCTGGTACTGGCCTTTTCCAGCGCCACCGCAGCATTCGCAGCCATTCCGCAGAAAATTCGTATTGGGACTGACCCAACCTACGCGCCTTTCGAATCGAAAAATGCGAAGGGGGAACTGGTCGGTTTTGACATCGATCTGGCTAACGAGCTGTGCAAACGCATTAAAGCGCAATGTACCTACGTTGAAAACCCGCTGGACGCGCTAATCCCGTCCCTGAAAGCGAAAAAAATTGACGTGATCATGTCCTCCCTGTCTATCACCGAAAAACGTCAGCAGGAGATTGCCTTCACGGACAAACTCTACGCGGCTGACTCACGTCTGGTGGTGGCGAAATCCTCTGACATTCAGCCAACCCTTGAATCTCTGAAGGGCAAACGCGTGGGCGTGTTGCAGGGTACGACGCAGGAAACCTACGGTAACGAGCACTGGGCGCCAAAGGGGATTGAAATTGTCTCTTACCAGGGTCAGGAAAACATCTACGCAGACCTGACGGCAGGCCGTATTGACGCGGCATTCCAGGATGAAGTGGCGGCAAGCGAAGGCTTCCTGAAACAGCCTGTGGGTAAAGATTACAAGTTCGGCGGTCCGTCCATTAAGGACGAAAAACTCTTTGGCGTTGGCACCGGTATGGGCCTGCGGAAAGAAGACAACGAACTGCGTGAAGCCCTGAACAAAGCGTTCGCCGAGATGCGCGCGGACGGCACTTACGACAAGCTGGCGAAAAAGTACTTCGATTTTAATGTTTACGGCGGCTAATCGCCCCGTCTGATAACGTGCGGCCCCTCCCGTTGCGGGAGGGGAAAAGACACGGTTCCACCACTCACGAGACGACAGGGCACGCGGTATGCTGTACGGATTTTCTGGCGTTATTTTACAGGGCGCGCTTGTCACCCTTGAGCTGGCTATCAGCTCCGTGGTGCTGGCGGTGCTGATAGGCCTGGCGGGCGCGGGGGCAAAGTTATCCGCCAACAGACCGCTGGCGCTGATATTTGAAGGCTATACCACGCTGATTCGCGGCGTGCCTGACCTGGTGCTGATGCTGCTGATCTTTTATGGCCTGCAAATCGCACTTAACGGCGTCACGGATGCCATCGGCATGGATCAGATCGATATCGACCCGATGGTGGCCGGTATTATTACCCTTGGTTTTATCTACGGTGCTTATTTTACTGAGACCTTTCGCGGCGCTTACATGGCCGTGCCGAAAGGGCACATTGAAGCGGCGACCGCCTACGGTTTTACCTCCTCACAAACGTTTCGCCGGATCATGTTCCCGGCCATGATGCGCTACGCGCTGCCGGGCATCGGTAACAACTGGCAGGTTATTCTCAAGGCAACGGCGCTGGTCTCCCTGCTGGGTCTGGAAGATGTGGTGAAGGCCACGCAGCTGGCGGGTAAAAGTACCTGGGAACCGTTCTATTTTGCGGTGGTCTGCGGCGTAATCTATCTGGTCTTTACGACCGTCTCCAATGGTGTGCTGCTTCTGCTCGAACGTCGCTACTCCGTGGGTGTGAAGAGGGCTGACCTGTGATTGAGATTATTCAGGAGTACTGGAAATCCCTGCTGTGGACGGATGGCTACCGCTTTACTGGCGTGGCGATCACGCTGTGGCTGCTGATCTCCTCGGTGGTCATGGGCGGCATTCTGGCGGTGTTTCTCGCCATTGGCCGCGTGTCGAACAATAAATTTATCCAGTTTCCGATCTGGCTGTTCACCTACGTGTTTCGCGGTACGCCGCTGTACGTGCAGCTGCTGGTGTTCTATTCCGGAATGTACACGCTGGAGATCGTGAAAGGCACCGAGATGCTGAACGCGTTCTTCCGCAGCGGTCTGAACTGTACGGTGCTGGCGCTGACCCTTAATACCTGCGCCTATACCACCGAAATCTTCGCCGGGGCCATTCGTTCCGTGCCGCACGGTGAGATTGAGGCGGCGCGCGCGTACGGCTTCTCGTCCGTGAAGCTCTATCGCTGTATTATTCTGCCTTCAGCGCTGCGCATTGCGCTGCCGGCGTACAGCAACGAAGTGATTTTAATGCTGCATTCGACGGCACTGGCGTTTACCGCCACGGTGCCGGATCTGTTAAAGATTGCCCGCGATATTAACTCTGCCACCTACCAGCCGTTTACGGCGTTTGGTATTGCGGCAGTGCTCTATTTGATCATTTCTTACGTCCTGATCAGCCTGTTCCGTAAGGCTGAAAAACGCTGGTTGCAGCATATAAAACCGTCGACGCACTGAGAATTTATGATGGCTGAGAACAAATTAAACGTAATTGATTTGCACAAGCGCTACGGCGAACATGAAGTGCTGAAAGGGGTGTCGCTGGAGGCTAACGCGGGCGACGTGATCAGTATTATCGGCTCATCAGGTTCGGGTAAAAGTACCTTCCTGCGCTGCATCAACTTCCTCGAAAAGCCGAGCGAAGGATCGATTGTGGTGAGCGGACAGAACATCAACATGGTCCGTGATAAAGACGGTCAGCTTAAAGTGGCGGATAAAAATCAGCTGCGCCTGCTGCGTACGCGTCTGACAATGGTATTCCAGCACTTCAATCTCTGGAGCCACATGACGGTGCTGGAGAACGTGATGGAAGCGCCGGTTCAGGTGCTCGGCTTAAGCAAGCAGGAGGCCCGCGAGCGTGCGGTGAAATACCTGGCGAAAGTGGGGATCGACGAGCGGCAGCAGATCAAATATCCGGTGCACCTGTCAGGGGGACAGCAGCAGCGTGTTTCCATCGCCCGCGCGCTGGCGATGGAGCCGGAAGTATTGCTGTTTGACGAACCGACTTCCGCGCTGGATCCTGAACTCGTTGGCGAAGTGCTGCGCATCATGCAGAAGCTGGCGGAAGAGGGCAAAACGATGGTGGTGGTGACGCACGAGATGGGCTTCGCCCGTAACGTTTCTAACCACGTTATCTTCCTGCATCAGGGCAAGATTGAGGAGCAGGGGCATCCGGACGAAGTGCTGGCGAACCCGCAAAGCCCGCGTTTGCAGCAGTTCCTGAAAGGCTCGTTGAAGTAGGTTTGGCCTTTCTCCCTCTCCCTGTGGGAGAGGGCCGGGGTGAGGGCATCATGCCGCAGAGCCGCCCAATTGCCCGGTGGCGCTTCGCTTTCCGGGCCTACAAAAACCGTAGGCCGGGCAAACGCAGTGCCGCCCGGCATTCAGACCGCACCACACTCCAGCCGATACACCCAGTCGTCATACCGTACGCCGTTAATCTCGTACGCCTTCTCCAGTACCTGCGTGCGCACAAAACCTGCTTTCTCAAGAACCCGCACCGACCCAACGTTATCCGCCAGCACGTACGCGTTTATCGCCTTCACGCCCGTCTGGTTAAATGCATACTCACACACCGCCCGCAGCGCCTCGCTGGCAATGCCTTTTCCCTGCGCGTCAGGCACAACCGTGTAGCCGATATCCGCCTCTTCACGGTTCGCCGCACTGATTTGCAGGCCGATATCCCCGAGCGGCGTAACGTCGTTATGCAGACGGATCACAAAGACATGCTCCGCCATCAGGCGCGCGGCAAATACGCGGCGCGTCTCTTTTTCAGGCATGATAGCGGCCATATAGCGCATGATGTTGGGGTCTTCGCGCAGAGAGCGAAAGAACGCCCAGTCAGAAGGTTCGAAAGGGGTGAGGTGAAGCCGGGTTGTGGTGATGGTTGCCATAGTTACGCCATATCATCCAGAGATGGCGTATAACTCTAACATATTCACTGCACCACATCCCCCAGCGCCTCTTCCAGGTCATACCAGCGGAACGTAAATCCGGCCGCTTCCAGCCGTTTTGGCAGCGCGCGCTGGCCGCCCAGCACCAGCACCGAAGATTCGCCCATCAACAGCCGAATCGCCGTCGCAGGCACGCGCAGTACCGCCGGGCGATGCAGGGCATGACCCAGGGCGTGAGCAAACTGTTCATTACGTACGGGGTAGGGAGATACCATGTTAAACGGCCCGCGCAGGTCGTTATCCAGCAGCCAGAGAATACCGTTGACCATATCGTCGATATGGATCCACGCCAGATACTGACGACCGTTGCCGATGGGCCCGCCAAGCCCCATTTTAAACGGCGGCAACATTTTACCGAGAATACCGCCTTTCGGAGCAAGCACCACGCCGGTGCGCAGCAGGCAGACGCGGGTGTTATCGCTCTGCGCCCCGCAGGCAATGCGCTCCCACTGGGCGCAGAGTTTATGGGTAAACTCGTTGTGCGGCGGCTCTTCTTCGGTCACCACCACTTCACCGAGATCGCCATAATAGCCTGTTGCAGAGCCGGAAATCAGCACCGAGGGCGGCATCTCGCTGTTACGAATCAGCTCAACCAGCCTTTCGGTCATGTTCCAGCGGCTGCTGCATAAACGCTGTTTTTGCTCTTCGGTCCAGCGTTTATCAGCGATAGGCTCGCCTGCGAGGTTGATGACGGCGTCAAAGCCGTTCAGATCCTGCCGTTCCGCCAGGCCTTTCCAGATCTCAACGCCGGTGCCCAGCACCTGGCGCGCTTTCTCCGGGCTGCGCGTGACCACGGTAATGTCGTGATGCAACGCCTGCAAACGTGGAATGAGATGGCGACCAATCAGCCCCGTACCGCCGGTGAGCAGGATCTTCATACAACCTCCAGGTTTACGCCTGGCGCTGCCAGCTTAACGTCATGGAGACGGAGTCGGCGTAGCGCAGGGCGTGAAGTTTATCGATCTCCACTTCAGCATAAGTGACCCAGTGGTGTTCGCGTGCGATGTCGAGCACATCCTGAGTTAATTTTTCCAGTAGCGCAAAACGGTTGTTCTCAACGTACTGGATGATGCTTTTGGTGATCGTGCGATAGTTCAGCGCGTCATTGATGTCTTCGCTGGCGCGCGCCTTGTCTGCCGGGTAATGGATCACGACATTCACCACGATATCCTGGCGATTCGCGATCTCCTCCTCTTTGATACCAATGAATGTGCGTAAGCGTAGGTTTTTTATACGAATAATAGCGTCATGCTGGGACATTGCAGGTCTTCTCCGTGTCAGTATTTTTACCTCATCATACATGAGGAGAACACCTGCACCCAACGGGGCACAGGCTCAAATCTGATGGATTTTTTGCATGGCGCGTTCGGTTGCCGGGCGGGTCCGGATGCGCTCAAACCAGTTGTTCACCGCCGGATAAGTGGCCAGGTCGATCCGGTGGCGTTCATGAGTGTTGATCCACGGCCAGCAGGCGATATCTGCGATGCTGTAATGCTCACCTCCCAGCCATGGTGATTTTTCCAGCCGACGGTTCAGTACCCCGTACAGGCGCTGGGTTTCGACCTGATATCGCTCAATGGCGTAAGGGATCGTCTGCGGCGCATAGGCGGTAAAGTGATGATTCTGCCCCAGCATCGGCCCCAGGCCGCTCGACTGCCAGAATAACCATTGCAGCGTGTGATGACGCTCGCGCAACTCCCCGCTCAGGAGCTTGCCGGTTTTCTCTGCCAAATAAAGCAAAATCTCTCCGGACTCAAACAGGCTTAACGGTTTGCCCCCGTCAGAAGGCAGGTTATCAATGATGGCCGGAATTTTATTGTTGGGCGAGATGGCCAGAAAAACGGGGCGGAACTGATCGCCTTTGCTGATATCCACGCGAATGATCCGGTAGTCCAGTTCGGCTTCTTCAAGAAAGAGGGTGATCTTATGGCCATTAGGGGTGGGGGCATAATAGAGATCTATCATTCTCAACTCCTGTCAGTGCGAATAGTGTTGCCATGAAAAATCAGTATAGGTGCTTGTTGTAAATCGTGAGTTTTCATCAAGTGACAGCGAGGCAAAGAGATTATATGTTGAGTGAAAACCGATCAGCCGATGAGGATGTTATGAGCCAGCCTGTAATAACGTTGTGGTCCGATGCGAACTTTTTTTCTCCTTATGTCATGAGCGTTTATGTGGCGCTGGCAGAAAAGGGGCTAACTTTTAGTCTGAAAACCGTTGACCTGGACAGCGGCGAACATCTAAAGCCTCAGTGGCAGGGCTACGCGCTCACCCGCCGTGTCCCTGTGCTGGAGATTGACGGTTTTGAGTTGAGTGAATCCTCAGCGATTGACGAGTACCTTGAAGACCGCTTTGCCCCACCAGAGTGGGAACGCATCTATCCTCACGATCTGCAAAAGCGCGCCCGCGCCCGCCAGATCCAGGCGTGGCTGCGTAGCGACCTGGTGCCGATTCGCACAGAACGCTCCACGGACGTGGTGTTCGCTGGCGTCAAAAAGCCCGCCCTCAGCGAGGAAGGCTTATCCAGCGCCCGGAAGCTGATTGATACCGCGTCATCGCTGCTGTCACAGGGTAACCCAAACCTGTTTGGCGAGTGGTGTATTGCCGACACCGATCTGGCGCTGATGCTCAATCGCCTTATCCTCAACGGCGATGACGTCCCACAGCTACTGGTGGATTACGCCACCTTCCAGTGGCAACGCGCGTCGGTACAGCGCTATCTGGCACTCTCTGCTAAGCGCGCGGGCTGATAAGACGGGGCGCTTGAGGTATGATAGGGGCAGTCTGAATTCCCGAGGAGTAACTGATGAAACTGATGTTTGCGTCGGATATTCATGGATCGCTGCCCGCGACCGAACGCGTGTTATCTCTGTTTGCCCAAAGAGGGGCGCAATGGCTGGTGATCCTGGGCGATGTGTTAAACCACGGCCCACGCAATGCGTTGCCGGAAGGCTATGCTCCCGCGCAGGTGGCGGAAAAACTTAATCATTTTGCCTCGCGCATTATCGCCGTTCGCGGCAACTGCGACAGCGAAGTTGACCAGATGCTGCTGCAATTTCCCATCACCGCTCCCTGGCAACAAGTGTTGATGGAAAACAGCCGTTTGTTCCTGACCCACGGGCACCTGTTCGGCCCGGATAACCTGCCGTCACTCGCCGCTGGCGATGTCCTGGTTTATGGTCATACTCATATTCCGGTGGCGGAAAAACGCGGGGCGTTTTACCACTTTAACCCCGGGGCTGTCAGCATTCCTAAAGGCGGTAACCCGGCAAGCTACGGCATGTATGAAGACGGGACATTAAGCGTTATCGCACTTAATGATCAGCAAGTTATTGCGCAGATAGCGATTAATCCGTAAGTTACACCACAACTGCAAACGCGCCGAAAGAGCGCTTAGACGAGAAGGTTTCCCGATGGTGGAGCAGAATCATTTGGCAAGTACTGAGTGGGTTGACATTGTCAGCGAAGAGAATGAAGTGATCGCGCAGGCCAGCCGCGAACAAATGCGTGCGGAGCGTCTGCGTCACCGCGCGACTTACATCGTTGTTCATGACGGCATGGGCAAGATTCTGGTCCAGCGTCGCACCGACACCAAAGATTTTCTTCCTGGTATGCTGGATGCCACAGCGGGTGGCGTCGTGCAGGCCGATGAAGTATTGCTGGATTCCGCGCGTCGTGAAGCGGAAGAAGAGTTAGGTATCGCTGGCGTGCCGTTTGCCGAGCACGGACAGTTTTATTTCGAAGATGAGCATTGTCGCGTCTGGGGCGGGCTGTTTAGCTGCGTTTCCCACGGACCTTTCGCCTTGCAGGAAGAGGAAGTGAGCGAAGTGTGCTGGATGACGCCGGAAGAGATCACCGCGCGTTGCGACGAATTCACGCCGGATTCCCTTAAAGCACTGGCGCTGTGGATGACCCGCAACGCCAAAAACGAATCCGCTAAACCGGAAAATAAGGCGGAAAAAGAGGAAGAGGCTGAGTAAGCCTTAACAGCTTTCCCGCAGACACAGGCTGGACGCGATGGGTTTATGGTCGCGCCAGTCTCCGTCATTCAGACGTTCCAGTAACGCTTTCCCGGCTTCAATCCCAATCTTGCGATGCGGTACTGCCATCGTCGTCAGCGGCGGCTGACAGACGCGGCTGACGTCGCTGTCGCCAAAGCCCACGACCGCTAAATCGTCCGGCACCTTGATGCGCCGACGCTGGCACTCATACAGCGCGCCGCAGGCCAGTTCATCGGACACGCACACCAGCGCATCCAGCTCCGGCCACGCCAGCAGAAACTCCGGCAATTGTGCCGCACCGGTGGAAAAGCTCGGCGGCATGGCGGCATTAATCACTCTGTTTGGCGACAGGTGGTGGCGCAGCATCGCCTTGTACCAGCCCTGCAAATGCTGCTGAAAAATCCACTGCTCCTGGTTAGCGCACAGCAGGCCGATATTCTGATAGCCGCGCTGAATCACCATTTCGGTAAGTTCATACATGGCGGCGACGTTATCAATCCCGATATTCATATCAATAGGATCGGCACGCATTGCACCCATTTCCATCACCGGGATAGAGGCGTTTTTTAGCCAGTGTCGCACGGTGTCGGAGTGCTCGACGCTGAGCAGTATCGCCGCGGCGATGTTCGAGGCCAGCAGCGTTTCAAGCAGTTTCTCTTCCTGTTCAAGACGATGCTGAGATTCCGCCAGCATAATCTGATATCCGGCTGGCTGGAGCACCTGCTGTAGCCCGGCGAACATCTCGGAACAGCCAGCTTCGGAAAGATTGGGTACAACCATCGCAATCGTCCATGACGATGCCGATGCCAGTGCGCTGGCGGCAAGATTGGGCATGTAACCCAGCTCCTGCACCGCGGCTTCAATTTTTTCACGCAGTTTTTCGGAAACCTGTTCGGGCGTGCGGAGGGCACGGGATACAGTCATCGTGCCTACGCCGGCAAGCTGCGCGACATCCGCGAGCGTTACTTTTCCGGTACTGCGCCGTTTTCGGGTTAAAGACATACATCTTCCTGCTGACAGGACGCGATTTAGTTTCATCCTTCATTTTACGTGACAGGCAGTATACGCCTTAAATCCCTTTTTTTGCTGTGATTTCGCACCAGGATAGCAATTTGATAGCGCTATCACAGTTCTGCATGTTAGTCGTTGGTAGCGCTATCTTTGTGATCGCGATCGCAGTCATTAATTGATGGGTTGAATAGAGTTTGCCCATGTCTGGTCTTAAGCGGGAGTGAAAAATGCTCAAAAAGTGGATATATGATACAACCATCATCCTACAGGATAGCGTTAAAAGCTGGCCCCAGGCGCTGGAACTGTGCGCGAAACCGCTGCTGGATTTGCAGGTCATTGCGCCGGAATATGTCACGGCTATCATTGAGCAGCATCACAGGTTAGGTCCCTACTATGTGCTGGCTCCTGGGCTGGCAATGCCACATGCGCGACCGGAAGAAGGGGCGAAAGGACTTGGCCTGTCATTATTAAAACTGAAACAGGGCGTCTCATTTGGTGCTGGTGAGTTTGACCCCGTCGATGTGATTGTGATGCTGGCGGCGCCGGACAAACATAGCCATATCGAAATGATCTCCGCCTTAGCAGAATTATTTTCCAGCGACGAAGATATGGCTGAATTACATCGGGAGAATACGCTGGAGGAGATAAAAACCGTCATCAATCGCTTCTGATTTAATTATTTAATCCGATTCATCTCAACATTACGCGTCAGCGTGATGGGGCGTACTCTACTCAAAAAAGGGGATAACAATGAAAATTATGGCTATTTGCGGCTCCGGCCTGGGCAGCAGTTTTATGGTCGAAATGAATATTAAAAAGGTGCTCAAAAAACTGGAAATTGAGGCAGAGGTTGAACACTCCGATCTCTCCTCGGCCACGCCGGGCGCGGCGGACCTGTTTGTAATGGCGAAAGACATTGCCGCCAGCGCCAGCGTGCCGGAAAGCCAGCTGGTGGTGATCAACAATATTATCGATATCAACGAACTCGAAGCGCAGCTGCGCGCCTGGTTCGAAAGACAATAATCCTGAAAAGGCGAGGTGGATATGTTTATCCTTGAAACGCTGAATTTCGTTGTTGATATTTTAAAAGTCCCTTCAGTCCTGGTCGGGTTAATTGCCCTGATTGGTCTGGTGGCGCAGAAAAAAGCCTTTTCAGATGTGGTAAAAGGCACAATAAAAACCATTCTCGGCTTTATTGTACTGGGCGGCGGCGCAACCGTGCTGGTGGGCTCTTTAAATCCGCTCGGCGGTATGTTTGAGCACGCCTTTAATATTCAGGGCATTATTCCCAACAATGAAGCTATTGTTTCGATTGCCCTGGAAAAATATGGTGCCTCCACCGCGCTCATTATGGCTTTCGGGATGGTGGCGAATATTATTGTCGCGCGCTTTACCCGCCTGAAGTACATCTTCCTGACCGGGCATCACACCTTCTACATGGCGTGCATGATTGGCGTGATCCTGACGGTCGCAGGCTTCGAAGGGGTAGGGTTGGTCTTCACCGGTTCGTTGATCCTCGGCCTGATTATGGCCTTCTTCCCGGCGATTGCGCAGCGCTATATGAAGCGAATTACCGGCAACGATGAGATTGCCTTCGGTCATTTCGGCACGCTGGGCTACGTGCTGTCCGGCTGGATTGGCAGCAAGGTCGGTAAAGGCTCGCGCTCCACCGAAGAGATGAACCTGCCGAAGAACCTCAGCTTCCTGCGCGACAGTTCGATCTCCATCTCACTGACCATGATGATTATCTACCTGATTATGGCGGTGAGCGCCGGGCGTGAGTACGTGGAGGCCACCTTCAGCGGCGGCCAGAACTACCTGGTGTACGCCATCATTATGGCCATCACCTTCGCGGCAGGCGTGTTTATCATCTTGCAGGGTGTGCGCCTGATTCTGGCGGAAATTGTCCCGGCCTTTACCGGCTTCTCAGAAAAACTGGTGCCCAATGCGCGACCTGCGCTGGACTGCCCGGTGGTCTACCCGTATGCGCCAAACGCGGTGCTGATTGGCTTCCTGTTCAGCTTCCTCGGCGGGATTGTAGGCTTGTTCATCTGCGGTCAGTTTAGCTGGGTGCTGATTCTGCCGGGCGTCGTGCCGCATTTCTTCACCGGTGCAACGGCGGGCGTGTTTGGGAACGCCACCGGCGGACGTCGCGGGGCGATGATTGGCGCCTTTGCTAACGGCCTGCTGATCACCTTCCTGCCGGTCCTGCTGCTGCCTGTTCTGGGCGCGATTGGCTTTGCGAATACGACCTTCTCGGACGCCGACTTTGGCGCCGTCGGGATTGTGCTCGGCAACCTGGCGCGCTTCCTGTCGCCGCTTGCCATCACCGGACTGGTTGTTGTGTTGTTTGCGCTGCTGGTGGCCTACAACGTCTTCGCTAAAAACAAACCTGCCAGCGGTAACGCGCAGGAAAACCCCGGAGCCAAATCATGAATGAAAATGAAATAACCGAACTGGCGCGTCAGATCCGCCTTGAGACGCTGAAATCCCTGACGCAGCTGGGTTTTGGTCACTACGGCGGCAGCATGTCAGTCGTTGAAACACTGGCCGTTCTGTACGGCGCGGTAATGAAAATTGACCCGGCCGATCCGGACTGGCCAGAGCGCGATTACTTTGTGCTGTCGAAGGGACATGCGGGCCCGGCGCTGTACAGCACGCTGGCGATTAAGGGCTACTTCCCGATTGAAGAGCTGAGCACGCTAAACCAGAACGGAACGCGTCTGCCAAGCCACCCGGATCGCCTGAAAACACGCGGCGTGGATGTCACCACCGGATCGCTGGGGCAGGGGATCTCCATTGCAGGCGGCATGGCGCTGTCGCACAAGCTGGCAGAAAGGCCAAACCGGGTGTTTTGCATCGTTGGCGACGGGGAGCTGAACGAAGGGCAGTGCTGGGAAGCCTTCCAGTTTATTGCTCACCATCGACTGAACAATCTGACGGTGTTCGTGGACTGGAACAAACAGCAGCTCGACGGCGAGCTGGACGAAATCATCAGCGCCTTCGATCTGGAAGGCAAATTCCGCGCCTTTGGTTTTGACGTAGTGACGGTGAAGGGGGATGACATTCCGGCGCTGCTGGAGGTGACCGCGCCGATCCCTGCGACCGATGCGCGTCCGCGGGTGGTGATCCTCGACAGCATCAAAGGGCAGGGGGTGCCATACCTGGAACAGCTCAGCAACTCGCATCACCTGCGATTAACTGAGGAGAGCAAAGCGGCGCTCAACGAGACGATTCGCCAACTGGAGGCTTCACATGATTAAGGTTGCACCGACAGGACAGAAAGATGCCGTTGAGATGCGTAAGGTCTATGCGGGTTTTGTGGCAAAACAGATTGAGGCCGGGAGCGAGATTATTGCGCTCGAAGCGGATCTGATGAGTTCGATGGCGATGGACGGCGTAGCGCGTGATTATCCACAGCACGTCATCAACTGCGGCATTATGGAGGCCAACGTGATTGGGACGGCCGCCGGGCTGTCGCTCACCGGACGTAAGCCGTTCGTCCATACCTTTACCGCTTTTGCCAGCCGTCGCTGCTTCGACCAGCTGTTTATGTCCCTGGACTACCAGCGCAATAACGTGAAGGTGATTGCCTCGGATGCGGGCGTGACGGCCTGCCACAACGGCGGGACGCATATGTCGTTTGAGGATATGGGCATCGTGCGCGGTCTGGCGCATTCAGTGGTGCTGGAGGTGACCGATGCGGTGATGTTCGAAGATGTGCTGCGTCAGCTTATCGACCTGGAAGGCTTCTACTGGGTGCGGACCATCCGTAAACAGGCGCCGAGCGTCTATGCCCCGGGGTCAACCTTCACCATCGGCAAGGGCAACGTGCTGCGCGAGGGAACCGATATTACCCTGATTGCTAACGGCATTATGGTGGCGGAAGCGCTGGAGGCGGCGCGCCAGCTGGAGCAGGAGGGGGTAAGCGCAGCGGTCATCGACATGTTTACCCTGAAGCCTATAGATCGGATGCTGGTGAAAAATTATGCCGAGAAAACCAGGCGTATTGTGACCTGTGAAAACCACAGCATTCACAACGGGCTGGGGTCGGCGGTGGCGGAAGTGCTGGTGGAAACCTGTCCGGTGCCGATGCGGCGGGTTGGGGTGAAGGAGCGTTACGGTCAGGTAGGCACGCAGGACTTCCTGCAGAAGGAGTATGGCCTGACGGCACATGACATTGTGTCGGCGGCACGTGAGTTGCTGTAATAAAAAAGGCGACCGTTGAATGGTCGCCTTTTTTTGCCGGATGGCGCTTCGCTTATCCGGCCTACAAAACCCTGGGCCCGGTAAGCGCTAGCGCCACCGGGCTTTTTAGCTTACTGCTGCTGCGAAGACTGAATCGCCGTCAGCGCGATGGTGTAGACGATATCGTCAACCAGCGCACCACGAGACAGGTCGTTCACAGGCTTGCGCATACCTTGCAGCATTGGCCCGATGGAGATCAGGTCTGCTGAACGCTGTACCGCTTTATAGGTGGTGTTACCGGTGTTCAGATCCGGGAAGATGAACACGGTAGCGCGACCTGCAACCGGCGAGTTAGGCGCTTTAGATTTCGCAACGTCAGCCATTACCGCGGCATCGTACTGGAGCGGGCCGTCGATCATCAGATCCGGACGTTTTTCCTGCGCAATGCGGGTCGCTTCACGGACTTTCTCTACGTCGCTGCCTGCACCAGAGGTACCGGTGGAGTAGGAGAGCATCGCGACGCGCGGTTCGATACCGAAGGCAGTCGCGGAGTCCGCAGACTGGATAGCGATTTCTGCCAGCTGCTCTGCGGTTGGGTCCGGGTTGATCGCGCAGTCGCCGTAAACGTAAACCTGTTCAGGCAGCAGCATGAAGAACACGGAGGAGACCAGAGAGCTGCCCGGTGCGGTTTTGATCAGCTGCAACGGTGGACGGATGGTGTTCGCGGTGGTGTGAACCGCACCGGAAACCAGGCCGTCAACTTCGTCCTGCTCCAGCATCAGCGTCCCCAGCACGACGTTGTCTTCCAGCTGCTCGCGCGCAACGGCTTCGGTCATGCCCTTGTTCTTACGCAGCTCAACCAGGCGGGCAACGTAGCTTTCGCGAACCACTTCCGGGTCAACGATCTCAATGCCAGCGCCCAGCTCAACGCCCTGAGACGCCGCAACGCGGTTGATCTCATCCGGGTTACCCAGCAGCACACAGGTCGCGATACCGCGCTCTGCACAGATGGCCGCTGCTTTAACGGTACGGGGTTCGTCACCTTCTGGCAGAACCACGCGTTTGCCCGCTTTACGCGCCAGCTCGGTCAGCTGGTAACGGAAGGCTGGAGGAGACAGACGACGGCTGCGCTCGGACGTCGCCGTCAGGGATTCAATCCAGTCTGCGTTGATGTAGCCCGCAACGTATTCCTGAACTTTCTCGATACGCTCGTGGTCATCAACCGGCACTTCGAGGTTGAAGCTTTGCAGGCTCAGGGAGGTCTGCCAGGTGTTGGTGTTCACCATGAAGACTGGCAGGCCAGTGGCGAACGCACGTTCGCACAGCTTGCTGACGCGCGGGTCCATCTCGTAGGCACCGGTCAGCAGGATCGCACCGATTTCCACGCCGTTCATCGCAGCCAGGCACGCTGCAACCAGCACGTCTGGACGGTCAGCAGAGGTCACCAGCAGGGAACCTGCGCGGAAGTGTTCCAGCATGTGCGGAATGCTGCGCGCGCAGAAGGTCACGGACTTCACGCGGCGGGTGTTGATATCGCCTTCGTTAACGATGGTGGCATTCAGGTGACGCGCCATATCGATTGCACGGGTGGCAATCAGATCGAAGCTCCATGGCACCGCACCCAGCACCGGCAGTGGGCTGGAATCCTGCAGCTTAGCCGGGTCAACTTTGATGACTTTCGCTTTGGAAGAGTCGTCGAAGATTTCGGACAGGTCAGGACGCGTACGGCCCTGCTCATCTACTGGCGCGTTCAGCTTGTTAACAATCACGCCGGTGATGCTGGTGTTTTTTGCACCGCCGAAGCTGCTGCGCGTCAGTTCGATACGCTCTTTCAGCTGCTCTGGGGTGTCCGTGCCCTGAGACATCACGAAAACAATCTCTGCGTTCAGGGTTTTCGCGATTTCAAAGTTCAGAGACTGGGCAAACTGGTGTTTACGGGTCGGGACCAGGCCTTCAACCAGCACCACTTCAGCGTCCTGCGCGTTTGCGTGGTAGTTGGCGATGATCTCTTCCATCAGCACGTCTTTCTGGTTGCTGGAGAGCAGAGATTCAACGTGGCTCATCTTCAGCGGTTCAGCCGCTGGCAGATTGGAGTTCTTACGAACGATGGAGGTGGTCTGGTCTGGCGCATCGCCACCGGCACGTGGCTGGGCGATAGGCTTAAAGACACTCAGACGAACGCCTTTGCGTTCCATAGCGCGGATCACGCCGAGGCTGACGCTGGTCAGGCCGACGCTGGTTCCGGTAGGGATCAGCATAATAGTACGGGACACGGTTTATCCTCTTTCGTTACCGCCGCGTTGGGCGGGCTACAAAACAGCACCGCCAGCATTGCTGGCGGTGTGGAATCAGGCAGTCAGGCGGCACGCGTCTTGCGCGATGACCAGCTCTTCGTTAGTTGGGATAACGATAGCCGGGCGGGTGCCTTCTTTGTTGATGAAGCCAGACTTGCCGAAGCGGGCAGCCAGGTTACGCTCGTGATCGACTTCGAAGCCCAGTACGCCCAGTTTGCCCAGGGACAGCTCACGTACCATTGCCGCGTTCTCACCGATGCCGCCGGTGAAGATAACCGCGTCCAGACGACCGTCCATCAGCGCGGTGTAAGAACCGATGTACTTCGCCAGACGGTGGCAGTAAACGTCCATTGCACGTTTAGCGTCAGCTTTTTCTGCGTAGTTGTCTTCAACGTAACGGCAGTCGCTGGTGACTTCGGTCAGACCCAGCAGGCCAGACTCTTTGGTCAGCATTTTGTTGATGTCGTCAACGCTCATGCCCAGGGTGTCGTGCAGGTGGAAGATGATCGCCGGGTCGATATCACCGGAACGGGTACCCATCACCAGACCTTCCAGCGGGGTCAGACCCATAGAGGTGTCAACACACTTACCGTTGCGGATAGCAGAAACAGAACCACCGTTGCCCAGGTGGCAGGTGATGATGTTGACTTCTTCAACCGGCTTGTTCAGTACTTTTGCGGCTTCCTGAGTCACATAGAAGTGGCTGGTGCCGTGTGCGCCGTAGCGACGTACGCCGTGCTCTTTGTACAGGCTGTATGGCAGGGCATAGAGGTAAGACTCTTCCGGCATGGTCTGATGGAACGCGGTGTCAAACACGGCCACGTTTTTATCTTTCAGATTCGGGAAGGATTTCAGTGCTTCAGCGATACCGATCAGGTGAGCCGGGTTATGCAGCGGTGCGAAAGACGCAGAGTCTTTGATGCCCTGAATCACAGAGTCGTCGATTACCACGGAGCTGGTGTATTTTTCGCCGCCGTGGACGATACGGTGACCAATCGCAGTCAGCTGAGCAGACAGTTCTGGTTTTTGTGCCAGAATAGTGTTAACGATAAAGTTCAGCGCTTCACTGTGAGCGGCGCCTGCACCTAAAGCCGCTTCTTGTTTGCTGCCGTCCATCTTCCACTTGATACGTGCTTCAGGCAGATGGAAACATTCGGCCAAACCAGAGAGGTACTCATCACCGTTGAGCGCATCGATGATGGCGAATTTCAGTGAAGAGCTACCGCAGTTCAGAACCAGTACTAACTTACTCGACATGGAAGTACCTATAATTGATACGTGGCTAAAAAAACGTCAATGAGTCTAAAGCGTAACGCATGCTGACTCAGACATTTATGATTAACATCATGCCAAACGAACATTCTGGCAGGATGGAAGAAATACCTATGATTTTAAGCCATTTTGAACATTTTTCAGACAATGGCATAATATGCGATAATTTGACGAGTTAACGCTTCTCGTCTACGGCCTATCAGGCTGGCACAGGATACCCGATACGGGGTAGCGATGACAAAATATTTTGAACGTTGTCATAGCCTGTTGTGGTTTTGCACGAAAATTTTAATTTTTATATGTGAAGTTGAGGTACAGCCATGTCAACACCTGAAATCCCGTCCGTGAACTTTTTTAGTCTGTTTCGTCGGGGACAGCATTACGCAAAGACATGGCCGATGGAAAAGCGCCTCGCGCCCATGTTTATTGAAAATCGCACTATTCGCGCCACGCGCTATGCGATTCGCTTTATGCCCCCGATCGCTGTCTTTACTCTTTGCTGGCAAATTGCGCTGGGTGGACAGCTTGGACCTGCCGTCGCGACGGCGCTCTTTGCGTTAAGCCTGCCGATGCAGGGATTGTGGTGGTTAGGTAAACGTTCCGTCACGCCACTTCCGCCTTCTATTTTACACTGGTTTTATGAAGTGCGTGGAAAACTGGAGGAGGCCGGCCAGGCGCTCGCCCCGGTTGAAGGCAAGCCGGATTATCAGGCGCTGGCGGACACCCTCAAGCGCGCGTTTAAACAGCTTGATAAAACATTCCTCGATGACTTGTGATTGATCATCGAAACGACGACCAAAAGAAGGCACAGTAACAATCAGTTACCGTGTCTTTTTTTTACAGTGCAATGCGCTACAGGAGTCGAAAGATGGAAATGACCCATGCTCAACGTCTGATTTTGTCTAACCAGTACAAGATGATGACTATGCTTGATCCCGATAACGCTGCGCGCTACAGCCGCCTGCAAACCATTGTTGAACGTGGTTTTGGCTTGCAGATGCGCGAACTGGATCGCGAATTTGGCGAACTGAAAGAGGAAACCTGCCGTATCGTTATCGACATCATGGAGATGTACCATGCGCTGCATGTGTCCTGGACCAATCTGAAAGACCAGCAGTCCATTGACGAGCGCCGCGTAACGTTCCTGGGCTTTGATGCCGCGACAGAAGCGCGCTATCTGAGCTATGTGCGCTTTATGGTGAACACCGAAGGGCGCTACACTCATTTTGATGCGGGTACGCACGGCTTCAACGCCCAGACCCCAATGTGGGATAAGTATCAACGTATGCTGAGCGCGTGGCACGCCTGTCCGCGTCAGTACCATTTAAGCAGCAACGAAATTCAACAAATCATTAATGCCTGACGGAGGTGCGTGTGCAGTGTAAAGGTTTTCTGTTTGATCTGGACGGTACGCTGGTGGATTCGCTGCCGGTAGTGGAGCGTTCCTGGTGTCATTGGGCCGACAGGCACGGCATCGACCATCAGGATGTACTGAATTTCATCCATGGCAAACAGGCCATTACCTCATTGCGGCACTTCCTGGCGGGACGTCCTGAGGAAGAGATTCAGGCGGAGTTCAAATATCTGGAGCAGATTGAAGCTACCGACACTGAGGGCATCACCGCGCTGCCCGGTGCGCGCGAATTGCTTGAGCATCTGAATGAAGCGCAGATCCCGTGGGCTATCGTCACCTCCGGCTCGGTTCCTGTCGCGCATGCCCGCCATAAGGCGGCCGGTTTACCGACGCCGGACGTCTTCATTACCGCTGAGCGCGTAAAGCGCGGCAAGCCCGAACCGGATGCGTTTCTGCTCGGCGCTGAACTGCTCGGCCTTGCGCCAGCGGAGTGCGTGGTGGTGGAAGACGCGGCGGCAGGTGTGCTGGCCGGACTGAACGCCGGAAGCCACGTCATTGCCGTTAACGTCCCGGCGGGGTCCCCGCGGCTGGAGGAGGCGGATTTTGTGCTTAATACTCTGACCGCCATCGACGTCTCGAAGGCATCAGACGGCGTTGTAACCGTCTCGCTAAAAATGTAATCCCATGATATAGCCCCGCATTACCGGGGCTTTTTTATGGCAGAATTGCTTCTCCTCCACTGACAAGGACATGTTGTGAACGGTGAACTGATTTGGGTCCTGAGCCTGCTGTTAATCGCCATCATTCTTTTTGCCACGGGCAAGGTGCGCATGGATGCCGTCGCCCTGTTTGTGATTGTCGCGTTCGTTCTGAGCGGTACCCTTTCCCTGCCGGAAGCCTTTTCCGGGTTTAGCGATCCCAACGTTATTTTGATTGCCGCCCTGTTTATTATTGGCGACGGGCTGGTACGCACCGGCGTGGCGACGATGATGGGGTCGTGGCTGGTTAAAGTGGCGGGCAGCAGCGAAACCAAAATGCTGATTTACCTGATGCTGACGGTCGCCGGACTGGGTGCGTTTATGAGCTCGACGGGGGTCGTGGCCATCTTTATTCCGGTTGTGCTGAGCGTCTGCATGAGGATGCAGATCTCCCCGTCGCGGCTGATGATGCCGTTGAGCTTTGCCGGGCTCATCAGCGGCATGATGACGCTGGTCGCGACGCCGCCGAACCTCGTCGTAAACAGCGAACTGATCCGTGAGGGGCTTGAGGGGTTTAGCTTTTTCAGCGTCACGCCGATCGGGCTGGTTGTACTGGTGATGGGCATTATCTATATGCTGTTGACCCGTTTCGCGCTGAAAGGGGAGAAGCAGGACAAAGCCAAAGAGGGCTGGAAGCGGCGAACTTTTCGCGATTTGATCAAAGAGTACCGTCTGACCGGGCGCGCCCGTCGGCTGGCTATCCGCCCCGGTTCGCCGATGATAGGCCAGCGGCTGGACGACCTTAAGCTACGCGAACGCTATGGCGCGAACGTCATCGGGGTTGAGCGCTGGCGTCGTTTTCGTCGGGTAATCGTTAACGTGAATGGGGTGTCAGAGTTTCGCGCGCGTGACGTCCTGCTGATTGATATGTCCACCGCGGACGTGGATCTGCGAGAGTTTTGTAGCGAGCAGCTGCTGGAGCCGATGGTGCTGCGCGGCGAGTATTTCTCCGACCGGGCGTTGGATGTGGGTATGGCCGAGGTGTCTCTAATCCCGGAATCGGAGTTATTGGGCAAAACCGTGCGCGAAATCGGCTTTCGTACCCGCTATGGCCTCAACGTAGTGGGCCTGAAGCGCGATGGCGTAGCCCTTGAAGGGGCGGTGGTGGATGAGCCGATCCTGCTGGGGGATATCTTCCTCGTGGTCGGCAACTGGAAACTGATTAGCCAGCTCGGGCAGAAAGGCCGCGATTTTGTGGTGCTGAATATGCCGATTGAAGAGAGCGACGCGTCACCGGCGCACAGCCAGGCGCCCCATGCGATTTTTTGCCTGGTGTTGATGGTCGCGTTGATGCTGACAGACGAGATCCCTAACCCGGTGGCGGCGATAATCGCCTGTCTGTTAATGGGCAAATTCCGCTGTATCGACGCCGAAAGCGCTTACAAAGCTATTCACTGGCCAAGCATCATTCTCATCGTTGGGATGATGCCCTTTGCCCTGGCGCTACAGAAAACCGGCGGGGTGGATTTGATCGTAAAAGGCTTAATGGACGCGGGCGGGGGATATGGTCCGTACCTGATGATGGTTTGCCTGTTCGTCATGTGCGCCACCATTGGTTTGTTCATCTCCAATACCGCAACGGCGGTGCTGATGGCGCCTATTGCGCTGGCGATGGCAAAATCGATGGGCGTTTCGCCCTATCCGTTTGCGATGGTGGTAGCGATGGCGGCGTCCGCGGCATTTATGACGCCGGTATCTTCCCCGGTCAATACCCTGGTGCTGGGGCCGGGAAACTATCGATTCAGCGATTTTGTAAAGCTGGGCGTGCCGTTCACCGTGCTGGTGATGCTGGTATGCGTGGTGCTGATTCCGGTGTTATTCCCGTTCTGAGAACATCGCCGGGTGGCGGCTACGCCTTACCCGGCCTACGTGATTCGTAGGCCCTGCAAGCGCAGCGCCGCTGGGCGAAAAACTACAGCGGCGAATCCTTGCTAATCTCATCCAGCGACTTCGTGAAATTGGCGTGCCGTTCACCGTGCTGGTGATGCTGGTATGCGTGGTGCTGATTCCGGTGTTATTCCCGTTCTGAGAACATCGCCGGGTGGCGGCTACGCCTTACCCGGCCTACGTGATTCGTAGGCCCTGCAAGCGCAGCGGCGCTGGGCGAAAAACTACAGCGGTGAATCCTTGCTAATCTCATCCAGCGACTTCGTGAAATTGGCGTGCCGTTCACCGTGCTGGTGATGCTGGTATGCGTGGTGCTGATTCCGGTGTTATTCCCGTTCTGAGAACATTGCCGGGTGGCGGCTACGCCTTACCCGGCCTACGTGATTCGTAGGCCCTGCAAGCGCAGCGGCGCTGGGCGAAAAACTACAGCGGTGAATCCTTGCTAATCTCATCCAGCGACTTCGTGAAATTGGCGTGCCGTTCACCGTGCTGGTGATGCTGGTATGCGTGGTGCTGATTCCGGTGTTATTCCCGTTCTGAGAACATTGCCGGGTGGCGGCTACGCCTTACCCGGCCTACGTGATTCGTAGGCCCTGCAAGCGCAGCGCCGCTGGGCGAAAAACTACAACGGCGAATCCTTGCTAATCTCATCCAGCGACTTCGTGAAGATTGGCGTGCCGTTCACCGTGCTGGTGATGCTGGTATGCGTGGTGCTGATTCCGGTGTTATTCACGTTCTGAGAACATCGCCGGGTGGCGGCTACGCCTTACCCGGCCTACGTGATTCGTAGGCCCTGCAAGCGCAGCGGCGCTGGGCGAAAAACTACAGCGGTGAATCCTGACTGATCTCATCCAGCGACAAATGGAAGCTCGGCACAAACACCTGCATAAAGTAATCCATCTCTTCGCTACGGCGGGAGTCGAGCGTTTTCTCCAGGCGCGTTTTCGCCAGCAGGAACTCGTTATTCCCCGCGGATAACTCTTCCAGACATTTCAGGTAGGCGCACAGCGCATCGGCCTGCTTAACCAGGGATTTCTCCTCTTCCGTATACTGATGCTCGTCGATCAGCGGCCCGAAGATATCACGCAGCTCATCAGGCACCATATCGATCAGCTTCTGCTGGGCAATCTTCTCAATGGCCTTATATTCCTGGGCAATCTGCGAGTTGAAATATTTCACCGGCGTAGGCAGATCCCCGGTCAGTACTTCCGATGCATCGTGGTACAACGCCAGCAGGGCGATACGTTCGGCATTAACCTGCCCGTTGAATTTGCGGTTTTTAATCGCGGCCAACGCATGAGCGACCATGGCAACCTGCAAACTGTGCTCAGACACATTTTCAGTGCGCACGTTGCGCATCAGCGGCCAGCGGTTGATGAGTTTCAGGCGGGAGAGGTGGGCAAAGAAATGACTCTGACTCATAGGTTACCTTATGTCTTCACTGCGACGGACTTCATTGTGCGGGGAGGGGAGGGAAGATGCAAATTTGCAGATGTTACAGGCCGGGTAAGCGCAGCGCCACCCGGCGGAAAGTCAGCGTTACTGATGGTACCCCGAGAGGAATCGTCCGAAGCGGCTGATGGCCATTTCGAGATCGTCTTCGCGCGGCAGGGTTACAATACGCACGTGATCCGGCCACGGCCAGTTAAACGCCGTCCCCTGAACCAGCAGCACTTTTTCCTGCAACAGGAAGTCGAGCACCATTTTCTGGTCGTCGTGAATATTGAAGCGCTTCGCGTCGATTTTCGGGAACATATACAGCGCGCCGTTAGGCTTCACGCAGGAGACGCCCGGAATATCATTAATTAATTCCCATGCACGGTTGCGCTGTTCATAGAGGCGGCCGCCTGGAACGATAAACTCGCTGATGCTTTGATAGCCCCCGAGTGCTGTCTGGATCGCATGTTGCGCCGGTACGTTGGCGCACAGACGCATGGATGCCAGCATCTCCAGCCCTTCAATGTAGCCTTTCGCATGTTTTTTCGGACCGTTCAGTACCATCCAGCCCTGACGGAAACCGGCAACGCGGTAAGTTTTAGACAGTCCGTTAAAGGTGACCGTCAGCAGATCGGGCGCCAGCGCGGCGATAGAGTGGTGCTGCGCCGCGTCGTACAGGATCTTGTCGTAAATCTCGTCGGCAAAGATGATCAGGTTGTGCAGGCGGGCGATCTCGACGATCTCCATCAGCAGCTCTTTTGAATAGACCGCGCCCGTCGGGTTATTCGGGTTAATGATCACGATTCCCCGGGTGCGCGGTGTTATTTTGGCGCGAATGTCATCCAGATCCGGGAACCAGTCCGACGATTCATCGCAAAGATAGTGCACCGCTTTACCGCTGGAGAGCGATACCGCAGCCGTCCACAGCGGATAGTCTGGAGCGGGAACCAGCATTTCATCGCCGCTGTTCAGGAGCGCCTGCATCGCCTGAACGATCAGCTCCGAGACACCGTTGCCAATGTAGATATCTTCAACGGTGACGTCGCGCATACCGCGAGCCTGATAGTGCTGCATAATGGCTTTACGGGCGGAATAAAGCCCTTTTGAATCGCAGTAGCCTTGTGCAGTGGGCAGGTTACGGATCACATCCACCAGGATCTCATCCGGCGCTTCAAAACCAAATGGCGCGGGGTTGCCGATGTTGAGTTTCAGAACCTTATTGCCTTCCTCTTCAAGGCGTTTTGCCTCTTTGAGTACCGGGCCACGGATGTCGTAACAGACGTTGTCGAGCTTGCTGGATTTTTCGATAGGGGACATGAACCTTTAACCTTTTCGCTATTATTGCAACTTCCTGCCGTGGAAGCAGCACGGAACAATGTACTCCCACCGCGCTTCGTTTTGAAGGGCGCACAGAAGAAGATTTTGTCCAACCAGGCAGCACTGCTGTGATTGCTTAATCTAATGATGGAGTGATTTTGCGCCTGAAATTACCGTGAAAACGCTTAATGTTGGGTTTTTTATGCTGAAAGTTTCACATAAATATTAATATTATTCTGATTTAAATTAAAAGACGATCCGGGCTGAAGCGTTAGTCCCCCTGAGTGACCATTCGTAAAACCTGAATGCTGAGATACAGTTTGCTCTATTAGCAAAGCCAGGTTAAAAGTTACTCATGTGAAATTAATGTTAAGTGTTATTAATGAATGGCCTGAATCTAAATTAAACTTTATTTATTATTAACGAAGAAAATGCAACTTTCGTTAATTTTAATAAAAAGAGTGTAGTTGCTTATCATTGGCGTTAAATCCGTTATATTGCAATAAGACTTATAAATATAGTGGATTTGGGTTAAGATGTGTTTTGGGAATGCAGCGTAGCGATAGGCCTGTTACGTATATCAGCTTCTGCCTTCCTGTATTAATCGATTGTTATTGTTAAAGTAATCTCTGGCTGATTGGGTAAGTCACATCTTGCTACGCTGGCAACGCTGCGATATAGATGGCAGAAAACATGTCTTACTCTTAATGGAATTTACATCTACCTTCAGATAACGAAATATCCTGAACGCAAGAGAATAAAAATAACGTCATGAAACGTGATTTCTGACTGTTGATATACCAAAGTACAATAACTATCTGTCAGGCAGTCTGCCGGGCCGGGACGCGAGGGAAACTCTTCAGAAGGAATTGCTTAACTGTTACACACAGCTTCAACCCGGGCAGCTCCGCACGAGCAACCTGAAAGTGAAAAGATATGATAAATGCAAATCGTCCGATAATGAATCTCGACCTCGATCTGCTGAGAACGTTTGTTGCGGTCGCCGATCTCAACACTTTTGCAGCAGCTGCTGCCGCCGTTTGCCGTACCCAGTCCGCCGTGAGTCAGCAAATGCAGCGGCTGGAACAACTGGTTGGTAAAGAGCTTTTTGCGCGTCATGGACGTAATAAGCTTTTAACAGAACATGGTATTCAGCTTCTGGGTTATGCCAGAAAGATACTGCGCTTTAATGATGAAGCCTGTATGTCATTAATGTTTAGCAACCTTCAGGGAGTGTTAACATTAGGGGCGTCAGATGAATCAGCAGATACCATTTTGCCCTTCCTTCTCAACCGAATTAGCTCGGTTTATCCGAAGCTTGCCCTGGACGTTAGCGTTAAACGCAATGCCTTCATGGTTGAGATGCTGAAAGAAAACGAGGTTGACCTGGTGGTCACCACGCATCGACCTGGCCAGTATGACTGCCTGACGCTGCGTACTTCTCCTACGCACTGGTACTGTGCCGCGGAGTACGTATTGCAAAAAGGTGAGCCAATACCCCTGGTCCTGCTGGACGATCCTAGTCCGTTCCGCGATATGGTGCTGACTGCGCTCAACGAAGCCAGTATTCCGTGGCGCCTGGCGTACGTTGCGTCAACGTTGCCTGCGGTACGAGCGGCAGTGAAGGCCGGACTTGGCGTAACAGCCCGTCCGGTGGAGATGATGAGCCCCGATCTGCGTGTGCTGGGTCAATCTGAGGGACTCCCGTCGTTGCCGGATACGGAGTACCTGCTGTGCCATAATTCCGCCAGCAATAACGAGCTAGCGAAAGTGGTATTCGAGGCAATGGAAAACTACCACAATCCATGGCAGTACGCGCCTGTTACTCCGGAAGGAGGGGATGACTCCCTGATTGTGGAAAGGGATTTTGAGTGATCATTCCCCCAAAATTCTCGTAACAAAATGTAAGTGCAAAAAAGAGCCACTCGCATGATTTTTTCCTGCGAGTGGTTTTTTTTGCTATTCATAACCGCGAACGGAGCAGGGTTAAAGCAAATACCGCTTATTTATCAATGCAGAAAATGCTTTGGTTAAGTTGTAAACGACACCACTTCTAACTTGCCTAATACCCCGCCGATGTTAAAAAAACAGGAAATATGTTGCTGTTTTTTTGATTGAATTAACAAAAGCGTGTCTCAGATCAAGAAAATACTCCCATTTGGGGGGAGGAATCGTTGGCAAATCCTGTCAAAATAGGAGGGTTATTTTTTTTACTTCCAAAACGGACACGATTCAACAAGATGCATTTGACGTAAAGTCATGTACCCACCAGGGTTAAAGGGCACCAAATGTTAATGAGAATCGCACGTTGTAATTTAATGTGAAGAAACCTTTGTTAAAGTTGACAAAAGGTTATAGAAAGGAGTAAAAAACCCCATCATTTTGCTGTCTATGTCTCATTTCTGACAGTTAGTGTAAGGTTATTTTGTTCCTCCCCATGAATCGATGTGATGCCCATCTGCCAGCAAGAGCAGTGTCGTCGGTATCACTTTTGATGAGTAAGCAATGAGTATGTCAACATCCACAGAAGTCATCGCTCATCACTGGGCATTCGCAATCTTTCTTATTGTAGCCATTGGCCTGTGCTGCCTGATGTTAGTCGGCGGCTGGTTCCTGGGCGGTCGCGCCCGCGCAAGGCACAAAAACACACCTTTCGAATCAGGTATTGATTCAGTAGGTACCGCTCGCTTACGCCTGTCTGCCAAGTTCTACCTGGTAGCCATGTTCTTCGTCATTTTCGACGTGGAAGCGCTTTACCTCTTCGCGTGGTCTACCTCCATTCGCGAAAGTGGTTGGGTGGGCTTTGTCGAGGCCGCAATTTTCATTTTAGTGTTACTGGCCGGTCTGGTTTATCTGGTGCGTATTGGCGCGCTGGACTGGACACCTGTGCGTTCACGCCGTGAACACATCAACCCGGAAAACAGTATCTCTAATCGTCAGCAGTAACAGCGAGGCAATAAGATGGATTATACGCTCACCCGCATAGATCCTAACGGTGAGAATGACCGTTACCCCCTGCAAAAACAGGAGATCGTAACCGACCCCCTGGAGCAAGAAGTCAACAAAAGCGTGTACATGGGCAAGCTCGAACATGCCATGCACGATATGGTCAACTGGGGTCGTAAGAACTCCATCTGGCCATACAACTTTGGCCTTTCTTGCTGCTACGTTGAAATGGTGACGTCATTCACTGCGGTGCATGACGTTGCGCGTTTTGGGGCCGAGGTACTGCGTGCTTCTCCACGTCAGGCTGACCTGATGGTGGTGGCCGGGACCTGCTTTACCAAGATGGCACCGGTTATTCAGCGTCTTTATGACCAGATGCTGGAGCCAAAATGGGTAATCTCCATGGGCGCATGTGCAAACTCCGGCGGTATGTACGACATTTATTCCGTTGTGCAGGGCGTTGATAAGTTCATTCCGGTGGATGTGTACATCCCGGGCTGCCCGCCGCGTCCAGAGGCCTATATGCAGGCGCTGATGCTGCTGCAGGAGTCAATCGGTAAAGAACGCCGTCCGCTCTCCTGGGTTGTTGGCGATCAAGGTGTCTATCGCGCGAACATGCAGTCTGAGCGCGAGCGTAAACGTGGTGAACGTATTGCCGTCACCAACCTGCGTACGCCTGACGAAATTTAATTTGCGCCTGTGGGCCTGGAGAACACCTTCGCATATCACTACTCAAATAGCGCGAAGCCAGGCTTAACAGTCACCACGGACCATTTGCAATGGTGAACAATATGACCGACTTAACCGCGCAAGAAGCCGCCTGGCAGACCCGGGATCATCTCGATGACCCCGTCATTGGCGAACTGCGCAACCGTTTTGGGCCGGATGCCTTTACTGTTCAGGCCACCCGCACCGGGGTACCCGTTGTTTGGGTGAAGCGTGAGCAATTACTGGAAGTTGTCGATTTCCTCAAGAAATTGCCAAAACCTTACGTCATGCTGTTTGACTTACACGGCATGGACGAACGTCTGAGAACGCACCGCCAGGGTCTCCCTGCTGCGGATTTTTCCGTTTTCTACCACCTGATCTCAATAGACCGCAACACGGATATCATGCTCAAGGTGGCATTGTCTGAAAACGACATGCATCTGCCGACGATCACCAAACTTTTCCCAAACGCTAACTGGTACGAGCGTGAAACCTGGGAAATGTTCGGCATGACCTTCGACGGCCACCCCCATCTGACGCGCATCATGATGCCGCAGACCTGGACCGGCCACCCGCTGCGTAAAGACTACCCGGCACGCGCCACCGAATTCGACCCGTTTGAGCTGACCAAAGCCAAGCAGGATCTGGAGATGGAAGCGCTGACCTTCAAGCCGGAAGACTGGGGCATGAAGCGCGGCACCGAAAACGAGGACTTCATGTTCCTTAACCTCGGTCCAAACCACCCGTCTGCGCACGGTGCATTCCGTATTATTCTTCAGCTTGACGGCGAAGAGATTGTCGACTGCGTGCCTGACATTGGCTACCACCACCGTGGTGCCGAGAAGATGGGTGAGCGTCAGTCCTGGCACAGCTACATTCCGTATACTGACCGTATCGAATACCTCGGCGGCTGCGTAAACGAGATGCCATACGTGCTGGCCGTTGAGAAACTGGCAGGCATCACCGTCCCGGATCGCGTTAACGTGATTCGCGTGATGCTGTCTGAACTGTTCCGTATTAACAGCCACCTGCTGTACATCTCCACGTTCATTCAGGACGTCGGCGCGATGACGCCGGTCTTCTTCGCCTTTACCGACCGTCAGAAAATCTACGATCTGGTGGAAGCGATTACCGGTTTCCGTATGCACCCGGCCTGGTTCCGCATCGGCGGCGTGGCGCACGATCTGCCGCGCGGCTGGGACCGCCTGCTGCGTGAATTCCTCGACTGGATGCCGAAACGTCTGGCGTCTTACGAGAAAGCCGCGCTGCGTAACTCCATCCTGAAAGGCCGCTCCCAGGGCGTTGCTGCCTACGGCGCGAAAGAGGCGCTGGAGTGGGGAACCACAGGTGCTGGCCTGCGTGCGACCGGTATTGATTTCGACGTGCGTAAAGCCCGTCCTTACTCTGGCTACGAGAACTTCGACTTTGAAGTCCCGGTTGGCGGCGGCGTTTCCGACTGCTACACCCGCGTGATGCTGAAAGTGGAAGAGCTGCGCCAGAGCCTGCGCATCCTTGAGCAGTGCCTCAACAACATGCCGGAAGGCCCGTTCAAGGCGGATCACCCGCTGACGACGCCGCCACCGAAAGAGCGCACGCTGCAACATATCGAAACCCTGATCACCCACTTCTTGCAGGTTTCCTGGGGCCCGGTCATGCCGGCACAAGAATCCTTCCAGATGATTGAAGCGACCAAGGGTATCAACAGCTACTACCTCACCAGCGACGGCAGCACCATGAGCTACCGTACCCGCGTGCGTACGCCAAGCTTTGCGCACCTGCAGCAGATCCCGGCCGCTATTCGCGGCAGTCTGGTCTCCGACCTGATTGTGTATCTGGGTAGTATCGATTTTGTTATGTCAGATGTGGACCGCTAATTATGCACGAGAATCAACAACCACAAACCGAGGCTTTTGAGCTGAGTGAAGCAGAGCGTGCCGCCATTGAGCACGAGATGCACCACTACGAAGACCCGCGTGCGGCGTCCATTGAAGCGCTGAAAATCGTACAGAAACAGCGTGGTTGGGTGCCGGATGGGGCGATCTATGAGATCGCAAAAGTGCTGGGCATTCCGGCAAGTGACGTAGAAGGCGTAGCCACGTTCTACAGCCAGATCTTCCGTCAGCCGGTCGGCCGCCATGTGATCCGCTACTGTGACAGCGTTGTCTGCCACATTACCGGTTATCAGGGCATTCAGGCTGCGATTGAGAAGAAACTTAATATTAAGCCGGGCCAGACCACGTTCGACGGACGCTTTACCCTGCTGCCAACCTGCTGCCTGGGTAACTGCGACAAGGGACCGACCATGATGATTGATGAGGACACTCACAGCCATCTGACGCCGGAAGCGATTCCTGACCTGCTGGAGCAGTACAAATGAAAACTGTAATTCGTACTGCTGAGACGCATCCGCTGACCTGGCGTCTGCGCGATGACAAACAGCCGGTCTGGCTCGACGAATATCAGAGCAAAAACGGCTATGCCGGTGCGCGTAAAGCCCTCGGCGGCATGGCGCCAGACGACATCGTTAATGCGGTAAAAGATTCTGGCCTGAAAGGGCGCGGCGGTGCGGGCTTCTCCACCGGTCTGAAGTGGAGCCTGATGCCGAAAGATGAATCCATGAACATCCGTTACCTGCTGTGTAACGCCGATGAAATGGAGCCGGGTACCTATAAAGACCGCCTGCTGATGGAACAGCTGCCGCACCTGCTGGTGGAAGGCATGCTGATCTCAGCGTTCGCGCTGAAAGCGTACCGTGGCTACATCTTCCTGCGCGGTGAATACATCGAAGCGGCTGAAAACCTGCGTCGCGCGATTGCCGAAGCCACTGAAGCCGGACTGCTGGGTAAAAACATCCTGGGCACCGGGTTTGACTTCGAGCTGTTCGTGCACACCGGTGCCGGGCGTTATATCTGCGGTGAAGAAACCGCGCTGATTAACTCCCTGGAAGGCCGCCGCGCGAACCCGCGCTCCAAGCCACCGTTCCCGGCAAGCTCCGGCGTGTGGGGTAAACCGACCTGTGTAAACAACGTCGAAACCCTGTGTAACGTTCCGGCTATCCTTGCGAACGGCGTGGAGTGGTATCAGGGCATCTCATCAAGTAAAGATGCCGGTACCAAGCTGATGGGCTTCTCCGGTCGCGTGAAGAATCCTGGCGTCTGGGAGCTGCCGTTCGGCACCACCGCACGTGAAATTCTTGAAGACTACGCCGGCGGCATGCGCGATGGCCTGAAATTCAAAGCCTGGCAGCCGGGTGGGGCAGGGACAGACTTCTTAACCGAAGCCCACCTTGACCTGCCAATGGAGTTCGAAAGCATTGGTAAAGCAGGCAGCCGTCTGGGTACCGCGCTGGCGATGGCCGTCGACCACGAGATCGGCATGGTATCCCTGGTGCGTAACCTGGAAGAGTTCTTCGCCCGCGAGTCCTGCGGCTGGTGTACACCATGCCGTGACGGTCTGCCGTGGAGCGTGAAGATCCTGCGCGCTATCGAACGTGGCGAAGGCCAGCCTGGCGATATCGAGACACTTGAGCAACTGTGTCGATTCTTAGGGCCAGGTAAAACCTTCTGTGCCCACGCACCGGGTGCCGTCGAGCCGCTGCAGAGCGCGATTAAATATTTCCGCGACGAATTCGAAGCAGGCATCAAGCAGCCGTTCAGCAATACCCATTCTATCAATGGTATTCAGCCGAACCTGCTGAAAGCACGCTGGTAAAAACAGAATTTTGATTAACGCTCGGTTTCGGCCGAGCCAACTGGAAGCATGCTAATGGCTACGATTCATGTAGACGGCAAAGAATACGAAGTCAACGGGGCGGACAACCTGCTGGAAGCTTGTCTGTCTCTTGGCCTCGATATTCCGTACTTTTGCTGGCATCCGGCGCTGGGCAGCGTCGGTGCTTGCCGCCAGTGTGCGGTGAAGCAATATCAAAACGCGGAAGACACGCGTGGTCGACTGGTGATGTCCTGTATGACGCCAGCCACCGAAGGCACTTTTATTTCGATTGATGACGAAGAAGCCAAACAGTTCCGCGAAAGCGTAGTGGAGTGGTTGATGACCAACCACCCACACGACTGTCCGGTGTGTGAGGAGGGTGGTAACTGCCACCTTCAGGATATGACCGTCATGACCGGTCACAGCTTCCGTCGCTATCGCTTTACCAAGCGTACCCACCGAAATCAGGATCTGGGGCCGTTCATCTCTCACGAAATGAACCGCTGCATCGCCTGCTACCGCTGCGTGCGTTACTACAAAGATTATGCAGACGGTCAGGATCTGGGCGTGTATGGCGCGCATGACAACGTTTACTTCGGTCGTCCGGAAGACGGTACGCTTGAAAGCGAATTCTCCGGTAACCTGGTAGAAATCTGCCCGACCGGCGTGTTCACGGATAAAACCCACTCCGAGCGTTACAACCGTAAATGGGACATGCAGTTTGCGCCAAGCATCTGCCAGCAGTGCTCCCTCGGCTGTAACACCAGCCCGGGTGAACGTTACGGTGAACTGCGTCGTATCGAAAACCGTTACAACGGTACCGTTAACCACTACTTCCTCTGCGATCGCGGTCGTTTTGGCTATGGCTATGTGAACCTGAAAGACCGTCCGCGTCAGCCGGTTCAGCGCCGTGGCGACGACGTCATTACCCTCAACGCTGAACAGGCGATGCAGGGCGCGGCAGATATTCTGCGCCAGTCGAAGAAAGTGATCGGCATCGGCTCCCCGCGCGCCAGCATCGAAAGCAACTTCGCACTGCGTGAGCTGGTTGGGGCGGAAAACTTCTATACCGGTATCGCCCATGGCGAGCAGGAACGTCTGCAACTGGTGCTGAAAGTGCTGCGTGAGGGCGGTATACACACGCCTGCGCTGCGCGAAATCGAATCCTATGATGCGGTTCTGGTGCTCGGGGAAGACCTGACGCAGACCGGCGCACGCGCGGCTCTGGCGGTTCGTCAGGCGGTGAAGGGTAAAGCACGTGAAATGGCAGCGGCGCAGAAAGTGGCTGACTGGCAGATTGCGGCGATCCTCAACATCGGCCAGCGCGCGAAGCATCCTCTGTTTGTGACTAACGTCGACAACACCCGTCTGGACGATATCGCCGCGTGGACCTACTGCGCACCGGTTGAAGATCAGGCGCGCCTCGGCTTTGCCATTGCCCACGCGCTGGACAGCAACTCGCCGGCCGTTGAACTGGATCGCGACCTGCAGAACAAGGTCGACGTGATTGTTCAGGCGCTGGCGGGGGCGAAGAAACCACTGATCATTTCCGGTACCAACGCCGGTAGCGCTGAAATCATTCAGGCCGCAGCGAACGTTGCCAAAGCCCTGAAGGGCCGTGGCGCTGACGTCGGTGTGACCATGATTGCCCGTGCGGTGAACAGCATCGGACTGGGCATGATTGGCGGCGGCTCGCTGGAAGAAGCGTTAAGCGAACTGGAATCCGGTTCTGCTGATGCGGTGGTAGTGCTGGAAAATGACCTGCATCGCCACGCTTCCGCCGCTCGCGTTGACGCCGCGCTCTCCAAAGCACCGCTGGTGATGGTTATCGACCATCAGCGCACCGCGATCATGGACAAAGCGCATCTCGTGCTCTCTGCTGCAAGCTTCGCAGAAAGCGACGGGACGGTGATCAACAATGAAGGCCGCGCACAGCGCTTCTTCCAGGTTTATGACCCGGCCTACTACGACAGCAACACCGTGATGCTGGAAAGCTGGCGCTGGCTGCACTCTCTGCACAGCACCGTGCAGAGCCGTGAAGTGGACTGGACGCAGCTCGACCACGTTATCGACGCGGTTGTTGAGAAACTGCCTCAGTTGGCGGGCATTAAAGACGCCGCGCCTGACGCAAGCTTCCGTATTCGCGGCCAGAAACTGGCGCGTGAGCCGCACCGCTACAGCGGTCGTACTGCGATGCGTGCCAACATCAGCGTGCACGAACCGCGTCAGCCGCAGGATAAAGACACCATGTTCGCCTTCTCGATGGAAGGGAACAACCAGCCGTCTGCGCCGCGTTCGCAAATCCCGTTTGCATGGGCACCGGGCTGGAACTCCCCACAGGCATGGAACAAATTCCAGGCTGAAGTGGGTGGTCATCTGCGCCACGGCGATCCGGGCGTGCGTCTGTTTGAAGCCTCCGAAACCGGTCTGGACTTCTTCTCTACCGTTCCGGAACGTTTCCAGGCTCAGGAAGGCCACTGGCGTATTGCGCCGTACTACCATCTGTTCGGTAGCGACGAAATGTCCCAGCGTTCTCCGGTATTCCAGCAGCGTATGCCGCAGCCGTACATCAAGCTCAACCCGGCGGATGCCGCGAAGCTTGGCGTTAACGCGGGTGCGAACATTGCCTTTAGCTACGACGGCCAGACAATCAGCCTGCCGCTGATTATTTCTGAAAGCCTGTCAGCAGGGCAGGTGGGTCTGCCGATGGGTATGCCTGGCATCGCGCCGGTCCTGGCGGGTGCGCATCTTGATAACCTTCAGGAGGCAAAAGCATGAGTTGGTTAACGCCGGATCTTATCGACATCCTGCTGAGCATTCTGAAAGCGGTCGTCATTCTGCTGGTGGTCGTCACCTGCGGCGCGTTCATGAGCTTTGGTGAACGTCGTCTGCTCGGTCTGTTCCAGAACCGTTACGGACCGAACCGCGTGGGCTGGGGTGGTTCACTCCAGCTGGTGGCGGACATGATCAAGATGTTCTTTAAAGAGGACTGGGTTCCGCGCTTCTCGGACCGCGTGATCTTTACGCTGGCGCCGATGATCGCCTTTACCTCGTTGCTGCTGGCGTTTGCTATCGTTCCCGTCAGCCCGACCTGGGTGGTGGCTGACCTGAACATCGGCATTCTGTTCTTCCTGATGATGGCAGGCCTCGCGGTGTACGCGGTGCTGTTCGCAGGCTGGTCCAGTAACAACAAATACTCGCTGCTGGGTGCGATGCGTGCTTCCGCGCAGACGCTGAGCTACGAAGTGTTCCTGGGACTCTCCCTGATGGGCGTGGTGGCGCAGGCCGGTTCATTCAACATGACCGACATCGTCAACAACCAGGCCGACATCTGGAACGTTATCCCGCAGTTCTTTGGTTTTGTGACCTTTGCTATCGCGGGCGTGGCGGTGTGTCACCGTCACCCGTTTGACCAGCCAGAAGCCGAACAGGAACTGGCCGACGGTTACCACATTGAATATTCCGGTATGAAATTCGGTCTGTTCTTCGTGGGCGAGTACATCGGTATCGTCACCATTTCCGCGTTGATGGTAACGCTGTTCTTTGGTGGCTGGCATGGCCCGTTCTTACCGCCGTTCATCTGGTTCGCGCTGAAAACCGCGTTCTTCATGATGATGTTCATTTTGATTCGTGCGTCCTTACCGCGTCCGCGTTATGACCAGGTAATGTCCTTCGGCTGGAAAGTGTGCCTGCCGCTGACGCTCGTCAACTTGTTGGTAACGGCGGCTGTCATTCTCTGGCAGCAGCCATAAGGGGCTTTGAGATCATGACCTTAAAAGAATTACTCGTAGGCTTTGGCACCCAGGTACGCAGTATCTGGATGATCGGCCTGCACGCGTTTGCCAAACGCGAAACCCGGATGTATCCGGAAGAGCCGGTATATCTGCCGCCGCGCTACCGTGGCCGTATCGTGCTGACGCGCGACCCGGACGGCTCCGAGCGCTGCGTAGCCTGTAACCTGTGTGCGGTAGCGTGTCCGGTAGGCTGTATCTCTCTGCAGAAAGCCGAGACGGTAGACGGCCGCTGGTACCCTGAGTTCTTCCGCATCAACTTCTCACGCTGCATTTTCTGCGGTCTGTGTGAAGAAGCGTGCCCAACCACGGCGATTCAGCTGACTCCAGACTTCGAGCTGGGTGAGTACAAGCGTCAGGACCTGGTGTACGAGAAAGAGGATCTGCTGATTTCCGGTCCGGGCAAATACCCGGAATATAACTTCTACCGGATGGCGGGTATGGCAATCGACGGCAAAGATAAGGGCGAAGCAGAGAACGAAGCTAAGCCTATCGACGTCAAGAGCCTGTTACCGTAAGGAGAGGGCAATGGAATTCGCTTTTTATATCTGTGGCCTTATCGCCATCCTGGCTACGCTGCGAGTGATCACGCACACCAATCCGGTGCATGCGTTGCTGTATTTAATCATTTCGCTGCTGGCTATTTCCGGGGTGTTCTTTGCGCTGGGCGCGCACTTCGCCGGTGCGCTGGAAATTATCGTCTACGCGGGTGCCATTATGGTGCTGTTCGTGTTCGTGGTGATGATGCTCAACCTGGGCGGCTCTGAAATTGAACAGGAACGTCAATGGTTAAAACCGCAGGTGTGGATTGGCCCGGCAATTTTGTCGGCCATCATGCTGGTGGTGATTGTTTACGCTATTCTGGGCGTTAACGACCAGGGCATTGACGGCACGCCAATCAGCGCCAAGGCTGTTGGTATTGCGCTGTTTGGTCCGTACGTTCTGGCGGTTGAACTGGCCTCTATGCTGCTGCTGGCGGGCCTGGTTGTTGCCTTCCACGTCGGTCGCGAAGAACGTGTTGGTGAGGTGCTGAGCAACCGCACTGATGACCGTGCGAAAAGAAAAACGGAGGAGCGCGCATGATCCCCTTAACACATGGACTGATCCTCGCTGCGATTTTGTTCGTTCTGGGCTTAACCGGTCTGGTTATCCGCCGCAATCTGCTGTTTATGCTGATCGGTCTGGAAATCATGATCAACGCTTCCGCGCTGGCCTTTGTGGTCGCCGGTAGCTACTGGGGCCAGGCCGACGGTCAGGTGATGTACATTCTCGCCATCAGCCTCGCGGCTGCCGAAGCGAGTATTGGCCTGGCGCTGTTGCTGCAGCTCCATCGTCGCCGCCAGAACCTGAACATCGATTCAGTAAGTGAGTTGCGTGGATGAACATGCTTGCCTTAACCATTATTTTTCCGCTGATTGGCTTCGTGCTGCTGGCATTTTCTCGCGGCCGCTGGTCTGAGAATCTGTCTGCCACCGTGGGCATTGGCTCAATCGGTCTGGCTGCGCTGGTGACAGCGTATGCGGGTATCGATTTCTTTAACAATGGACGTCAGGCCTACAGCGTGCCGCTGTGGAACTGGATGTCGGTCGGTAACTTCAACATCGGTTTCAACCTGGTGCTGGATGGTCTGTCTCTGACCATGCTCTCCGTGGTCACCGGCGTCGGCTTCCTGATCCACATGTTCGCCTCCTGGTACATGCGCGGTGAAGAGGGATACTCCCGCTTCTTCGCCTACACCAACCTGTTTATCGCCAGCATGGTGGTTCTGGTGCTGGCCGATAACCTGCTGCTGATGTATCTGGGCTGGGAAGGCGTGGGTCTGTGCTCTTACCTGCTGATCGGTTTCTACTACACCGATCCGAAGAATGGCGCAGCGGCCATGAAAGCGTTCGTCGTGACCCGCGTGGGTGACGTCTTCCTCGCTTTCGCGCTGTTCATTCTCTACAACGAACTGGGCACGCTGAACTTCCGCGAAATGGTGGAACTGGCGCCAGCGCACTTCGAAGCAGGCAACAACATGCTGTGGTGGGCAACGCTGATGCTGCTGGGTGGTGCTGTGGGTAAATCCGCACAGCTGCCGTTGCAGACATGGCTTGCCGACGCGATGGCGGGTCCAACCCCTGTCTCCGCGCTGATCCACGCCGCGACCATGGTCACCGCCGGTGTCTACCTGATTGCGCGTACCCATGGCCTGTTCCTGATGACCCCGGAAATTCTGCATCTGGTGGGTATCGTCGGTGCGGTTACGCTGGTGCTGGCAGGCTTTGCCGCACTGGTGCAGACCGACATCAAACGCGTTCTCGCGTACTCCACCATGAGCCAGATTGGTTACATGTTCCTGGCGCTGGGCGTTCAGGCGTGGGACGCAGCCATTTTCCACCTGATGACGCACGCGTTCTTTAAAGCGCTGCTGTTCCTCTCATCCGGTTCGGTGATCCTGGCCTGCCACCACGAGCAGAATATCTTCAAAATGGGCGGACTGCGTAAGTCCATCCCGCTGGTCTATGTCTGCTTCCTGGTAGGCGGCGCGGCGCTGGCGGCACTGCCGCTGATTACCGCAGGCTTCTTCAGTAAGGATGAAATCCTGGCGGGCGCCATGGCGAATGGTCATATCAATCTGATGGTTGCGGGTCTGGTCGGTGCGTTTATGACCTCCCTGTACACCTTCCGTATGATTTTCATCGTCTTCCACGGTAAAGAACAAATTCACGCTCACGCAGGGAAGGGGATTACCCACCACCTGCCGCTGATTGTGCTGCTGGTACTCTCCACCTTCGTTGGCGCGATGATTGTGCCACCGTTGCAGGGCGTACTGCCGGCAACAACCGAGCTTGAGCACGGTCGCGTTCTGACGCTTGAAATCACCTCCGGCGTTGTGGCTATCGCGGGCATCCTGATTGCCGCATGGCTGTGGCTGGGCAAACGCACGCTGGTGACTGCCGTTGCCAACAGCGCGCCGGGCCGTCTGCTGGGCACCTGGTGGTACAACGCATGGGGCTTCGACTGGCTGTACGACATGATCTTCGTGAAGCCGTTCCTGGGCATTGCGTGGCTGTTGAAGCGCGATCCGCTGAACAGCCTGATGAATATCCCGGCGATCCTCTCTCGCTTTGCAGGTAAAGGCCTGCTGTACAGCGAGAACGGCTATCTGCGCTGGTATGTGGCATCCATGAGCATCGGTGCGGTTGTCGTGCTGGCGCTGCTGATGGTGTTGCGATAGTGGTTTTTGCCCGGTGGCGCTGTGCTTACCGGGCCTACGAGACCGTAGGTCGGGTAAGCGTGAGCGTCACCCGACACCACATACCGCACTAACACGTGAATTTTGTCGAATTCGTTGAAAATCGGTCCCTGAGGGACTTTAACAAGGAATAAAAATCGCCATGTTATTACCCTGGCTAATATTAATTCCCTTCATCGGCGGCTTCCTGTGCTGGCAGACTGAACGCTTTGGCGTGAAGATGCCGCGCTGGATCGCGCTGATCACCATGGGATTGACGCTCGCGCTTGGCCTGCAACTGTGGTTGCAGGGTGGCTACTCATTGACCCAGTCTGCGGGCCTTCCGCAGTGGCAGTCTGAGTTCATTCTGCCGTGGATCCCACGTTTCGGTATCACGATCCACCTTGCGATTGACGGTCTGTCGCTGCTGATGGTCGTGCTGACCGGTCTGCTCGGCGTTCTGGCGGTACTCTGCTCCTGGCGAGAAATCGAAAAATACCAGGGCTTCTTCCACCTGAACCTGATGTGGATCCTGGGCGGCGTTATCGGCGTGTTCCTGGCCATCGACATGTTCCTGTTCTTCTTCTTCTGGGAGATGATGCTGGTGCCGATGTACTTCCTGATCGCGCTGTGGGGCCACAAGGCATCCGACGGTAAAACGCGTATCACGGCGGCCACCAAGTTCTTCATCTACACCCAGGCGAGTGGTCTGGTGATGTTGATTGCCATCCTGGCGCTGGTGTTTGTGCATTACAACGCCACCGGCGTCTGGACCTTCAACTATGAAGATCTGCTGAAGACCCCGATGTCCCACGGTGTGGAATACCTGCTGATGCTCGGCTTCTTCATCGCCTTCGCGGTGAAAATGCCGGTGGTTCCGCTGCACGGCTGGCTGCCGGACGCGCACTCTCAGGCGCCAACGGCGGGTTCCGTTGACCTGGCGGGTATCTTGCTGAAAACGGCGGCCTACGGTCTGCTGCGTTTCTCCCTGCCGCTGTTCCCGAACGCCTCCGCAGAGTTTGCGCCGATTGCCATGTGGCTTGGCGTGATCGGTATCTTCTACGGTGCATGGATGGCCTTCACGCAGTACGACATCAAACGTCTGATTGCTTACACCTCCGTTTCCCACATGGGCTTCGTACTGATTGCCATCTACACCGGTAGCCAGCTGGCGTACCAGGGCGCGGTGATCCAGATGATTGCGCACGGCCTGTCCGCTGCCGGTCTCTTCATCCTGTGTGGTCAGCTGTACGAACGTCTGCATACCCGCGACATGCGTATGATGGGCGGCCTGTGGGGCAAAATGAAATGGCTGCCTGCACTCTCCATGTTCTTCGCGGTTGCCACCCTGGGTATGCCAGGTACCGGTAACTTCGTTGGCGAATTTATGATTCTGTTCGGCAGCTTCAAAGTGGTTCCGATGATTACCGTCATCTCCACCTTTGGTCTGGTGTTCGCCTCCGTGTACTCGCTGGCGATGCTGCACCGCGCCTACTTCGGTAAAGCGAAGAGCGAAATTGCTGCTAAAGAACTGCCGGGGATGTCGCTGCGTGAGCTGTCCATCATCCTGCTGCTGGTCGTACTGCTGGTGCTGCTGGGCTTCTATCCGCAGCCGATTCTGGATACCTCGCACTCCGCGATGGGTAACATCCAGCAGTGGTTTGTTAATTCTGCTTCTACTACAAGGCCGTAATTCGCCATGACAATAACTCCACAACAACTGATCGCGCTGCTACCGCTGCTGATCGTCGGATTGACGGTGGTGGTTGTGATGCTCTCCATTGCGTGGCGACGCAATCACTTCCTGAATGCGACCCTGTCCGTTCTGGGTCTGAACGCTGCGTTAGTCTCCCTCTGGTTTGTTGGCCAGGCGGGCGCAATGGACGTCACGCCGCTGATGCGCGTTGACGGCTACGCCATGCTCTACACCGGTCTGGTGCTGCTGGCGAGCCTGGCAACCTGTACCTTTGCGTACCCGTGGCTCGAAGGGTACAACGACAACAAAGAAGAGTTTTACCTGCTGGTACTGATTGCCGCACTGGGCGGCATTCTGCTGGCGAACGCGAACCACATGGCCGCGCTGTTCCTCGGTATTGAGCTGATCTCACTGCCGCTGTTCGGCCTGATTGGTTACGCCTTCCGCCAGAAACGCTCACTGGAAGCGGCTATCAAGTACACCATCTTGTCCGCTGCTGCGTCGTCGTTCCTGCTGTTCGGTATCGCGCTGCTGTATGCACTGACGGGTAACCTCTCCTTCCTGGCGCTCGGCAAGAGCCTCGGCGACGGCATGATGCATGAGCCGCTGCTGCTGGCGGGTCTGGGCATGATGATTGTAGGCCTTGGCTTTAAACTCTCTCTGGTGCCGTTCCACCTGTGGACGCCAGACGTTTATCAGGGTGCGCCAGCGCCGGTCTCTACCTTCCTGGCGACGGCGAGTAAAATCGCTATCTTTGGCGTGGTCATGCGTCTGTTCCTGTACGCCCCGGTGGGTGACAGCGAAGCGGTTCGCGTGGTGCTGGGCATTATCGCGTTCGTCTCCATCATCTTCGGTAACCTGATGGCGCTGAGCCAGACCAACATTAAGCGTCTGCTGGGCTACTCCTCAATCTCCCATCTGGGCTACCTGCTGGTGGCGCTGATTGCGCTGCAAAGCGGTGAGATGTCGATGGAAACCGTGGGTGTGTATCTGGCCGGTTACCTGTTCAGCAGCCTCGGCGCGTTCGGCGTGGTGAGCCTGATGTCCAGCCCGTACCGTGGGCCGGATGCAGATTCCCTGTTCTCCTACCGTGGTCTGTTCTGGCACCGTCCGATTCTGTCTGCGGTAATGACCGTGATGATGCTCTCTCTGGCGGGTATCCCGATGACGCTGGGCTTTATCGGTAAGTTCTACGTGCTGGCCGTCGGTGTGCAGGCGGGTCTGTGGTGGCTGACTGCCGGTGTCGTTATCGGCTCCGCGATTGGTCTTTACTACTACCTGCGTGTGGCTGTGAGCCTGTACCTGAGTGCGCCTCAGCAGCTCAACCGTGATGCGCCGTCCAACTGGCAGTACAGCGCCGGGGGGATCGTGGTGCTGATCTCCGCGCTTCTGGTGCTAATCTTCGGTATCTATCCGCAGCCGCTGATTGAGATTGTGCAGCGCGCGATGCCGCTGATGTAAAAGCAAAAAACCCGCCTCGGCGGGTTTTTTATTGCCCAACGGCGCTACGCTTGCAGGGCCTACAGGTCTTGTAGGTCGGGTAAGCGAAGCGCCACCCGACTAAGCTAACTGCTTCCTGCTTATAAGCGGCCCGTCAATCTTCTTCATCGAGCGGTCCAGCACCTCTTCAATCACCGACGACAGCTCATTCAGCTCAAACTTCGCCACATAGCCGTCAGCCTTCACTTTGCGTATATGATCTTCGTTCGCGTTGCCGGAAAGAGACGAGTGGATCACCACCGGAATATCTTTCAGTACCGGGTCAGTTTTGATTTTGCGCGTCAGCGTAAAGCCGTCCATCTCCGGCATTTCGAGATCGGTTAATACCAGGGCAATCTTATCGGTAACGGGGACGCCCTCAGCCTGAGCCTGCGCGGCCAGCTGAGTGATTTTCTCCCATGCGTCTTTGCCGGTGATATGCAGCTGAGCCGGGATCTCCATTGCCTGCAATCCCTTCTCCAGCATTGAGCGCGCTACTTTCGAGTCTTCAGCAACAATCGCGACAGAGCCAGGCTTGATGTTGAATTTGGTGGTTTCCAGATGGGTGGCGTGCAGATCGTGGTTCGCCGGGGTGATGTCATAAAGGATCTGCTCCACGTCGAGCACCATTGCCAGATCGTTGGTATCGGTCTTATCGTCCAGACAGGCAATGCTGGTGATGTAGCGACCGCTGACGGCGGTTTCCGCGGCGTGCACCTGCTTCCAGTCGAGACGCATGATGTTCTCCACCGATTCCACGGCAAACGCCTGCACGCTGCGGGCATATTCGGTGATCAGCAAAATGTTTAGCCCGGTGGCTGGCTTGCAGCCGGCGACGGCGGCCAGATCGATCACCGGGATCACCTGGTCGCGAATATTTACCATTCCCATCAGCGGAGACTTCATTCCCGCTGGTTTGGTGAAGGTCGGCATCGGCACAATTTCGCGCAGTTTGAACACGTTGATGCCGAACAGCTCGGATTTATTTTCGTTCAGAGAGGTGCCAAGACGGAACAGCAACAGTTCAAAACGGTTGGACTGGGTCAGGTTCGCCCTGTCATCAATATCTTTCTGGAAATTATCCATTCTACCCTCAAGAGAAATGCTTGCCTTTTAATCGTTATCGGCACCCTGAGGGAAAAATGAAGGACTAAACGCTGACCTGAGCAAAATCTTCCGCCAGCTCGCATGCCGGGAACACCTCCCGACACTCTGCCAGCAGGCTTTCACAGCCGCGGACGTCATAGCGTGAGCTGACGTGAGTGACAATCAGTTTCCGGACGCCAGCCTCGCGCGCCAGCTGCGCGGCCTGACGCGTTGAGCTGTGCCCCCGGCTGTTGGCTTTTTCTTCCATCGCCGCTTCCAGCGTTGCCTCATGCACCATCACATCCACACCCCCGGCAAGCCGGAGCGCCGAAGGGCAGGGGGCGGTATCCCCAAAAATAGCCAGTTTTTTGCCCGGCTGCGGCGGCGCAAGGTAATCCTGACCGTTGATAACGCGCCCGTCTTCCAGCGTGACGGTCTCGCCGTGCTTCAGACGCTGGAACAGCGGGCCAGGTTTCACCCCATCGGCCTGCAACGCGGCGGCGTTCAGCGCGCCGGGCTTGTCATGCTCCTCAACGCGATAACCGTAGCATTCCACCGGATGGTTAAGCGGGTAAGCGCGCACCTGGTAATCTCCGTCGTCGAACACCAGACCTTCGCCGATCTCAACCACCTCCAGCGGATAATCGGTCCACGAGCCGCTCAGGCGCAGCGTGGTCTCAACGAATGCCTGAATACCCGCAGGGCCATAAATGGTCAGCGGGTTAGCGTTACCGGCCATCGAACGGCTACACAGCAGGCCCGGCAGGCCAAACAGATGGTCGCCGTGCAGATGGGTGATAAATATTTTATCCACTTTCCCCGGGTGGTATGAGGTATGCAGCAACTGATGCTGCGTACCTTCGCCGCAGTCAAACAGCCACAGCCCGCCGCGGGTAGGATGCTTAAGATCCAGCAGAATCGCCGTCACGTTGCGTGAGCGGGTTGGCACGCCCGCGGACGTACCCAGAAAAATCAGTTCCATAACGCAATCAGCCCTTTGCCGAATGGGAAGGGGTTTAGTATAACGTGATGAACCCCAGGAAGGAGAAACACATGATCCAGTGGCAAGATCTACACCACAGCGAACTGACTATTCAGTCACTCTACGCCCTGCTCAAACTGCGCTGCGAAGTTTTTGTGGTTGAACAAACCTGCCCGTATCAGGATATCGACGGCGATGACCTGGTCGGCGAGAACCGGCACATCCTCGGCTGGCGCGATAACGAGCTGGTGGCGTATGCGAGGATTCTGAAAAGCGAAGAGGATTTTGACCCTGTCGTCATTGGCCGCGTCATTATCAGCGGAAGCGCGCGCGGTGAAAAGCTGGGCTATCAGCTGATGGAAAAAACGCTGGACGCATGCCTGAAACGGTGGCCAGACAAGGCGTTATACCTGGGCGCGCAGGCGCATTTGCAATCATTCTATGGCCATTTTGGTTTTACCCCAGTCACGGACATTTACGATGAAGATGGCATCCCACATATTGGTATGGCGCGCGAAGCGAAACAGGCGCAATAGCGAGACGTTGTCTATAGTTATCGGACTGGTGTACTAACATGGAGAAAAATATGTCATTTCAATCCTGGGATACCCGAGCAGACGACGATCTAACGCTGTTAAGCGAAACGCTGGAAGAAGTACTGCGCTCTTCAGGCGATCCTGCCGATCAGAAGTACATTGAGCTCAAAGCCCGCGCCGAGCAGGCGCTGCATGACGTGAAAAACCGCGTCAGCAACGCATCCGACAATTACTACTACCGCGCCAAACAGGCGGTTTATCGTGCCGACGATTATGTGCACGAAAAGCCGTGGCAGGGCATTGGGGTCGGTGCGGCCGTAGGGCTGGTGCTGGGCCTGCTGTTAGCCCGTCGTTAAGCCGGTAAACCCCTCCCTACACGTGGGTACTGCTATTTATCATCAGTACCCCGTATAATGTAAGGTTTTAACAGGGAGAGGTTCGCGTGCATTCGATTTCCATCGCGCTGGAACGCCTGCGCACTCAGCTTGCGCAAGCGTTACCCGCTACACCCGGTTTACGCCATTTCGATGTCTCTTTCCCGTTAAACGACGCCTTCGATCCGCTGGCCTGGCTGGGTGTGCAGCGATGCTATCCCCAGTTTTACTGGCAACAGCGGAGCGGTGATGAAGAACTTGCCGCGCTCGGAAGCCTCGCCCATTTTGACTCTCTGGCCTCGGCCTCCCGGTTTTTGCACACCCATGACGTAGCCAATGATACCCGTATCTGCGGCCTGAACGCCTTCAACCCGGCACAGGGAAAGCTGTTTTTACCGCGCCTTCTCTGGCGACGGTCTGGCGGGGTCGCCACGCTGCGCCTGCAACTGTGGAGCGAAACGTCGCTGTGTGACGATGCCGGTGACGCACTGAAGTTTATTGATAACCTGCGCGACGCCGCGCCGATCCGCCCGTTGTCCGTGCAGATTGTGCAGGAAACCCATCATCCGGAAAAACCGGAATGGCTGGCGTTGATTCGTCAGGCGACGGATACCCTTGCTCGCGGCGATTTTGAGAAAGTGGTGCTCGCACGTGCTACAGACGTGCAGTGCCAGCAGCCCGTGAACGCCATCGCGCTAATGACCGCCAGCCGCGCGCTAAACCTCAACTGCTATCATTTTTGTATGGTCTTTGACGCCAGCAACGCGTTCCTCGGCTCGACGCCCGAGCGACTTTGGCGGCGACGCGGCATGCTGCTGCGCACTGAAGCGCTGGCAGGCACCGTCGCCAGCCATTCTGACGATAAGCAGGCCCAGCGTCTGGGCGACTGGCTGATGAACGACGACAAAAATCAGCGGGAAAATATGCTGGTGGTGGAAGATATCTGCCAGCGTCTTCAGCACCATACCCGGACGCTGGAGATCCTCCCAGCGCAGGTGCTGCGTCTGCGCAAGGTGCAGCATTTACGCCGCTGTATCTGGACCGAACTCAAACAATCTGATGACGAGCAGTGTCTGCATATTCTGCAACCGACGGCGGCGGTGGCCGGGCTGCCGCGTCAGGCAGCGCGAGAATTTATTGCGAAAGTGGAGCCGTTTGACCGGGAGTGGTACGCCGGATCGGCGGGCTATTTATCGCGCGATCAAAGCGAGTTCTGCGTGGCATTACGCTCCGCCCGCGTTCATGACGCCGCGCTGCGTCTTTATGCGGGGGCGGGCATCGTCAGCGGCTCCGATCCAGAGCAGGAGTGGCAGGAGATCGAAAATAAGGCCGCCGGGCTGCGTTCCCTCCTCCTGAGGGATTAATACTGATTCGTGCAATCCCGATTCATATCAAAATTCTGACTTTTTCTATTATTTATACTGTGTCGCATTCTTGATACTGGACAATCTCATGTCAGTAAGTTCTTTTAACCGACGCTGGGCGACGGTGATCCTTGAAGCCCTGACCCGCCATGGTGTCAGGCATGTGTGTATTGCTCCGGGCTCTCGCTCCACGCCGCTCACCCTTGCTGCGGCGGAAAACAGGGCTTTTATTCATCACACCCATTTTGACGAGCGTGGTCTCGGCCACCTGGCGCTCGGGCTGGCGAAAGTCAGCAACGCGCCCGTGGCGGTGATAGTGACTTCCGGCACGGCGGTAGCAAACCTCTATCCGGCGCTGATTGAAGCGGGGTTAACCGGCGAAAAGCTGATTTTACTCACCGCCGATCGTCCCCCGGAACTTATTGACTGCGGCGCGAACCAGGCGATTCGTCAGCCTGGCATTTTTGCCTCGCATCCTTCACAGACGGTCTCGTTGCCGCGCCCCACCCAGGATATTCCCGCCAGCTGGCTGGTCTCAACTCTCGACCATGCCATGAACGCACTGCGCAGCGGCGGGCTGCACATTAACTGCCCGTTTGCCGAACCGCTGTACGGCGAAATGAACGAGACCGGCCTAGCCTGGCAACAGCACCTGGGAGAATGGTGGGAGAGCGAAAAGCCCTGGCTGCGTGAGCAGACGCATCTGGAAAGCGCTAAGCAGCGCGACTGGTTCTTCTGGCGCCAGAAGCGCGGGGTGGTGATTGCCGGGCGGATGAGTGCGGCAGAAGGCAAGCTGGCGGCGGAGTGGGCACAAACGCTTGGCTGGCCGCTGATTGGTGATGTGCTTTCCCAGACGGGCCAGCCGCTGCCCTGCGCTGACCTCTGGCTGGGGAACGCGAAAGCGGTCACCGAGCTGGCGCAGGCGCAAATTGTCGTCCAGCTGGGCTCGAGCCTGACGGGCAAGCGACTGCTCCAGTGGCAGGCCACCTGTACGCCAGAAGAGTACTGGCTGGTGGATCCGCTCGAAGGACGCCTTGACCCGGCGCACCATCGCGGTCGCCGCCTGGTGAGCGATATTGACAGCTGGCTGGAATTGCATCCGGCGGAAAAACGCAAACCCTGGGCGGTGGAGATCCCGGCGCTGTCGCGTCAGGCGTGGGAACTCACCAAAGCGCAGTGCGAGGAGTTCAGTGAAGCCGGGCTGGCGCACCGTATCCGCAAATATCTTCCCGAGCAGGGGCAACTTTTTGTCGGTAACAGCCTGGTGGTGCGCCTGATTGACGCCTTTTCGCAGCTGCCCGCGGGTTATCCGGTATACAGCAACCGGGGCGCGAGCGGCATTGACGGGCTGATCTCCACCGCCGCTGGCGTACAGCGGGCCAGCGCAAAATCCACGCTGGCGATTGTGGGGGATCTCTCAGCCCTCTACGATCTCAACGCGCTGGCGCTCCTGCGTCAGGCGTCGGCTCCGTTCGTGCTGATTGTTGTTAACAATAACGGCGGACAGATTTTCTCCCTGCTGCCGACGCCGCAAAGCGAACGTGAGCGCTTCTATCTGATGCCGCAAAACGTGCAGTTCGAACACGCCGCCGCCATGTTCAGCCTGAAGTACCATCGCCCGGAAAACTGGGACGCGCTGGAGACGGCGCTGAACACCGCCTGGCGGCAGCCTGGCGCGACGCTGATTGAGCTGGTGGTAAACGATTCTGACGGCGCGCAGAAGCTGCAACATCTGCTGGCGCAGGTGAGTCACCTGTGATCCTCGCTGGCGTCACTCAGCCCGGAAAACCAGGCTACCCCTGGCTGGTTTTCCTGCACGGTTTTTCCGGCGACTGTCGTGAGTGGCAGACCGTTGGGGCGTCGCTGCATGACTACCCCAGGCTCTACCTTGACCTGCCCGGGCACGGTGGTTCAGCGGATACGGGCGTGACGGGGTTTGCAGAGGTAAGTGAATTGCTCACGTATACCTTAATTAGTTACAACATACTAAATTACTGGCTGGTAGGGTACTCACTCGGTGGCCGCATTGCGATGTTCCATGCCTGCCAGCATCCTGCGGGGTTAGACGGGGTGATTGTGGAAGGTGGACACCCTGGGCTGCAAGACGTCGAGGCGCGCCAGGCGCGGCTGACCTCGGACCGCCGCTGGGCGTCACGTTTTCGCAGTGAGCCGCTTGAAGCCGTCTTTGCCGACTGGTATCAACAGCCGGTCTTTACCTCCCTTACGGATGAACAGCGCAACACGCTGATCGCGCTGCGTAGCCGGAACAACGGCCCGAGGCTGGCTGAGATGCTGGAAGCCACCTCGCTTGCCGTTCAGCCTGATTTACGTCCCGCGCTCACCGCGCGTGATTTTTCTTTCGACTATCTCTATGGCGAACGTGACGGGAAGTTTGCAGCCATCGCTGCTGAACTTAACGCCATGCGTCATGCTATCCCTCATGCCGGACACAACGCCCACCGGGACAACCCGGAAGCGGTTGCCGCGAGTCTGGCTCAGATACTACGTTATCGAACAAAGGACACGCTATGATCTATCCTGATGAAAACATGCTTTACGCGCCGGTTGAATGGCAGGACTGCTCCGAAGGCTACACCGACATTCGCTACCACAAATCCACCGATGGTATCGCCAAAATCACCATCAATCGTCCACAGGTACGCAACGCGTTTCGTCCGCTGACCGTAAAAGAGATGATCCAGGCGCTGGCGGATGCCCGCTACGACGACAACATCGGCGTCATCGTCCTCACCGGGGAAGGGGAGAAAGCCTTTTGCTCGGGCGGCGATCAGAAAGTCCGCGGCGACTACGGCGGATACCAGGATGATGCCGGCACGCACCACCTGAACGTGCTGGATTTCCAGCGCCAGATCCGCACCTGTCCAAAACCGGTGGTTGCGATGGTGGCAGGTTATTCCATCGGCGGCGGTCACGTGCTGCACATGATGTGTGACCTGACTATCGCGGCGGAAAATGCCATTTTCGGTCAGACTGGCCCGAAAGTTGGCTCCTTCGACGGCGGCTGGGGGGCATCCTACATGGCGCGCATCGTCGGCCAGAAAAAAGCCCGCGAAATCTGGTTCCTGTGCCGTCAGTACAACGCCCAGGAAGCGCTGGACATGGGGTTGGTTAACACCGTGGTGCCGATCGCCGATCTGGAAAAAGAGACCGTGCGCTGGTGTCGCGAAATGCTGCAAAACAGCCCAATGGCGCTGCGCTGCCTGAAAGCGGCCCTCAACGCCGACTGTGACGGTCAGGCGGGACTTCAGGAGCTGGCGGGTAACGCCACCATGCTGTTCTATATGACCGAAGAGGGTCAGGAAGGGCGCAACGCGTTCAACGAAAAACGCCAGCCAGACTTCAGCAAATACAAACGGAACCCGTAATGCGTCGCGCGCAGGTTTACCGCTGGCAGATACCGATGGACGCGGGCGTGGTACTGCGTGAAAGGCGGTTAAAAACCCGTGATGGCTTTTTCGTGCATCTCCGGCAGGGCGAGCGGGAAGGGTGGGGCGAAATCGCCCCGCTTCCGGGCTTTAGCCTGGAAACGCTGGATGAGGCGCAGGCGGCGCTGATGGCCTGGACGCACGAATGGCGTGAGGGGGCAGATCCGTCGCTGCCGGACGTTCCTTCTGTCGCGTTCGGCATCAGCTGCGCGCTGGCAGAGCTGGACGGCTGTTTGCCGGATGCGGCGAATTATCGCGCCGCGCCGCTCTGTTCCGGCGATCCGGATGAAATTTTCGCGCTGCTCTCCGGGATGCCTGGCGAGAAGGTGGCGAAAATTAAGGTCGGCCTGTACGAAGCGGTGCGCGACGGAATGGTGGTTAACCTGTTACTGGAAGCCATTCCCGATCTGCACCTGCGCCTGGACGCCAACCGCGCCTGGACGCCGCTCAGGGCGCAGCAGTTTGCGAAGTACGTCAACCCGGCGTACCGCAACCGCATCGCGTTTCTCGAAGAGCCGTGCAAAACGCGCGACGACTCTCGCGCCTTCGCCCGGGAAACCGGCATTGCCATTGCCTGGGATGAGAGCCTGCGCGAAGCCGGTTTTACGTTTGTCGCCGAGCCGGGCGTCGGGGCCGTGGTCATTAAACCAACGCTGACCGGCAGCCTCGACAAGGTGCGCGAGCAGGTTGCGGCGGCCCATGCCGCAGGGCTGACGGCGGTGATCAGTTCATCCATCGAATCCAGCCTCGGGCTGACGCAGCTGGCGCGCATCGCTGCATGGTTAACGCCGGACACCGTTCCCGGTCTTGATACGCTAAACCTGATGCAGGCCCAGCTGATTCGCCATTGGCCGGACAGCACCTTGCCGTGCCTCGATGTCGGGACGCTGGAGCCGCTGCAATGACTTTTACAGACTGGCCGTGGCGGCACTGGCGCTCCAGGAGTGCCGATACACCCGCGCTGCGTTTAGACGATATAACGCTCAACTGGTCACAGCTGGGCGAGCGTATCGATCGTCTGGCAGCCGGTTTTCAGTCTCAGGGTGTCAGGGACGGTGACGGCGTCATGCTGCTCGCCCACAACCATCCGCAGACCCTGCTGGCCTGGCTGGCGCTGCTTCAGTGCGGCGCCCGCATTTTGCCGGTGAACCCTCAGCTTCCCCGTCCGCTGCTGGACGTCCTCCTGCCGCAGATGACCCTGCGCTTTGCGCTGGTGCTTAACGGTGAGTATGACGGTCTGCCTGGGCTGGCATTAAGAGAGGGCGAGGAGCAGGGCGGGGTGACGTGGCGGGCAGAACGGCTGGCCTCAATGACGCTCACCTCCGGCTCCACCGGCTTGCCGAAAGCGGCGGTGCACACCTGTGCCGCCCACCTTGCCAGCGCAAAAGGCGTGTTGTCGCTGATGCCTTATGGCGGTGATGACGACTGGCTGCTGTCCTTGCCGCTGTTTCACGTCTCCGGTCAGGGGATTTTGTGGCGCTGGTTGCAGGGCGGAGGCCGTCTCACCGTGCGTGAAAAACAGCCGCTGGAGCAGGCCCTGCAGGGCTGTACCCACGCCTCGCTGGTGCCGACGCAGCTGTGGCGGCTGCTCAATTCACACCATCCCGTTGCGCTGAAAGCCGTGCTGCTCGGCGGGGCGGAAATCCCCGTTGAGCTGACCGAACAGGCGCGCAAGCAGGGGATCCGCACGTTCTGCGGCTACGGTCTGACCGAGTTCGCCTCCACCGTCTGCGCCAAAGAGGCCGACGGCGCGCCGGACGTGGGCAGCGCGCTGCCGGGCAGAGACCTTCAGGTGGTGAACGGTGAAGTCTGGATCCGGGCGGAAAGCATGGCGGCGGGCTACTGGCGAGACGGCGCCTTACTGCCGCTGGTCAACGAGCAGGGCTGGTTCGCCACCCGCGATCGCGGCGAGTGGCATGACGGACGCCTGACCATTCTGGGCCGAATGGACAATCTCTTTTTCAGCGGCGGAGAAGGGATCCAGCCGGAAGCGCTGGAGCGCGTTATCGTCACACATCCGCAGGTAAGCCAGGTGTTTATCGTCCCGCTGGATGACGCCGAATACGGGCAACGCCCGGTGGCGGTAGTGGAATGTGAGCCGGGTACGGATATCACGCTGTTGCCGGAGTGGGTTCAGGGCAGGCTGGCGCGCTTTGAGCAGCCGGTACACTGGCTGGCGCTGCCGTCAGAACTGAAAAATGGCGGGATAAAGATCTCCCGCCAGGCGTTAAGGCAGTGGGTCAATGCCCTGTTGAGGGGCTAATCAGCCGATATCCGGCTGCGGTTTCTGCTGGCGTCGACGCATCCAGCGCAGCACCGGCGGCACGACAATCACCATGATCGCCATCGCCAGCAGGATCTTCGTCACGCTGCTCTCCCACAGGATCCCCATGTTGCCGTTGCTGATGGAGAGGGCGCGGCGCAGGTTCTGCTCCAGCATTTCCCCCAATACAAACCCTAAAATCAGCGGCGACATCGGGAAGTGCATCTTGCGCAGAATGTAGCCCAGCACGCCGAGCAGCACCATTAACACCAGGTCGAAGGTGGTGCTGTGCACCGCGTACACCCCAACCGCAGAGACGGCGGCGATGGCCGGGACCAGGAACCACAGGGGAATGGTCAGCATGCGGGTGAACAGCCCGATCAGCGGGATGTTCATCACCAGCAGCATCACGTTGGCGATCAGCAGCGCCGCAATCAAGCCCCAGACGATATCGGGCTGCTCGGTAAACATCGCCGGACCCGGGGTGATGTTATAGAGCGTCAGCGCGCCCATCATCACCGCCGTGGTGCCGGAACCCGGCACGCCGAGGGTCAGCATCGGGATAAACGAGCCGCAGGCCGAGGCGTTATTCGCCGCCTCCGGCGCCGCCACGCCGCGGATATCGCCTTTGCCGAAGCTGTCGCTGTTACCGCTCAGCTTTTTCTCGGTCATGTAGGTAATGGCGCTGGCGATAGTCGCCCCCGCGCCTGGCAGAATGCCGACGAAGAAACCGATCACTGCCGAACGCAGGGTGGCACCCACACACTGCGCCCCCTCTTTGGCATTAAAGAGCATACGTCCGGTTTTACGCACCAGCGTCTGCCCGCTGCTGGTATGTTCCAGCATCAGTAAGATTTCTGAGACAGAGAACAGACCAATCACCACGACGATAAACTGCACGCCGTCAGACAGGTGGACGCTGTCGAAGGTAAAGCGATAAACCCCGGTGTTGGCATCCACGCCGACGGTGGCCAGACTGAGGCCAATCAACGCAGACAAAAACGACTTCAGCGGATTCTGCGCCATCATGCTGCCGAGACAGGCGATGGCGAATACCATCAGGGCAAAATACTCGGCCGGACCAAATGCCAGCGACCACTGGGCCAGCGCCGGGGCGAAGAGGATGATGCCGCCAATGGCGATCAGGGAGCCAAAGAACGAGCTGACGGCGGAAATAGAGAGCGCCACGCCGCCGCGTCCCTGCTGCGCCATCGGATAACCATCCAGCGCGGTCATAATGGCAGCGGCATCGCCGGGCACGTTAAGCAGTATCGAGGAAATACGCCCCCCGTATTCGCAGCCGATATAAACCGTCGCCAGCAGGATCAACGCCGATTCCGCAGGCAGGTGCAGCGCAAAGGCCAGCGGCAGTAAAATCGCCACGCCGTTGATAGGCCCAAGGCCCGGCAGCAGGCCAACGATCGTCCCGACGAAACAGCCGATCAGGGCGATCACCAGGTTTTCCGGGGTCATCGCTACCGCGAACCCCTGAGAGAGATAGATCCAGGTATCCATAGCGTGCTCCGTTAGTTAAACCATGCGCCGAGCGGCAGGGTCACGTCCAGCAGGCGGTCGAAGGCGTACCAGAGTAAAATGCCCAGTACGACCCCGGAGATCCCCGCCGCAGGCAGCGAGGCGTTAAACAGTATGCCAATCACCATCGTCAGCAGGGCGGTGGCGATCGGGAAGCCGAGCCACTCAAAGCCCCACGCGTACATCAGCAGAACAATCACCATTACCAGCAGACGTTGCAGCGTGCGGCGTGGCGGCCACTCCACGGTGTCCGGATGGCGCAGCAGCAGGGCCACCGAACAGAGCAGCATCAGGCCAACAATGCCTACGGGAAAGGGGCGTGGCCCCACGGGTTCATAGCTGTATTCGCTGTGGATCTGCCAGGCGACGAACAGGCCGCCAATGCAGAGCAGCAGCCATATCCCGGCAAAAATGCGATCGCTCATAGCGCCTCCGGTTATTTCGCCAGACCAAAGGCTTTCGCCTGTTCGCGATAGTCATTCACCTGTTTTTTCACGTACTCGTCCAGCTGCTTGCCGTTCAGGTTGAACTCAAACAGCCCGCGCAGGTCGCGCTGTTTTTTGAACTCCTCGGTTTGCTGAAGTTTTGCGAAGGTATCCACCCACCACTGGTACTCGGCGTCGGTCACTTTTGGCCCGACGAAGAAGCCACGGATGATCGGCCAGACCAGGTTATAACCCTGCTCTTTGGCGGTTGGGACGTCTGCCAGCTGGCCCGGCAGACGGTTTTCTGAGAAGACCGCCAGCACGCGGATCTTATCCCCACTCAGGTAGGGCACCATTTCGCTGAGATCACCCGATACTGCCTGCACGTGATTGCCCATCAGCGCCGTCACCGGCTCACCGCCGCCTTCAAAGGCCACGTAACGCATTTTGTGCGGATCCACTTTGGCCTGTTGCGCCAGCAGCGCGGCTTTCATCCAGTCCTGGCTGCCGATAGAGGCGCCTGCGCCAATTACCACGCTGTTCGGATCTTTTTCCATGGCGGTCAGCAGATCTTTCAGGGATTTCCACGGGGAGTCGGCGCGAACGGCGATCATGCCGTAATCGGTGCCCACGGTGGCGAGCCAGCGCACGTCATTCACGTCATAACGACCAAATTTCCCCTGCGACAGGTTCAGCAGCGAGCCGCCGGAGAAGGCCACCACGGTGCCGGGTTCAGCAGGGCGCTGGGCGACGATGGCGTTATAGGCTACCGCGCCCACGCCGCCGGGCATGTAGGTGACGCGCATCGGTTTCTCAATGGCCTTCGTCTCCAGCAGGCTGACCTGAATCAGCTTACAGGTCAGGTCAAAGCCGCCGCCGGGTTTGGCCGGTGCGATACACTCGGTGCGGGACGGGGTGTCCTGCGCCTGGACGACAGAGGCACTCAACAGCAATACGCTTGCAGCAAGGGTAGAAAGTAATTGTTTTTTCATCGTTTATCCTCACGCCGGAGAACCGGGAGTACGGGTACGGGTGTCTTTTTTCTGATTATGTGAACCACCTTGTAGCGGTTCCGTTGCGTGATTGTTAAAACAATAACCTTTCATTTCCCTTTCACTGCGACACCAACTTTACAGGATGTGATATGCGTCTCTTACTCGCGGAAGATAATCGTGAGCTGGCTCACTGGCTGGAGAAAGCGCTGGTACAAAGCGGATTTGCCGTGGATTGCGTCAACGATGGACGGGCGGCCGATCACCTTTTGCAGGGGGAAAACTATGCCGTCGCGATCCTTGATATCGGCATGCCCGGCTTCGACGGGCTGGAAGTGGTGCATCGTCTGAGAAAGCGCGGGCAGACGCTGCCGGTGCTATTTCTCACCGCCCGCAGCAACGTGGCAGACAGGGTGAAAGGGCTGAATGCCGGGGCGGATGACTATCTGCCGAAGCCGTTCGAGCTGGAGGAGCTTGATGCCCGCCTGCGTGCGCTGCTGCGCCGCAGTGAAGGACGAACTCAGGAGCGCCAGCGGCTGGGAGAGCTGGAGTACGATGATGAAGGCTTTTTTCTGCTGCGCGATGAACCCCTTTCCCTCACGCCGCGCGAGCTCTCTTTACTGAAGGTGCTGATGCACCGCCGGACCCGTCCCGTCTCCCGGCAACAGCTCTTCGACCAGGTGTTCAGCCTGAACGACGACGTCAGCCCCGAGAGTATCGATCTCTATATTCACCGCCTGCGTAAGAAGCTGACCGGCAGCGGCGTGCGGATCACCACCCTCCGGGGACTGGGCTACGTGCTGGAGTGCGGCGATGAAGTGGGTTAAGCCGCAGTCGCTTTACCTGCAACTTTTGCTCTTTCTGGGTTTGCCGCTGCTGCTGTTATGGGGGCTGTCAGCCTTTAACAGCTACGTTAGCGCGCTACAGGCGGCGACGCAGGCCTATGACCGTACGCTGTTATCCTCGGCGCGCACCGTGTCTGAGCGGCTGGTGGTGCACAAGGGCAAGCTGCTGGTGAACGTGCCCTGGGTCGTGCTCGACAGCTTTGAGCTGAACATGAACGATCGCCTCTACTACAAGGTGGTTGACCCTGACGGGCGGACGATCTCCGGCTATGACGATCTGCCAAATATGCCTCCCTCCACGTCGCGCACCACTCACTATCCGGCGCTGGCGTGGTTTTATCATACCGAGTATCGCGGGCAGGCGATCCGCGTGGCGAAGCTGCTCCAGCCGGTTAACGAAGATAATGTGTTCGGGATGGCGGAAATTTATGTCGCAGAAACGTTGCAGTCGCGGCGCTATCTGGCCACACAGCTGCTGTTTTCCTCACTCGTGTCGCAGGGGCTGCTGGTGCTGCTGACGCTGGTCCTGACCGCCTGGCTGCTGCGCCGCGTGCTGCGCCCAATGCGGCAACTCTCTTCGCTGATGGTGCGCCGTGAGCCCGGGCTGCTGGCCCCGCTGCCGGAGCTGCTGCCCTGGTCGGAAACGCGGCTGCTGATTGTGGCGTTTAACCGTTACATCGACCGGTTGCGCGGCGTACTTTCGCGGCAGGAGCGCTTCAATGCCGATGCCTCACACCAGCTCAAAACGCCGCTGGCGGTGCTAAAAACGCAGGTATCCGTTGCTCTGACGCGTAACGATCCGGCGCTGTGGCAGGAGAGCTTACGGGCAATGAACGTTACGCTGGATAACACCATCGTGCTGACGGAAAGGCTGTTACAGCTTTCGGCGGTGAAGCGGAAAGAGCAGGGGGAGCGACAGTTTGCCCCTGTCGATCTGGTACAGGTGGTGCAAAACTGCTGCTTTTCGCGGCTGGCACAGGCGCGCAGCAAGGGTATCGATCTCGGTTATGACGGCGTACAGCAGCCGGTAATGATTGAGGGGGATGACGTTTTGCTGGGCGAACTCTGCGCTAACCTGCTGGAGAATGCGATCAAATACACGCCGGAGCAGGGCATCGTGACGGTGTACCTGCGCATGGATAACGATGCCGTTGAGCTGAGCGTGGAGGACAGCGGACCGGGTATTGCCGAAGACCAGATCTCCCAGGCCATGCTGCCGTTTCATCGGCTGGATAACGTGGGCGATGCCGCCGGGTCCGGCATTGGCCTGGCGCTGGCCAACGATATTGCCCGCCTGCACCGCAGCCATCTTCAGCTGATGCCCAGTGAAAATCTGGGCGGCCTGTGCGTAAAAATGCGTTTTTTATTGATGATATAAATACCGATATTATCAAATCGTTACAAACTAATTGCCCGATGTCCACTGAGCGCATTGATCCCACAGACAGTCAGGTTAAAATCTCGCGGTTTTTGGACATCTCTGAATATATTGTGCGGGATCACGACAATGAAAAAAGTGGCATTAATGGGCTTAGGCCTGATGTTTGTATCGGCAGCAGCCAACGCTATTTCCTTCAACGGCTCGGCGGGCGAAGATTATACCCACCTGGGCTTTGGTCTTGGCACGGATAGCGCAGGCCTGGCGATGACCGGCGGCTGGACGCATAACGACGACGATGGGGATGCGGCAAGCCTGGGGCTGGGCTTCAACGTACCTTTGGGTCCTTTCCTGGCGACAGTCGGCGGTAAAGGGATTTACACCAACCCGAACGACGGTGACGAAGGTTACGCGGCGGCAGTGGGCGGCGGTTTGCAATGGAAAATCGGCGACAGCTTTGGCCTGTTCGGTGAGTACTACTACTCTCCGGATTCCCTCTCCAGCGGTATCGATAGCTATGAGGAAGCCAACGTGGGTGGACGCTGGACCATCATCCGTCCTGTCACCATCGAAGCGGGTTATCGTTATCTGAACCTGGCAGGTAAAGACGGCCACCGCGACAACGCGCTGGCAGATGGTCCCTACATCGGTGTGAGCGCAGGTTTCTAATCCTTTCGGCGCGGCGTTCAGTCGCGCCAGTTTCTCTCTTCCCCCGGTCTTCGATTGCGCTATAGTGTTTTGACCATTGAAATGGGAGAACACAATGATAAACGTGGAAATGTTATCCACTGGCGACGAAGTGCTGCATGGGCAAATCATTGATACCAATGCCGCCTGGCTCGCCGATCTCTTCTTTGAGCAAGGATTACCGTTAACGCGCCGCAACACCGTGGGTGACAATCTTGAGTCGCTGGTCAACGTTCTGCGCGAGCGCAGCGAACGCTGCGACGTGCTGATTGTGAACGGCGGGCTTGGGCCCACCAGCGACGATCTCAGCGCGCTGGCCGCCGCCACGGCCAGAGGTGAAGGCCTGGTCCTGCACGAGGCGTGGCTGGCACAGATGGAGCGATTTTTCTCTGAGCGTGGCCGCGTGATGGCCCCCAGCAACCGCAAGCAGGCTGAAATTCCCGCCAGCGCGGAACTGATTGATAACCCGGTCGGCACCGCCTGCGGGTTTGCCGTTCAGTTGAACCGCTGCCTGATGTTCTTCACTCCGGGCGTGCCGTCGGAATTTAAAGTGATGGTCGAGCAGCAGATCCTGCCGCGCCTGCGCGCGCGCTTCACGCTGCCTGAACCGCCGCTGTGCCTGCGTCTGACCACCTTTGGCCGCTCGGAAAGCGACCTGGCCCAGAGCCTCGATCACCTGCAACTGCCTCCCGGCGTGTCGATGGGCTATCGTTCCTCCATGCCGATTATTGAACTAAAGCTGACCGGACCGGCGTCAGAGAAAGCCGCTATGCTGGCACTGTGGCCGGAAGTGCAGCGCGTCGCCGGGGAAAGCCTGATTTTCGAAGGAACGGAAGGGCTGCCGGCGCAGATCGCAGCGCATTTGCAGTCCCGCCAGCTGAGCGTGACGTTAAGCGAGCAGTTTACCGGTGGGCTTCTGGCGCTTCAGCTTACCCGGGCGGGTGCGCCGCTGCTGGCCAGTGAAGTGGTGCCGTTCCAGCAGGAGACGCTGGCGCAGACGGCGCGCTGGGCATCCGAGCGCAGAGTGAAGCATTTCGCCGGACTGGCGCTTTTTGTGGGCGGGCTGGATGAGGAGCATCTCAACTTCGCCCTGGCAACGCCGGAAGGGACCCACGCCCTGCGGGTGAAGATGAGTATTACCCGCCACAGCCTGGCCGTGCGTCAGGAGATGTGCGCGATGATGGCGCTGAACATGCTGCGCCGCTGGCTGAACGGGAAAGAGGTCGCCAGCGAGCACGGCTGGATCAACGTCGTGGAATCGCTGTTTGTAGAGTGAGAATGTGCCGGGGGAGTGTCCCCGGCAACGGTTACGCCAGTGCGTTTGCCAGCAAGGTAATGGGATGTTCACAGCGTTTGCTGGTGGACATCTCGATCTGCCACTTGCAGGTTTCACAGTCCGTCACCACGATATCTGCGCCGCTCTCTTCAATCTGCCGGAACAGCGGCGCGCCAATGGCCTGTGACGTTGGGTAGTTTTCACGCTTGAATCCGTAGGTGCCAGCGATGCCGCAGCAGCGTGAGTCCAGCACCGTCAGCTCCAGCCCCGGGATCAGCCGCAGCAGCTCCAGCGTATAGATCGACCAGCCCATCTTCTCCATATGACATGGCGTGTGATACACCACCTTCAGCGGCAATTTGCCCAGCGGTAACGTCTGCCCGCTGTCAAGCTTGCGCCAGAGAAAGCGAGTCGCCAGCTCAATGTGCTCGCGCAAGCCGGTGTTATCCACATCCAGCAGATGCGGATATTCATCGCGCAGCGTGAAGGTACAGGTTGACGACGTCGCCAGTACCGGGATCCCGTTGTCGACGATCGCCTCGCGCAAAGAGGTGACGTTGCTTTTCGCCTGCCTGCGCGCTTTGTCAGTAAAACCGTTGGCAATCAGCGGAACGCCGCAGCACTTCTCTTTGCTCAGCAGCTGAACGCCCGTCCCCATGGCGTTCAGCACTTTCAGCAGGTCTTTCCCCAGCTGCGGATGGTTGTAGTTCACGTAGCAGCCGTGGAAGAAGGCAACCTGCTCAGCGAACTGCGCCTGTTCTGCCGCCACGGATTTATACCAGCGGCGGAAGGTGCCGTGAGAATATTTCGGCAGACTGCGGTGATGGTCGATTTTGAGCGTCGCATCCAGCAGCCTGCGCACCGGCTTCAGGGCGGTGGCGGCATTGACGACCGGCGCGAAAGGCGTCGAGAGGCTGCCCATCAGATCGGTGTGGCTCAGTATCGCGTCGCGCAGCGTCGGTTTTTGCGTACTGTAGCGGGCGCGGGCGCGCTGGATGATATCGCCTATTTTCACGTCCGACGGGCAGGCAACTTCGCAGCGTTTACAGTTGATACAGTATTTCAGCGCCTCGTCGTAGAGCGCGCCGTCCTTCAGGCGCAGACGCTCCCCGTCGGGGCCGGCCTGTTTCGGGCCGGGATAGCGCGGATCGACGCCGCTGACCGGGCAAACCGTGGTGCAGACCGTGCATTTGATACAGCTTTCAAATCGGGTGTCGTTCATTGTGCTCCCTCCCTGCGCTGGATAATCTGCTCCGCGACATGCAGCGCGGTGACGGCGCAGACGCCGCCACCGCAGCCCTGTGCCACGGGATCGTACCCGCCCAGAACCGAGCCGATGGCGTAAAGATTTTCAACCGGTTCCCCGCCCAGCTGCGGGCGCAGCTGGGTGTCGACGATCACGCCGAACTGCTGCCAGGGCTGCGGGGTGAAGAAATCGCTTTGATACCAGTCCGCGCGGGAAGCGCTTTGCCGGACATCCAGCCCGAGAATTGCCTCACGCACGCCATCCCGGCTGCTCAGCAGACCGTTACTGAAGAAGCTGCCGCTTGCCAGCACCGTATAGCGTGCACGAAGCGGGATGTCGCCGTGGTTGCGGGTCCAGATTTCGCTTACCGCGCCCTCTGCCAGGGTGATTTTTTTCACCTCGTCGCCTGCCATCCAGACGCCACCCTGGGCGACAAACTGACGCTGAAGCTGGGTATGCAGACGAATGCCGGGCACGGAAGGGGGGAGCGTCGGCAGTAAACCGAGCGTACAGGGCAGGCGCGCCGAGAGCCAGCGCCAGAGCCGGTTGTCCGTTAAGCCAAAACAGGCGGGCATAAACAGGGCGTCGCAGCTCTCGCCGAGCGGTTGAAGCGCCGCGTACAGCTGCGGCCAGTAGCGTTCATTATCCAGCAGGCGGGCAATGTTCACCGCACGAAACTCGCTGGGGTTTTCGCGCAGCACGTCGAGCTCGGGGAGATCAATCTCCGCCGTATCCACCTGAATGCCTTGCTGTCTGAGAGACGCGGCGGCAAGATGCGGCTGGAAATCAAGGAAACCGCTGATCCCCACCACCCGCACGTGCCCGGCAGCGATGGGGGCGACAGGCACCTCTTCCGGGCTAAGCCAGGCGGCGCGCAGAGTGCCGAGCGGCGTGACGCGCTGATGATTTTGCTCGGCGTCACCCTGCATGCGTGCGCCGCAGGCGGTCAGCAGGTGTTCGGTTTCGCAGGCAAAGCGGGCCATATTCTCTGCGCCCGTCAGGCGGTAGGGATGTTCAGGCGGCAGATCGGCGAACGATAGCGCGCCCAGTAAATCCAGCGAGCCGGAGGAGAAGTGCAGGGCACTTTGACCGCGAGTGACAATGGCGCAGCGCAGACCCCGCTGCGTCAGTTTAAGACCGCACAGCAGGCCCGCCAGCCCTCCACCCACAATCACGGTATCAAATTTCATGGTTGTGCTCCTTCTCCAGACCGCAAAGTCCCTGATAGACCCAGCGGGTAAACTCACTTTCGCGCAGGGCATCGCCCCAGGCGACGGGCTGAATGCCTTTCCAGCGCTCATTTAAAAAATCGCTGAGCTGGGCGAGCGACTGGGTTGAGGAGGTGGCATGAAAACGTTGTAGCAGCCCGGCGGCACGGCAGGCGCACAGCTCCCCCTGACAGGTGCCCATCCCGACTCGCGTGCGGCGGCGTAAATCAAGCAGGTTGTTCACCGTCAGGTTTTCCACGGCATATTGCACCTCGCCTGCGGTCACGGCTTCGCATTCGCACACCAGGCTGCGGCTGAGTCGCCCTTCACCAAGCCAGGTCGGGGTGCGGTCGCCGTGGCGGTAAATCGCCGAACCGCGAAGCGGGGCAGGAAGTGAAATGATTTTGTGCAGCGTTTTTTCTGTCGATTGCTGCGAGCCGGGCAGGGCCCGCTCCGCCGTCACGCACGGCGCGGTGTTACCGAGCTTACGGCAGACGGCATCGGTGGCCCACTCCGCCATCAGCCGGTAGGTCATCAGCTTGCCGCCGGTAATGGTGATAAACCCGTCCATGCCGTCGCGTTCGGCGTGATCGAGCAGCACAATTCCGCGGCTGACGTTACGCCCGCTCGGATCGTTGTCGCTGGCGACGAGGGGACGCACGCCCGCGTAGGCACGCAGAATACGCGTCTGCGCCATCACCGGGGCCAGCTTTTCCCCTTCGCGCAGCAGAATATCCACCTCTTCGGCGGTAACGCGGTTGTAATCAATTTCGCTGTAGTCCACATGCATTGAGGTCGTGCCGATCAACGAAATGGTGTCCCCCGGCACGAGGATGTCGGCGTCAGACGGTTTACGGCAGCGGTTGATGACATGGTTATTGATGCGATGGTCGAGGATCAGCAGCGAGCCTTTGGCCGGGAACATGCGGACGGATAAATCGGCGTATTCCGCGATGCGCTGGCCCCAGATCCCTGCCGCGTTGACCACGACGGTGGCATACAGCTCGCGGTGTTCATTGTACTGCGTATCACACACGCGCACCCCGCGCACGGTATTACCTTCACGAATAAGCCCGGTGACGTGATGCCCGGTCAGGATCTGTGCGCCGTGTTCCCGCGCGTCGAGCATATTGGCGGCGGTCAGGCGGAAAGGATCAATGGTTCCGTCAGGCACTTTTACCGCGCCCAGTAACGCCGGGTTTACCGAGGGTTCAAGACGGCGCGCCTGTGCAGGATCGAGCGCCTCGGCCTGAATGCCTGCCGCCGTGCAGGCGGTGATAAAGGTTTGCTGAAAGCCGAAATCATCTTCGGGAAGGGTGATAAAAAGGCCGTTGGTCGGTTCAACGCAGTGGCGGGCGATGCGCCTGAGGATCTGGTTTTCAGCAATACACTCGCGCGCGGACTCAGCGTCAGTGACCGCATAGCGGGCACCGCTGTGCAACAGACCGTGGTTACGCCCCGTTGCGCCGGTGGCGATGTCGTGGCGTTCCAGAAGCGTGACGCTCAATCCCCGCAGGGCGCAGTCGCGTGCGATGCCGGCACCCGTCGCGCCACCGCCAATGATAATCACATCGCTGAAGCGTGGATCGTGAATTGTCATTGCCTTTCCTCTATGTTCGTTTTTTAGCATTTAGCCACATTGATCGTGTGGTTTGTTTGATTTCGAACATAAACGCGCGAAATTCGAAAGTGAAACGTGATTTCATGCGCTTTTTTGCGCATTCTGTCATATTTCTGTAACAATCTGTGCGTTGATTCACAGTAACATTCACCGCGATTTCTTAACATCGCCGCCTCTGTAGCCGGGCGCGAGATGCCCGGTCATTTTTTGAAAGGCCACGGAGGCTGTTATGCTCAGTATCTTTAAACCTGCGCCACACCGGGCGCGACTGCCAGAGGCAGAGATTGATCCTCTCTACCGCCGTCTGCGTTGGCAAATCTTCCTCGGGATCTTCTTCGGGTATGCGGCGTACTATCTGGTACGTAAAAACTTTGCGCTCGCCATGCCGTACCTGGTGGAACAAGGCTTCTCCCGCGGCGATCTGGGATTTGCGCTGTCGGGGATCTCCATCGCGTACGGTTTTTCGAAGTTTATTATGGGGTCGGTGTCGGATCGTTCGAATCCGCGCGTGTTCCTGCCCGCCGGTCTGATCCTCGCGGCAGCGGTGATGCTGTTCATGGGCTTTGTGCCGTGGGCGACCTCCAGCATTGCCATCATGTTCGTGCTGCTGTTCCTCTGCGGCTGGTTCCAGGGGATGGGGTGGCCGCCATGCGGACGTACCATGGTGCACTGGTGGTCACAGAAAGAGCGCGGTGGGATTGTATCGGTCTGGAACTGCGCGCATAACGTCGGGGGCGGGCTTCCGCCGCTGCTGTTCCTGCTGGGGATGGCCTGGTTCAACGACTGGCACGCGGCGCTCTATATGCCTGCCTTTGGCGCCATTCTGGTGGCGATTATCGCCTTCGCCCTGATGCGCGACACGCCGCAGTCCTGCGGCCTGCCGCCGATTGAAGAGTACAAAAACGACTACCCGGATGATTATAGCGAGAAGCACGAAGAAGAGCTGACCGCGAAACAGATCTTCATGAAGTATGTGCTGCCAAACAAGCTGCTGTGGTACATCGCGGTGGCGAACGTGTTTGTCTACCTGCTGCGCTACGGCATCCTCGACTGGTCCCCGACTTACCTGAAAGAGGTGAAGCACTTCGCGCTGGATAAATCCTCCTGGGCCTATTTCCTGTATGAATACGCGGGCATTCCCGGCACGCTGATCTGCGGCTGGATGTCGGACAAAGTGTTTAAGGGCAACCGTGGGGCGACGGGCGTGTTCTTTATGACGCTGGTCACCATCGCGACGGTCGTTTACTGGCTAAACCCGCCGGGTAATCCGGGTGTGGATATGGCCTGTATGATTGTCATCGGCTTCCTGATTTATGGTCCGGTTATGCTGATTGGCCTGCACGCGCTGGAGCTGGCGCCGAAGAAAGCGGCTGGCACGGCGGCAGGCTTTACCGGTCTGTTTGGCTACCTCGGCGGTTCAGTGGCGGCAAGCGCCATCGTCGGTTACACCGTCGACTTCTTCGGCTGGGACGGTGGCTTTATGGTGATGATTGGCGGCAGCGTGCTGGCGGTTCTGCTGTTGATCGTCGTGATGATTGGTGAAAAACGTCACCATGCCGAGGTGCTGGCGCGTCGTCAGTAAGGAGCATTGCGATGAAATTAACTCAGTTAGCGACAGGCCTGCTGCTGGCGGGCCTGATGACAGGCTCCGCGCTGGCGGCGGATAAAATCGTGATCGCCCACCGTGGCGCCAGCGGTTATCTGCCAGAGCATACGCTGCCGGCAAAAGCGATGGCCTATGCCCAGGGCGCGGATTATCTGGAGCAGGATCTGGTGATGACGAAGGACGACCAGCTGGTCGTTCTGCATGATCACTATCTTGACCGCGTGACGGACGTGGCGGAGCGTTTCCCGGATCGTGCCCGTAAAGATGGCCGCTACTACGCCATCGACTTCACGCTGGCGGAGATCCGCTCGCTGAAGTTTACCGAGGGCTTCGAGATTGAGAACGGTAAGAAGGTGCAGGTCTATCCGGGGCGTTTCCCGATGGGCAAGTCTGACTTCCGTATTCACACCTTCGAAGAGGAGATCGAGTTTGTTCAGGGGCTGAACCACTCGACGGGCAAAAATATCGGTATCTACCCGGAAATCAAAGCGCCGTGGTTCCACCATCAGGAAGGAAAAGACATTGCCGCGAAGACGCTGGAGGTACTGAAAAAGTACGGCTACACCAGCAAGCAGGATAAGGTTTTCCTGCAATGTTTCGATGCCGCGGAACTGAAGCGCATCAAAACTGAGCTGGAGCCGAAGATGAGGATGGATCTCAATCTGGTGCAGCTGATTGCCTATACCGACTGGAATGAAACTCAGGAAAAACAGCCGGACGGGAAGTGGGTGAACTACAGCTACGACTGGATGTTTAAGCCGGGCGCGATGAAGCAGATTGCGCAGTACGCCGACGGCATCGGGCCGGATTACCACATGCTGGTGGCGGAAGGCTCAACGCCGGGCCACGTGAAGCTGACGGCGATGGTGAAAGAGGCGCATGCGAGCAAGATGCAGGTGCATCCTTATACCGTGCGTGCAGACCAGCTGCCGGATTATGCGACGGACGTGGATCAGCTTTACGACGTGCTGTATAACCAGGCGGATGTGGACGGATTGTTTACGGATTTCCCGGATAAAGCGGTCGAATTCATTCACCGGAAGTAGGTTTTGTAGGTCGGGTAAGGCGAAGCCGCCACCCGACAATCAGGCTCTGCGGCCTGATGCCCTCACCCTAACCCTCTCCCACGGGGCTGAGGGATCCCCAGTAATTTTTTTATGCAGAAGCAATAAAGTTGCTTTCTAAATGACTGAGGGCTGTCAGCGATGCCCTG
>NZ_JBMKJI010000014.1:0-108579 GCF_049237025.1 Enterobacter cloacae complex sp. SYL001 | reverse complement strand
TTTACAGCCGGACCAGGGCATCGCTGACAGCCCTCAGTCATTTAGAAAGCAACTTTATTGCTTCTGCATAAAAAAATTACTGGGGATCCCTCAGCCCTGTGGGAGAGAGCCGGGGTGAGGGCATCAGTCCGCACTCTCTGTTTTTTGCCGGGTGGCGCTGCGCTTACCCGGCCTACATGAGGCTGGAACGCTTACCGGTGTAACTTCCCGTGATCCCGTAACCACGCCGCCGTACGCACTATCCCTTCATCGAGCGAGATAATCGGTTTATACCCCAGCTCGTTCTCCGCCCGAGAAATATCCAGCGTAAAATCAAAGTTGAGCTTCGACACACCGTAATGCGTCAGCGCAGGCTCTTTCGCCGATTTACTGCCAAAGCGCTCCATGCTGCGGGCAATCATGTCCAGCATCGGGTAGGGAACGGAACGGATCCGGCAGTCGATTTTTAACTCATCAATCAGCCTTTGCACAATGCTGCGCAGGGTACAGGGTTCGCCGTTGGTAATGTTATAGGCGCGGCCCGACACCAGCTTATCGCACTCCGGCTGGCTCGCCAGCCACATGGCGTGAACGGCATTTTCGTAATAGGTCATGTCTACCAGCGCATCGCCGCCGCGCGGTAACAGCACGCTGCCGTAATGGTGCATCATCTGGGCCAGTCGCGGGATAAAGACTTTGTCGTGCGGCCCAAACAGGCTCTGTGGTCGCAGCACGGTAAAGCGGGTGTGCGGATTTGACTGGGCCAGCAGGTCGATCACCTCTTCGCCAGCCGCTTTACTGCGGGCAAATTCACAGGCAAAGCGCGCAGGGCGGAAATCTTCCTGAATATCACGATGATGGTGATAATCAAAATAGAGCGACGGGGAAGAGATATGAATAAAGTTACGCACGCCCCAGGCGACGGCCCATTCGCCCAGACGGCGCGTGGCGCGCACGTTGGCGAGATCGAAGGCTTCCTGGGTACCCCACGGGGAGGTAAAACTGGAGCAGTGCCACAGCGTATCGATACCGGCGAGCATCACCTTGGCCTGAGAGGAGACCAGCTCCGTCAGGTCGGCATGGACAAACTCAGCGCCCATTTTTTGCAAGAGCTTGCCCATCGCCTCGTTGCGACCGGTGGCCCTCACGCTGATGCCTTTGTTGCGCAGAAATTCGACCGCATTTCGGCCTAAGCCGCTGGTCGCCCCGGTAACCAGTACCTTCATAACAATCCACTGTGTTGAAAAGAATTTCGTGCGCATTCTTTCGTGAATTACGATGTGTTGCAATGGGAAAGGTGAAAGAAAAAGGGTTTTATTTAATTACTTTCCCGCTTTTCTTCTGCCAGTTGCGCAATCCGTTTCGCCATTCCGCGGAAGATAAACAGGTGTGCCGGGATCATCAGCAGCCAGTAGAACAGCCCGGGCATTCCGTGCGGGTGCCACCACGCCCGAACGTCCAGCTCGCGGTGATCGCCTTTGTCTTTAAGGGTGAAGCAGAGCCGCCCCAGCCCCGGTGCCTTCATGCCAAACAGCAGCGCCAGCTGTTTTTCCGGCTCAACGATGATCACCTTCCAGCTGTCGACCGTATCGCCCACGTTCAGATACGGGGCGGCAGGACGGCCTTTTGCCAGCCGGTGACCCACCAGCAGATCCAGCGCGCCGCGCGTTTGCCAGAGGATATTGCCGAAGAAATACCGCTCTTTGCCGCCGATCTGGTTCACAACGTCCCACAGCGCTGAGAGGCTGGCAGTGGTTTTTACCGTACAGCCCGCCTGTTTTGGGTAATAGCCGTACTCGGGCCGCCAGCGGGCAAACGCCTGCGCGTCGTAGCCCCAGTCACTGGAGTTCACCAGCTTCTCTTCTTCTTTCAGCGTATTGCGTACGGCATCGTCGAAGGGGATCAATTCCTGAGGGATCAAGGCACGCAGTTCACGATCGTCCGCCAGCAGATCGTGTTTCAGTCCCTGTATAAGCGCTTTGGCAGTCGTCGGCGGCACGGAGGTGATCACATTCAAAAACCACACCGAAATCCAGCGGGTCGGGAAGGGGACGGGCACCAGCCAGCGGCGGCGGCCACTCACCCGCATAAAATGTTCGAACTGCGCCTGATAGCTCAACACTTCCGGGCCAGCCGCCTCCAGCACACGATGCGCCGCCGCCGGATGATCCAGCAATGCCACCAGATAGTGGAGTAAATTCTCCAGCGCAATGGGCGTGGTGCGCGAGCGTACCCAGCGCGGCGGTGTCAGCACAGGCAGGTTGTAGACCATATCGCGCATCACTTCGAACGCGGCGGAACCCGCGCCGACGATGATCCCTGCCCGCAGTTCGGTGACGGGGATACGGGCGCTTCGCAATGTCTCTGCCGTCAGTTGCCGGGCGCGCAGATGGTCTGACTGCTCGTTCTCAGGCGCCTGAAGCGAGCTTAGAAAGATCACCTGCTTTACCGGCGTTTGCAGCAGCGTATCACGTACGTTCATCGCCACCTGACGCTCGTGGGCGATAAAATCGCCGCCTTCGCCCATGCTGTGAACAAGGTAGTAAAGCGTATCGACCCCTTCCAGCAGCGCAGGAAGCGCTTTCGGCCAGTTAAGGTCAACGTTGTGACACGTCACGCCAGGCAAATGTAGCTTTTGCAGGCGTTCCGTGTTGCGTGCCACTGCCAGCACCTGGTGCCCCTGCTGGCTTAACGCAGTGGTCAGATGCTGACCGATATACCCGCTGGCACCAAGCACCAGAATACGTTGCGGCACGGTATGCTCCTTAACGCTGTAAAAACGCCTGCCAGTGTTTCACCACCTCGGTCAACTGCTCGCGGTTAACGTCAAGATGCATCACCAGTCGCACGACCGGGGAGGCGTTGATCAGCACGCCTCGGGCTTTCATAAATTCGCCCAGCGCGGCAGCATGCTCATTGCCGACGCGGACAAACAGCATGTTGGTGTCATGACGCATGACATCAGCGCCGATTTCATGCAGTTGCGCTGCCATCCACGCCGCATTGTCGTGATCGTCTTTCAGGCGTGACACGTTATTTTTCAGGGCGTACAGTCCGGCAGCCGCCAGAATACCCGCCTGACGCATCCCGCCGCCGGTCATTTTGCGCCAGCGGTTGGCGCGTCTGATGTAGTCCGCGCTGCCAACCAGCAGGGAACCTACCGGCGTGCCCAGCCCTTTAGAGAGGCAAATGGTGAACGAGTCGCAATATTGGGTGATCTCTTTCAGCTCGCAGCCGTACTCCACCACGGCGTTGAAGATACGTGCGCCGTCAACGTGCAGGCCGAGCTTGCGCTCGCGGGTAAAATCCCATGCCGCTTTCAGGTATTCGCGCGGCAGAACTTTACCGTTATGGGTGTTTTCGAGGCTCAGCAGTTTAGTGCGGGCGAAGTGAATATCATCGGCTTTGATTTTTGCCGCGACTTTGTCCAGCGGCAGCGTACCGTCCGGCGCGGCATCGATCGGCTGCGGCTGAATGCTGCCAAGCACCGCCGCGCCGCCAGCTTCGTACAGGTAGTTATGCGCCCCCTGGCCGACGATATACTCTTCGCCGCGCTCGCAGTGGCTCAGCAGCGCCACCAGGTTAGCCTGCGTGCCGGTGGGCAGGAACAGGGCAGCCTCTTTACCGCTCAGCTCGGCCGCATAGCGCTGGAGTTCGTTGACCGTCGGGTCATCGCCGTAGACGTCGTCCCCGACCGGGGCGGCCATCATCTCTTCGAGCATGGCGCGGCCCGGACGGGTAACGGTATCACTACGTAAATCAATCATTTCACATCCCTTTCATTTAAGAGGTCTTGTGAAATGTTTTACCTGAGCCAGTTGGTTTTTGCCAGTTCGATCACTTCGTCACCGCGCCCGCTGATGATGGCGCGCAGCATGTAGAGGCTAAAACCTTTAGCCTGTTCCAGCTTGATTTGAGGCGGGATTGCCAGCTCTTCTTTGGCGACCACCACATCCACCAGCACCGGGCCGTCGATGGCGAAGGCACGTTGCAGGGCTTCGTCCACCTCTGAGGCTTTCTCCACCCGAATACCGGTGATACCGCAGGCTTCGGCGATGCGGGCGAAGTTGGTGTCGTGCAGCTCGGTGCCATCCGTGAGGTAGCCTCCGGCCTTCATCTCCATCGCCACAAAGCCCAGCACGCTGTTGTTAAAGACCACGATTTTCAGCGGAAGCTTCATCTGCGCCACCGACAGGAAATCCCCCATCAGCATACTGAACCCGCCGTCGCCGCACATCGCCACCACCTGCCGTTCCGGTGCCGTCGCTTTTGCGCCCAGCGCCTGCGGCATGGCGTTGGCCATTGAGCCATGGTTGAACGACCCAAGCAGGCGTCGTTTGCCGTTCATTTTCAGATAGCGCGCGGCCCAGACGGTGGGCGTACCCACGTCGCAGGTGAAGATGGCATCGTCGTCGGCGAAGTGGCTGATCTGCTGCGCCAGATACTGCGGGTGGATCGCTTTTTCGCTCGGTTTGGCGAGATCGTCCAGCCCCTTACGCGCATCGCGATAGTCGCTCAGGGCTTTATCGAGGAATTTGCGGTCCGTTTTTTCTTCCAGCAGCGGCAGGAGGGCGGCGAGGGTGGATTTAATATCGCCGATAAGCGCCATATCCACCTTGCTGTGCGCGCCGATGCTACCGGGATTAATGTCGATCTGGATAATTTTGGCATCCGTCGGGTAGAACGCGCGGTACGGGAACTGGGTGCCGAGCAGGATCAGCGTATCGGCGTTCATCATGGTATGGAAGCCGCTGGAAAAACCGATCAGCCCGGTCATGCCCACATCGTACGGGTTATCGTATTCAACGTGCTCTTTGCCGCGCAGGGCGTGCACAACTGGCGCCTTCAGCTTAGCGGCAAATTCCACCAGCTCTTTATGCGCGCCAGCACAGCCGCTGCCGCACATCAGGGCGATATTGCTGGAGTATCGCAGCAGCTGCGCCAGCTTTTTAAGTTCTTCATCCGCAGGGGTAATGGTTGGCTGTGGCGCAGAGTACCAGTGGGTGGTGGCGGTTTCAGGTGCAGCCTTCAGCGCCACGTCCCCCGGCAGCACAACCACCGAAACCCCGCGATTCAGGATCGCCTTACGCATGGCTATCGCCAGCACCTGTGGGATCTGCTCCGGCGACGAGACCAGCTCGCAGTAGTGGCTGCATTCACGGAACAGCTCCTGAGGATGCGTCTCCTGAAAATAGCCGCTGCCGATTTCGGATGACGGAATATGTGCGGCAATCGCCAGCACCGGAACATGGTTGCGGTGACAGTCGAAAAGACCGTTGATAAGGTGCAGGTTTCCCGGTCCGCAGGAACCTGCACAGACGGCGAGTTCGCCCGTGAGCTGCGCTTCGGCACCCGCGGCAAAGGCGGCGACCTCTTCATGGCGGGTGGGCATCCATTCAATGGTCTTCATCTTGTTGAGGCTGTCGCTGAGTCCGTTCAGCGAATCGCCGGTGACGCCCCAGATACGCTTTACGCCAGCCTGCTCCAGGGTTTTCGCTATGTATGCAGCCACGGTTTGTTTCATGGTGGTCCTTCTCCTTTATGTGATATCGCTTACAAGCTTAGAAGAAAGTCACTGTATTGGCTGCCTGGTATTCCATACGCACAGGCAGTAGGCACAACGTAAGCCGGGTAAACGCAGTGTCACCCGGCAAAAAGCCCGGTGGCGCTAACGCTTACCGGGCCTACGAAGAGCCAACATGTACAAAGTAGGCCGGGTAAACGCAGTGCCACCCGGCAACAAATGGGGGCACTGCGCCAGATTATGCCAGCACCAGGTCCCCCTGCGGATGGCATGAACACGCCAACACGTAACCCTCTGCAATTTCCGCATCGGTCAGCGTCATGGTGCTGGTGACGGTGTATTCACCGGAAACCACCTTCGTCTTACAGCAGCCGCACACACCCGCGCGACAGGCTGCCGCTACCGGCACGTTATTGCTTTCGAGCGCTTCAAGCAGCGTGGTGCCCACGCGACCAAAGAAGGTCTGCGCCGGTTGCAGCTTCGTGAACTTCATCCCGCTGGTCGCCGCTGCCGCTACAGGCGTGAAGAACTGCTCTTTAAAGAAGCGGGTCACGCCGAGCGCGTTCACTTCTTTCTCCACGATCTCCATGTACGGCGCCGGGCCGCAGGTCATCACGGTACGATCCGCAATGTCCGGCACGCTTTGCAACATTTCGCGGCTCAGACGCCCCGCGACAAAACCGTGCGTCGCGTTGTGCTCAGCCACCAGGGTCACCGGATAATTTCGCCATTCCTCGGCAAAAATCACATCTTCCGGGGAACGCACGCTAAAGATCACCTGCACGTCGGCCTGAGGACGGTATTTCGCCAGCCAGCGGCGCATCGACATAATCGGCGTTACGCCACAGCCTGCCGCCAGAAGCAGGAATTTGTCTTCCTTCTTGTCGTCACAGGTGAACTCGCCCTGCGCGTCAGACAGCCAGATGTAATCCCCGCGCTTCACGTCACGGGTCAGCCACCGGGAGCCTGCGCCGTCATCAATACGACGGACGGTGAGCGTTATGTATTCGCTCACGCCCGGCGTGGAGGAGATCGTGTAGGCGCGCAGGGTATCCGCCGAATTACGCACACTCACTAGCGCATACTGACCTGCGCGGTACGGGTAGTAGTCATGGCACAGCAGCGACAGTGTCCACACATCCGGCGTCTCCTGTTGGATGTGATGAACCTGCATCCGCCACGGACATTGTGAGGTTGGCATGGTCATGAGTTACTCCTTACGCGCTCAGCAGTTGCTTCATATCATCTTCAACGTTGGTCACGGAACGCAGACCAAATTTCTCGTTCAGGATGGCCAGCAGGTCCGGCGTCAGGAAGCCTGGCGCGGTCGGCCCGGTGACGATGTTGGTCACGCCGAGAGAGAGCAGGGTCAACAGAATAACGATCGCTTTCTGCTCGAACCAGGAGAGCACCAGCGACAGCGGCAGATCGTTCACGCCGCAGCCCAGTTTCTCTGCCAGCGTGACCGCCAGAATGATGGCTGAATACGCATCGTTACACTGACCAGCATCCACCAGGCGTGGCAGACCTTCGATGTTGCCGAAGTCCAGCTTGTTGAAACGGTATTTACCGCAGGCCAGGGTCAGGATCAGACAGTCTTCCGGAACGCGGGTGGCGAAATCGGTGAAATAGTTACGTTCCCCGCGCGCGCCGTCACAGCCGCCGATCAGGAAGATGTGACGCAGTTTTTCACGGCTGACGAGGTCAATCAGGGAATCCGCCGCACCCAGCAGGGTCTCACGGCCAAAACCGACGGTGATGAGGTGCGGAATTTCGCTGTACGGGAAGCCTGCCATCTGCTGCGCCTGCGCGATAACCGGACCGAAATCATCGCCTTCAAGGTGACTCACGCCCGGCCAGCCGACGATGCTGCGGGTCCAGATACGGTCGTCATACGCGCCCACGGTAGGGTCGATGATGCAGTTAGAGGTCATGACGATTGGGCCAGGGAAGCGGGCGAACTCCACCTGCTGGTTCTGCCAGCCGCTGCCGTAGTTACCGATCAGATGCTTAAATTTACGCAGTTCCGGGTAGCCGTGCGCGGGCAACATTTCGCCGTGGGTATAGACGTTAACGCCGGTGCCTTCGGTCTGCTTCAGCAGGTTGTAGAGATCTTTCAGGTCGTGGCCGGAGATCAGGATGCATTTACCTTCGGTCGCTTTGACGTTGACCTGCGTCGGCGTTGGGTGGCCGTAGGTGCTGGTTTCACCGGCATCCAGAATGCTCATCACTTTGAAGTTCATCTGGCCGATTTCCATCGAGCATTCCAGCAGGGCGTTCATGTCGGAAGGCCAGGTGCCCAGCCATGCCATGATTTTGTGGTACTGGGCATAAATGTCGTTGTCGTACTGGCCGAGTACGTGCGCGTGCTCCATATACGCCGCAGCACCTTTCAGACCGTACAGGCACAGCAGGCGCAGGCCGAGGATGTTCTCGCCAATCGCCGCTTTGTCTTTATTGGGAGTAAATTCGGCGGCCTGACGCTGTAGCTCGCCCAGGTCGTCGCTCACCAGCTGTAGTTCCGCCATCGGGTTGTCCACGCGGGCGCTGGCGTCGGCATTCAGGCATTGCGCTTTCAGGGCTTCACGCAGGGCAATCGCTTCGCGGGCATAGCCCACAATGCGTGGCGAATCGAAGTTAACGTTAGTCAGCGTGGAGAAAAATGCGCGCGGCGCAAAGCTGTCGACATAGTGATCGACAAGGCCATATTCACGGGCCTTGAAGGCCCAGGCGGATAAGCCTTGCAGCGCCGCAATCAGCAGGTCCTGGAGATCGGACGTTTCTGCGGTTTTGCCGCACATACCCTGCGCGTAAGAGCAGCCGTTGCCTGCCGGGGTACGGATGGTTTGTTCACATTGCACACAAAACATAATCACACCTGTTAAAGTTATATTTGAGATACATGTTTAAGGTTATGCCTGTGCCACAACGGAGAAAAGTGCTTTCTTATACTAAGTGGAGGGTTATTGATTTAGCGCAATTTTGGCGGCAGGTTCACTACCGCCAAAGCAGTATCAGGCTGAGAAGAACGCCATCAGAATGGGGACCAGCAGGCTCAGAATAAAGCCGTGTACAATAGCGGCAGGGACCATCTCAAGCCCTCCCGAGCGCTGTAACACCGGCAGGGTAAAGTCCATTGAGGTGGCTCCGCACAGGCCCAGCGCGGTAGAGCGGCTGCGGCGTACCAGGCCGGGGATCAGCATGATGGCTATCAGTTCGCGCGCCAGATCGTTAAAGAAGGCGGCGCTGCCGATCACCGGACCAAACGATTCGGTCAGCAGAATACCGGAGAGCGAATACCAGCCAAAACCGGATGCCATCGCCAGGCTGGTTTTCAGCGGAAGATCGAGAATAAAGGCGTTAATCACTCCCCCCGCCATTGAGCTGGCCACAACGATAATGGCAACCATCATGCCCCGGCGGTTAAGGACAATCTGCTTCAGCGTCATGCCATTATTTCGCAACTGAATACCGATCAGCAAGAGCAGGAAAATCAGCGTATATTCGCTGGCTTCCGTAGCGTGCTGTAAAAAAGCCCATCCGGTTAGCCCCAGTAAAAAACCGAGCACCACCACGCCGCACAGCTTTAATGATTCCAGCGCCATCGCAATTCGGGAGGGAAGCTTTTCCTGATGGTGGTGATTTTTCCAGGGAATAGTGCGTTCCAGCCAGAACAGCGCGGCAATATTGCACAGCAGAATAACCACTACCGTAACCGCAGAATAATGCAGGATGGAAAGCAAGTTCGTCGCCAGATTATCCAGGAAGGCCAGGCTGATCCCCATAAAGAACAGAATGACGTAAACAATCCAGCTGAGAAAACGATTAATAAGCTTTAAGGCCGATTCATGACGCAGCGGAATAAGATAGCCCACAATCAGGGGCAGAAGAATGATGAGGAGTCCTGAGAACATGAACAGCCGGTCCTTTTGAGTATCATTTAAGCGCCAGAGACACTACCCAATAAAGGCTGTACAGTAAAGCGGCAAAAGAAAGCCGGGTGGCGGCTGCGCCTTACCCGGCCTACAAAGTGCACACTCACGTAGGTCGGGTAAGCTTTAGCGCCACCCGACATTACAGGCCGCACTTAATTAATCGCGTTTTTCCAGCAGGGTGCGATACAGCACGCCGCCCAGAATACCGCCAATAATTGGCATCACCCAGAACAGCCACAGCTGTTCAAGCGCCCAGCCGCCCTGGAAAATAGCCACCGCGGTGCTACGTGCCGGGTTAACGGAGGTATTGGTCACCGGGATGGAGATCAGGTGGATAAGCGTCAGCGCCAGACCAATAGCAATGGGGGCAAAGCCCGCAGGCGCGTATTTGTCCGTTGCGCCGTGGATCACCAACAGGAAACCTGCGGTGAGCACAATTTCAATCACGATAGCAGACAGCATTGAGTAGCCGCCTGGAGAGTGTTCGCCGAAGCCGTTTGACGCAAATCCGCTGGCCGCGGCGTCAAACCCGGCTTTTCCGCTGGCAATGACGTACAACACCGCCGCGGCAATAATACCGCCAATAACCTGGGCAATAATATAGCCAATAATATCTTTCGCCGGGAAACGTCCGCCCGCCCATAAACCTAACGTGACGGCCGGGTTGAAATGACCGCCGGAAATATGCCCCACGGCGAATGCCATGGTTAATACGGTTAAACCGAATGCCAGCGCGACGCCGACAAATCCAATACCTAATTCCGGAAATGCGGCTGCCAGTACTGCGCTACCGCAGCCACCAAACACCAGCCAGAATGTACCAAAGCATTCTGCCGCTAATTTTCTGAACATAACCACCTCAATAATAAACGTCCGCGCCCATTCCTGCGCGCGGGTTATATCGCCATAAAGGGATGACGACTCAAAGAGCCAGTATTTTGAAACCATCAACATCCCTTCGCCACTCAAATAAATTCACTAAATTTGATTTAAGGCAATGTGATGTCAATCCTTGTTCAGAACGGAGGTAATTAGAGCATAGCCCAATAATTAAGGGGGCGTATATTCTGCTGTCGTGACCTACAGCCTGCCGCTATACTGCTGATAACTTGAAGGAAAAAGTGGCCGAAATGCGGGGGATGTATGCTACTCGAACGTGTGGAGATTGTCGGGTTTCGCGGGATTAACCGCCTGTCGCTGCAACTGGAACAGAACAACGTCCTGATAGGCGAAAACGCCTGGGGTAAATCCAGCCTGCTGGATGCCCTGACGCTGCTGCTTTCGCCCGAAGAGAACTTGTACCACTTCGTCCATGATGACTTCTGGTTTCCGCCGGGGGATGTCAACGGGCGCGAGAAACACCTGCATATCATTCTGACCTTCCGCGAATCCGAGCCCGGTCGCCATCGCGTGCGTCGTTTTCGCCCTATGTCGCCCTGCTGGGTGCCCTGTGAAGATGGGTTCCAGCGTATTTTCTATCGCCTTGAGGGCGAAATGGCGCAAAACGACGGGGTATTAACCCTGCGTGAATTTCTTGATGAGAAGGGGAATCCGATCCCGCTCGATAATATTGACGAGCTTGCCCGCCATCTGATCCGCCTCTCCCCCGTGTTGCGCTTACGAGACGCGCGCTTTATGCGGCGGATCCGTAACGGCACCGTGCCGAATATGCCTGAGGTGGAGGTGACCGCCCGCGGGCTGGATTTCCTCGCCCGTGAACTGGTCTCTCGGCCGCAGAACCTCACCGACGGCCAGATCCGTCAGGGACTGTCTGCCATGGTCCAACTGCTGGAGCACTACTTCTCCGAGCAGGGAACCGGGCAGGCGCGCCACCGCCTGATGCGCCGCCGCTCGCACGACGAGCAACGAAGCTGGCGCTATCTCGATATTATCAACCGCATGATCGACCGCCCCAGCGGGCGCACGCATCGGGTGATCCTGCTGGGATTATTCTCCACGCTTTTACAGGCGAAAGGGACGGTGCGCCTGGATCGGGACGCGCGCCCTCTGCTGCTGGTAGAAGATCCGGAAACGCGGCTGCACCCGATTATGCTTTCCGTGGCGTGGCATCTTCTTAATCTGCTGCCGTTGCAGCGTGTCACCACCACGAATTCCGGCGAGCTGCTCTCCCTGACGCCGGTGGAGTATGTCTGCCGCCTGGTGCGTGAATCCTCGCGGGTCACCGCCTACCGGCTCGGGCCCGGCGGGTTAAATGCCGAAGATGGCCGACGCATTGCGTTTCATATCCGTTTTAACCGTGCCTCTTCCCTGTTTGCCCGCTGCTGGTTGCTGGTGGAAGGGGAAACCGAAACCTGGGTGATAAACGAGCTGGCTCGCCAGTGCGGACACCACTTTGATGCCGAAGGGATCAAAGTGATCGAATTTGCTCAGTCTGGCTTAAAGCCGCTGATCAAATTTGCGCGCCGGATGGGGATAGAGTGGCACGTGCTGGTGGATGGCGATGAGGCGGGTAAAAAATATGCGGCGACCGTGCGCAGCCTGCTCAATAACGATCGTGAAGAGGAGCGGGAACATCTGACCACGCTGCCCGCGATGGACATGGAGCACTTTATGTACCGCCAGGGATTTGACGACGTCTTTCACCGCGTGGCGATGATCCCGGTGGATGTGCCCATGAATATGCGTCGGGTGATCGCCAAAGCTATCCATCGGTCGTCAAAACCGGATTTGGCCATTGAAGTCGCGACGGAAGCGGGCAGGCGGGGCGTGGAGTCGGTGCCCACGCTGCTGCGTAAAATGTTCTCCCGCGTCCTCTGGCTGGCACGCGGGAGAGCCGATTAACGGGCAGTCGCCTGCGATACCTGTTGGAGCAGGCTATCAAGCAGGATATAGCGGCGGCGGTACTCGGACCGTTTTTTACTCGCAATCTCTTCCATCGGTTTGCGTGGCATGGTCAGTGGCAGGGCAAAGTTGCCGTTCTCCTGCTGCTGTCCGCCAAGGGAGCGCCAGAAGCTGTCATAGTCAGCCAGCAATTTTCCCTCTTTTTTCTTGCGATAGCGCCAGCTGCGGTAGATGTGGGTGGCGTTACTCACCGCGAGGATCTGCTCGACGGGGAAGGCGCCTGCCAGCGTCATGACCGCTTCAACCAGCAGACGTTTTGGGAACAGTCCGTGACAGGCTTTGGTCGCCAGCTGAATGTGCTCGTGCGGGACATGCGCTTTCGCCCCCTGCATTCCGCCGATGAAGAGCATTGACTTGCCCTGGTGTTTGCACAGCGTAAAGGTCAGCTCGGCCAGCACCGTGTTCTGGTGGTCGCAAAAAGTGAGGGTCGCTTCCCCTTCTTTGTCCAGAAACGCATCCGCGCTCAGGCGAACGCTAAACTGCTGCTCCTCTTTGCCCGTTAACGTCACCAGCGTGATGCCCTGGCTGGAAAGGTAGCCGTTCAGCAGTGACGCCGGAAGATGGCGGCTCATCATCTGATAGTGATTGTCCAATGCGTCCAGCGTATTCTGACGGCCCATATTGACGGTCAGCCACGGTCGGTGCAGGCGGCACGGCAGGCCGGGCTGCACGCGCAGGATCTGCATCAGACGGGGCTGTTTTGCAAGGTTTCCGAGCAGGCGCGCAGTGGTGAACGGCGTTGCCAGCGAGCGCAACATAAACTTACGTCGATAGGCCGGATTTTGCCACGCCAGCCCCGGCGTGAGGGAACCCGATGCCAGGCTTTTAAACAGTTGCCAGCCCGATTTAGGCTGGGACAGCGTTGAATAAGGTGTATCGACGATGGAAGACATGTTAGATCCTGCTTCTGGTGGAATTTCGCTATTTCAGCAGGCGCTTTATCAACATCGGGTAAACAATTCCCGACGATTACGGGGATCGGGGGTTTCGTTGAGGAGTGGTTTAGATAAAATCAACGGTGATGATAGCCAGAACAATTATTTGGAATATTTATGAACCTGAAGGGAAAACGCAGAAAGCTGTTTCTGCTGCTGGCGGTAGTGGTGTTAGCAGGCGGATTCTGGTTATGGAAGGTACTGAACGCGCCGGTACCCCAGTATCAAACGCTGATTGTTCGTCCGGGCGAGCTGCAACAAAACGTGCTGGCGACGGGGAAGCTGGATGCCCTGCGTAAGGTTGACGTGGGCGCGCAGGTCAGCGGTCAGCTTAAAACCCTGTCGGTTGAGATTGGCGATAAGGTTAAAAAAGGCCAGTTGCTGGGCGTGATCGATCCTGAGCAGGCGCAAAACCAGATCCGCGAGGTGGAAGCGACGCTGATGGAGTTGCGCGCGCAGCGCGCTCAGGCTCAGGCGGAGCGTAATCTCGCTCAGGTCACCCTGTCGCGCCAGCAGGCGCTGGCGAAAACGCAGGCCATCTCGAAACAGGATTTGGACACAGCCGCCACGGAGCTGGCGGTGAAGCAGGCGCAGATTGGCACCATCGATGCGCAAATCAAGCGGAATCAGGCCTCGCTGGATACGGCGAAAACCAACCTCGATTACACGCAAATCGTTGCGCCAATGGCCGGGGAAGTGACGCAGATAACCACCCTGCAAGGCCAGACGGTCATCGCCGCGCAGCAGGCGCCGAACATCCTGACCCTGGTGGATATGAGCACCATGCTGGTGAAAGCCCAGGTATCTGAAGCGGACGTCATTCACCTTAAGCCGGGGCAGAAAGCCTGGTTTACGGTGCTGGGCGATCCGCAAACCCGCTATGAAGGGGTGCTGAAAGATATCCTGCCGACGCCGGAGAAGGTCAACGACGCCATCTTCTACTATGCGCGTTTTGAGGTGCCTAACCCGCAGGGCGTGCTGCGTCTGGACATGACCGCTCAGGTGCATATCCAGCTGACCGGCGTGAAAAACGTGCTGACGGTTCCGCTCTCCGCGCTGGGCGAATCCGCCGGGGACAATCGCTACAAGGTGAAAGTGCTGCGCAACGGTGAAACCCGCGAGCGGGAAGTGGTGATTGGCGCACGTAACGACACCGACGTGGTGGTGGTAAAAGGGCTGGAAGAGGGTGAGGAAGTGGTCACCAGCGAAAGCCTGCCTGGAGCCGCGCAATGACGGCGCTGCTTGAGCTGAATGACATTCGTCGCAGCTATCCGTCCGGCGACGGGCCGGTGGAGGTGCTGAAAGGCATCTCCCTGCGCGTTGAAGCCGGTGAAATGGTGGCGATTGTCGGGGCATCGGGCTCGGGTAAATCAACGCTGATGAACATTCTCGGCTGTCTGGATAAGCCTACCAGCGGCACCTATCGCGTGGCCGGGACGGATGTTTCCACCCTGGACGGCGACGCGCTGGCGAAGCTCCGTCGCGAGCATTTTGGCTTTATCTTCCAGCGTTACCATCTGCTTTCACACCTGAGCGCGGCGCAGAATGTGGAAGTGCCAGCGGTGTATGCGGGCGTCGAGCGCAAAAAACGCCTCGAACGCGCGAAGGCGCTGTTAACGCGTCTTGGGCTGGCGGAGCGTGTTGATTATCAGCCTTCGCAGCTTTCCGGCGGTCAGCAGCAACGCGTGAGTATTGCCCGCGCGCTGATGAACGGTGGGCAGGTGATCCTCGCCGATGAGCCAACCGGTGCGCTCGACAGCCATTCCGGTGAAGAGGTGATGGCGATCCTGCATCAGCTTCGCGATCAGGGGCATACGGTGATTATCGTCACCCACGATCCGCAGGTGGCAGCGCAGGCGGAACGCATTATCGAGATCCACGACGGCGAGCTGGTCAGCAATCCGCCGCCACGTCAGTCCAGAGCGGCGGCGGCGAAAGAGGCGCTGCCGGCCGCAACTGGCTGGGGCCAGTTTTCCAGCGGTTTCCGCGAGGCGCTGACCATGGCCTGGCTGGCGATGGCGGCCAACAAAATGCGCACTCTGCTGACCATGCTTGGCATCATTATTGGTATTGCCTCAGTGGTGTCGATTGTGGTGGTGGGCGATGCGGCGAAACAGCTGGTGCTGGCAGATATTCGCGCCATCGGGACTAACACCATCGACGTTTACCCCGGCAAAGATTTTGGCGACGACGAGCCGCAGTATCAGCAGGCGCTGAAGTATGACGATCTGGCGGCTATTCAGAAGCAGCCGTGGGTGAACTCCGCCACGCCTGCCGTCTCGCAAAACCTGCGTCTGCGCTATGGCAACATCGACGTGGCGGCCAGCGCTAACGGCGTCAGCGGAGATTACTTCAACGTCTACGGCATGACCTTCAGCGAAGGGGCGACCTTCAACGCTGAACAGCTGGCGGGCAGGGCGCAGGTGGTGGTGTTAGACGCTAACTCCCGCAGGCAGCTGTTCCCGAATAAGACCAATGTGGTGGGGGAAGTGATCCTCGTAGGCAACATGCCAGCGACGGTGATCGGCGTGGCGGAAGAGAAGCAGTCGATGTTCGGCAGCAGTAAAATCCTGCGCGTCTGGCTGCCGTACACCACCATTTCCGGGCGCATCATGGGGCAGTCCTGGCTTAACTCTATTACCGTTCGAGTGAAGGAGGGCTACGACAGCGGGCTGGCGGAACAGCAGCTGGAGCGGCTGTTAACCCTGCGCCACGGGAAAAAGGATTTCTTCACCTGGAATATGGATGGCCTCTTGAAAACGGCGGAAAAGACCACACGTACTCTTCAGCTGTTCCTGACGCTGGTGGCGGTGATTTCGCTGGTCGTCGGCGGGATAGGGGTGATGAACATTATGCTGGTGTCGGTGACCGAACGTACGCGGGAGATCGGCATCCGCATGGCGGTCGGAGCCAGAGCCAGCGACGTGCTGCAGCAATTTTTGATTGAAGCGGTGCTGGTGTGTCTGGTGGGCGGTGCGATGGGGATTGCGCTCTCGATGATGATCGCCTTTGCGCTCCAGCTCTTCTTACCGGGCTGGGAGATTGGCTTCTCGCCGATGGCGATCCTGACGGCGTTTTTATGTTCCACCTTCACCGGTATTCTGTTCGGCTGGCTACCGGCGCGAAACGCGGCGCGGCTGGATCCGGTGGATGCGCTGGCGCGCGAATAACCCGAAAATAAAAATGCCAGCCGATCGGGCTGGCATTTTGCCTGCAGGGTGTACACAATGAATCAGAGAGCTATGCAACCGCTTCTGCTTCAACGGGGACGATCAGACTGGCATGATTGCCTTTTGGCCCCTGGTGTACATCGAACCGGACGGACTGCCCGGCTTTGAGCGTCCTGTAACCATCCATCTGAATGGTGGAATAGTGAGCGAAGATATCCTCGCCGCCGCCTTCGGGGCAAATGAAGCCAAACCCCTTGGCGTTGTTGAACCACTTAACAGTACCCATTTCCATGCTTCGACATCCTTCGTAAATCTTATAAATTAAGATGGAATGAACCGGTGGTGGAGTGGGGGCTGTTCAAAACCTCGCCAACTCACGCTTGTACAATTTAGAGAAACGGAAGAAGCCGTCAAGCGTTTGGCGCTGGAGTTGGGACAATAATCAACCAAAATTTGAGGCAGTTAACGCTATTGCAACAGTTTGTGACAGACATCGCGGATGACAGTAATAGATGATTGTTATCTAACATCTGAGGTAGATTCAAAGTGGTTATGCATAATGGGTAAGACCAACGATTGGCTGGATTTTGACCAGCTGGCGGAAGATAAAGTGCGCGACGCGCTAAAACCGCCATCTATGTATAAAGTTATGTTAATGAACGATGATTACACGCCGATGGAATTTGTTATTGACGTGCTACAAAAGTTCTTTTCTTATGATGTTGAACGTGCAACGCAACTGATGCTTACCGTTCATTATCGTGGCAAAGCGATCTGCGGCATCTTTACTGCCGAAGTAGCGGAAACCAAAGTAGCGATGGTGAACGACTATGCAAGGGAGAACGAGCATCCGTTGCTGTGTACGCTGGAAAAGGCCTGATAAGGCATAAAATTGGGGGAGGTGCCTATGCTCAATCAAGAACTGGAACTCAGTTTAAACATGGCTTTCGCCAGAGCGCGTGAGCACCGACATGAGTTTATGACCGTCGAGCATTTGCTGCTCGCACTGCTTAGCAACCCATCTGCCCGCGAAGCGCTGGAAGCCTGCTCCGTGGATCTGGTGGCGCTACGTCAGGAACTCGAAGCCTTCATCGAACAAACCACACCGGTGCTGCCAGCCAGTGAAGAAGAGCGCGACACACAGCCGACGCTCAGCTTCCAGCGCGTGCTGCAGCGCGCGGTTTTCCACGTCCAGTCTTCCGGACGTAGCGAAGTGACGGGCGCCAATGTGCTGGTCGCCATCTTCAGTGAGCAGGAGTCCCAGGCGGCCTACCTGCTGCGTAAACACGAAGTCAGCCGGCTCGACGTGGTCAACTTCATCTCTCACGGAACGCGAAAAGACGAGCCTAACCAGGCATCGGATCCCAGCGGACAGATCAACAGCAATGAAGAGCAAGCAGGCGGGGAGGATCGTATGGAAAACTTCACCACCAACCTTAACCAGCTTGCTCGCGTTGGCGGTATCGACCCGCTGATTGGCCGCGACAAAGAGCTGGAGCGTGCCATCCAGGTGCTGTGCCGTCGCCGTAAGAATAACCCGCTGCTGGTGGGGGAATCTGGCGTGGGTAAAACCGCGATTGCCGAAGGTCTGGCCTGGCGCATTGTGCAGGGTGACGTGCCGGAAGTGATTGCCGACTGCACCATCTACTCGCTGGATATCGGCTCGCTGCTGGCGGGCACCAAATACCGCGGTGATTTTGAAAAACGTTTCAAAGCGCTGTTAAAACAGCTGGAGCAGGACACCAACAGCATCCTGTTTATCGATGAGATCCACACCATCATCGGCGCAGGCGCGGCTTCCGGTGGTCAGGTAGATGCCGCCAACCTGATCAAACCGCTGCTCTCCAGCGGCAAGATCCGCGTGATGGGCTCTACGACGTACCAGGAGTTCAGCAACATCTTTGAGAAGGATCGTGCGCTGGCGCGTCGTTTCCAGAAAATCGACGTAACCGAGCCGTCGGTTGACGAAACGGTGCAGATCATCAACGGCCTGAAAACCAAGTACGAAGCGCACCATGACGTGCGTTACACCGCGAAAGCGGTGCGTGCGGCGGTGGAGCTGGCGGTGAAATACATCAACGATCGTCATCTGCCGGATAAAGCGATCGACGTGATTGATGAAGCGGGTGCGCGTGCGCGCCTGATGCCAGCGAGCAAGCGTAAGAAAACCGTGAACGTAGCGGATATCGAGTCCGTGGTGGCCCGTATCGCACGTATCCCTGAGAAGAGCGTCTCTCAGAGCGACCGTGATACGCTGCGCACCCTCGGCAATCGCCTGAAAATGCTGGTCTTTGGTCAGGATAAAGCCATTGAGGCCTTAACCGAAGCGATTAAGATGGCCCGTGCTGGCCTGGGGCATGACCACAAGCCTGTCGGTTCCTTCCTGTTCGCCGGCCCGACCGGTGTGGGTAAAACCGAGGTAACGGTGCAGCTCTCCAAAGCGCTGGGCATTGAGCTGTTGCGCTTTGATATGTCCGAGTATATGGAGCGTCACACCGTCAGCCGTTTGATTGGTGCGCCTCCGGGCTACGTGGGCTTTGACCAGGGCGGCCTGCTCACCGACGCGGTGATCAAGCATCCGCACGCGGTACTGCTTCTTGATGAAATTGAGAAAGCGCACCCGGACGTGTTCAACATCCTGTTGCAGGTGATGGACAACGGGACGCTGACCGATAACAACGGGCGCAAGGCCGATTTCCGCAACGTGGTGCTGGTGATGACCACCAACGCCGGGGTGCGTGAAACCGAGCGCAAATCCATCGGCCTGATCCATCAGGATAACAGCACCGATGCGATGGAGGAGATCAAGAAGATCTTCACGCCGGAGTTCCGTAACCGTCTGGACAACATTATCTGGTTCGATCACCTGTCTACCGAGGTGATCCATCAGGTGGTGGATAAGTTCATCGTCGAGCTGCAGGTTCAGCTGGATCAGAAAGGCGTGTCGCTGGAAGTGAGCCAGGAGGCCCGCAACTGGCTGGCTGAGAAAGGCTACGACCGTGCGATGGGTGCCCGTCCGATGGCGCGCGTGATTCAGGACAACCTGAAGAAACCGCTGGCGAACGAACTGCTGTTTGGATCGCTGGTTGACGGCGGCCAGGTGACCGTGGCGCTGGATCAGGCGAAGAACGAACTGACGTACGATTTCCAGAGTGCGGCGAAGCACAAGCCGGAAGCGGCTCACTGAGTTGAAAGGTAAAAGCAAAACGGCAACTTCGGTTGCCGTTTTTTTGTTTGCTCCCTCTCCCAGTGGGAGAGGGCTGGGGTGAGGGCATCAGGCCGCAGAGGAATTTTGCGAGGCGCTTTCCAGATTCTTTCGAAGTCAGTTGCTGGATAAATCTACAGTAATAAAATGGTGTCGCACCTGCAAAATCGGGTGCCGGGATTGGCGTCCTGAAAGTGTGTGCACAGACAATCTTGCGTGCATAAAGGATTACATATGACTAATATTAATAGCTTCGCCCAGCTCTACACCGAACTCTCCCTCAACCCCGATCTCCCAACCCTGGCCGAGCGCTGCAAGCTGCTCACCGAAATCCTTCTCGACTGCAAATCTCTCCCACAAACGCAGCCCGTTTGCCGCTGTCTCGGAGCTTATCTGGAAGAGGTAAAATCCGGCCTCACAGAATCCATGCGTGATTTTCAGGTGGTGGAATTTGAGGACGAAGCGGAACAGCCGCGACAAACGGAGTGGTTGCTGGAAGATACAGAAACGAAATGTGACTACTGCCGGGCGTTAAACCACGTGCTGCTGGTTTCGCATTTTGACCGCGATATGTTGCCGCACCTGACGGGACTGTTGCATGACATTACCCACGCGATAGCTGAAGATTTAATCGTACCCATGAACCCGTGCATGACAATACATCTGCCGACACAGCCACACTAAGGCCATAAATAAAAAAGGCCGGGATTGTCCCGACCTTTTAAATATTCATCTGCCATTACAGGCGAAAACAATTAGCGACTACGGAAGACAATGCGGCCTTTGCTCAGGTCGTACGGGGTCAGTTCAACAGTCACTTTGTCGCCCGTCAAAATGCGGATATAGTTTTTGCGCATTTTACCGGAGATGTGCGCAGTTACCACGTGACCGTTTTCCAGTTCTACGCGAAACATGGTATTAGGCAACGTATCAAGTACGGTACCCTGCATTTCAATATTGTCTTCTTTGGCCATCTAATCCTCTGGGGTATCACTACCAAGTTTTGAACCGGCAAGATAATGCCGAAATTCATCAATTAAGTAAAGAATTGCGCGTTTAAAACGCAGCAAAACAATTTCAGCGTATTGCCCAAGCGTCACGGTACAACCGAACGGAAAGCGCATTCGTAAAGGGGATACGACAGGATAAACGTCAGGACGTTATCTGAAGCGAGGGTCCCAAACGGCGGCGGGGCAACAGGCAGAAGCTACTCTGCGGCGTAATTATAACACCCTCATAAAAAATATGCGGAAAACATTTAGGCATTGGGCATAAAGAGCATTCTGGGAACCCAAAAATCGCGCGGAAGAGTCTCCAGTCGGCACTGTTCAAGGTGTTCGATATAGAGTCGGCGGGAAATTTCAACCGCGCCGAGCGAGGCGGTGTGCTCATTCAGCACCTGACAATCCAACAGTTGTCCGCCGCGTTGGGCAAATTCCTGGCTAAAAACCAGCAGCGCGGTTTTCGACGCATTCGTGGCGCGGGAGAACATCGACTCGCCGCAGAACAGCGTGCCCTGCGCCACCCCGTACATCCCCCCAACGAGGTTATCCTCTTTCCATACTTCGATGGAGTGCGCGTAGCCCAGCTCATGAAGCTGGTGGTAGGCGATAATGATATCGCGGGTTATCCAGGTGCCTTCATGGCGATCTTCAGCGCAGCCTTCGATTACCTGCCCGAAGGCGTGATTGAGCGTGACGCGATAGGGCGAATTTGCGTGAAAACGTTTCATGCTGCGGCTCAGGTGAAACTGCCCGGGCCACAGCACGGCTCGCGGGTTCGGAGACCACCATAAAATCGGGTCGCCGGGAGAAAACCACGGGAAGATGCCGCGCTGGTAAGCCATTAAGAGACGCGCCGGGCTGAGATCGCCGCCCAAAGCCAGCAATCCGTTAGGTTCACGCAGCGCCCCCTCCGGAGAAGGGAACGCAATATTATGGCGAGAAAGCTGCACCAGGCGCATGACAACAGAACTCCAGTACGCGAGAGAGGACGCTACAAATATAGTCTACAGGCGCTGTTTAAACTGGTAGTAGCGACCCTGTTTTGCCAGCAGCTCTGCGTGATTACCTTGCTCAATTATGTGTCCGTTGTCCATCACAATTATTCGATCGAAATTCACCAGCCCGCGCAGGCGGTGAGTGACCATCAGCACGGTTTTGCCTTTCATCACCTTTGTCAGTAAATCAAGAATTTGACTCTCGGTTGTCGCATCCAGACCTTCTGTCGGTTCATCCAGCAACATCAGCGGCGCATCGTGCAGCAAGGCGCGCGCGATGGCCAGACGACGCAGTTCGCCGCCGGAAAGCTGTCGGCCCCCTTCACCCAGCCAGCTGTTCAACCCGTCGTCCTCAAGCAGCTTGTGCAGCCCAACCTGTTCCAGCATCGCCCGCAGCGTATCGTCAGAGGCGTCCGGTGCCGCCAGAAGAAGATTATCGCGCAGCGTAGCGCTGAACAGGTGCACACGCTGGGGCACGACGCTGACGGTTTTACGCAAGGCCGCTTCGCTAAAATCAGACAGCGGAAGGTCGTTAAACCGAATCTCGCCCTGCTGCGGGTCCCAGGCGCGCGTGAGGAGTTGCAGAAGCGTCGATTTGCCACATCCCGTACGGCCAAGGATCGCAATGCGCTGCCCGGCATCAACAGAAAGGCTGATGTCTTCCAGCGCGTTTTGCGCCTGCTTGTCGTAGGCGAAGGTGACGTTGCTGAGCGTCAGCGCGACCTGCTCCGGCACAGCGGTTTGACCCGCGCTGAACTTCACTTCCGGCTCCTGCTCTGCAATATCCGTAATGCGCAGCGCAGAGGCAATCACCTGGCCGAGATGCTGAAAGGCGCCGGTGACCGGGGCTAAGGCTTCGAAGGCTGCCAGGGCACAGAAAACAAACAGCGCAATCAGCGGGCCAGGCTGCGGGTTACCGCCCACGCCACCGGAGGCCATCCAGAGCATGGCGATAACGGCAAACCCACCGATTAACATCATCAGCGCCTGAGAAAACGCGGTCAGTTCAGACTGGCGACGCTGGGCTTCATGCCAGTTCAGTTCCGTATTTTCCATACGGGTGCGGTAGCGCTTGCTGGCACCAAAAATGGTGAGCTCGGCCTGACCCTGCAACCAGGAGGTGAGCTGCTGGCGGTATTCCCCGCGCAGACGCGTCAGGTTTTCCCCGGTGGTTTTACCTGCACGATAAAACAGGGGCGGCAGAATGATCAGCGTCATCAGCATGATGCCGCCGAGCGTCAGTGCGATGGGAACATCCAGGAAACTCAACCCCAGCGTGACCACGACAATCACCACAAACGCGCCCACCATGGGCGAGATGACGCGCAGATAGAGGTGATCCAGCGTATCCACATCCGCAACTACGCGGTTGAGTAATTCGCCCTGCCGAAAACGTGCCAGCCCGGCAGGGGAGAGGGGCAGCAATTTGCTGAACGTATAAATACGCAGGTGTTGCAGCACGCGGAAGGTCGCGTCGTGGCTGACCAGGCGTTCGAAGTAGCGCCCGGCAGTTCGCGTAATCGCCGTGCCGCGCACCCCGGCGGCAGGCAGCATGTAGTTAAAGCTGTATAGCCCGGCAAAGCCTGCGGCCGCAGACGCGGAGAGGAACCAGCCAGAAAGCGTAAGCAGGCCAATGCTGGCGAGCAGAGTGATAATCGCCAGTACGATCCCGAGCGTCAGCATCCATTTGTGGCGTTTATACAAAGCAAGATAGGGAAGCAGGGCGCGCATCAGATATCCTCCTGACGGTTCGCCAGCAGGGTCGCAAAGGGCCCCTGCGCGGCAACAAGCGCGGCGTAATCGCCTTGCTCAACAATGTGTCCGTTTTCCATCACCCAGATCTGATCCCAGTCGGCAATACCTTCCAGCTGGTGGGTCACCATCAGGGTAGTTTGCTGGCGTGAGGCTGCGTTAAGCGCATCCATCACGCGCTGCTCGCTGTGAGCGTCCAGGCTGGCGGCGGGTTCGTCCAGCAGCATTAACGAACAGGGGTTCAGCAGCGCACGGGCAACCGCGACGCGCTGTGCCTGGCCCACTGACAGCCCGGCAGACTGATCGCCAATGAGGGTATCGACACCCTGCGCAAGCAGCGGCAAAAACTCGCTGACCCAGGCGCGGTCGAGGACCGATTGCAGCTCATCGTCACGTGCATCCGGCCTTGCCAGCAGCACATTCTCGCGCAGCGTCGGGGCAGGCAGCTGAGGGTTTTGACCCACCCAGCTTAGCTGTTTACGCCAGGCATCAGGATCGAGCTCGCGCAGCTCCGTTTTGTTGATACGCAGCGATCCGGTGTACGCCATAAAACCTGACAGCGCATTCAACAATGAGCTTTTACCTGAACCGCTGGTGCCCACCAGCACCACACGTTGCCCGGCGGGCAGGGTAAAGTTCAGCGGACCTGCCAGCACTTTGCCTTCAGGCGACAGAACAGAAAAATCCTGTGCTTCAATGGTCACCGGATCGTTCGTATTCAGCGTCACTTCACCACGCTCAGGATGCGCCAGCGGCGTTTCCATGAAGGTTTTCAGGCTGTCGGCAGCGCCAACCGCCTGCGCTTTAGCATGGTAAAAGGTGCCGAGATCGCGAAGCGGCTGGAAAAATTCCGGGGCCAGGATCAGCGCCAGGAACCCGGCGGAAAGCGTGACCGCCGTACCGTAGTGGCCAAAGTCCAGCGCGCCGAGGTAGGAGAAGCCAAAGTAAACCGCCACCAGCGCAATCGACAGGGAGGTGAAGAACTCGAGCACGCCGGAAGAAAGGAAGGCCATGCGCAACACTTCCATGGTGCGCTGACGAAAATCCTGCGACGCCAGGCGAATGTTTTCGGTCTCCGCTTCACCGCGACCAAAGATACGCAGGGTTTCCATACCGCGCAGACGGTCCAGGAAATGGCCGCTTAACCGGCCCAGCGCCAGGAAGTTGCGACGGTTGGCATCTGCCGCGCCCATGCCGACCATCGCCATAAACAGCGGGATGAGCGGGGCGGTCCCCATCAGGATCAGAGCCGCTACCCAGTTAACAGGGAAGATGGCGATAACAATCATCAGAGGCACAAACACTGCCAGCGCCATCTGTGGAAGATAACGCGCATAGTAATCGTGCATATCGTCGATTTGCTCAAGGATCAGCGTCGCCCAGCTACCGGCCGGTTTGCCCTGGATCCACGCAGGCCCGGCTTCCGAAAGCCGGTCGAGCACTTTGCGGCGGATCTCATAGCGGATGTGCTGGCCGGCATGGAACCCAACCCGTTCTCGCAGCCAGACCACCCACGCACGCAGGACGAAAACCAGCACCAGAACGATAAACGGCAGCAGCAGCGCTTCGCGCGGGATGCTCTCCATGATCATATGATTGAGAATGCGGGCCAGCAGCCATGCCTGGGCAACAATCAACAGACCGCTGATAAATCCCAGAACGCGGGAAATCATAAGCCAGCGGCGGGACAGAACGCTTTGCTGTTTCAGCCAGCGCGTTAACTCTTGTTGACGGGTTTTTTCCATTGCGTACTTTGCAGGTGACGTTATAAGAAATTAGACATCTGCATGTTACACGTGAGCAAAAATAAAGGCGACCAGTGGCCGCCTTTATTTACGTTTGTTACTGACTTGTAAAGATTATTTACCTTGTTCTGCCAGTCCGTCCAGATAGCGTTCTGCGTCCAGCGCGGCCATACAGCCGGTGCCCGCAGAGGTGATCGCCTGACGATAAATATGGTCCATCACGTCGCCAGCCGCGAAGACGCCTGGGATGCTGGTCTGCGTGGCATTGCCGTGAATGCCAGACTGCACTTTGATGTAGCCGTTCTCCAGCTCAAGTTGGCCTTCGAAAATGGCCGTGTTCGGGCTGTGACCGATTGCCACAAACAGGCCTGCCACCTCCAGCGTTTCGACGGTGTCGGTGTTCTGCGTATCACGAATTCGCAGACCCGCCACACCCATCTGATCGCCGGTCACTTCTTCCAGCGTACGGTTGGTATGCAGCACAATGTTGCCGCTCGCCACTTTATCCATCAGGCGTTTGATCAGGATCTTCTCGGCGCGGAAGGTGTCGCGACGGTGGATCAGGTGTACTTCTGAGGCGATGTTCGCCAGATACAACGCTTCTTCCACAGCGGTGTTGCCGCCGCCGATCACCGCAACTTTCTGGTTGCGATAGAAGAAACCGTCGCAGGTCGCGCAGGCTGATACGCCGCGCCCTTTGAATGCTTCTTCAGACGGCAGACCGAGATAACGGGCAGAGGCACCGGTAGCGATGATCAGCGCATCGCAGGTGTATTCACCGCTGTCGCCGGTCAGACGGAACGGACGGTTCTGCAAATCCACTTTATTAATGTGGTCGAACAGGATTTCGGTTTCGAATTTAGCAGCATGCTCGTGCATGCGCTCCATCAGCAGCGGCCCGGTCAGGTCGTTCGGGTCGCCCGGCCAGTTTTCCACTTCCGTGGTGGTGGTCAGCTGACCGCCTTTTTCCATCCCGGTAATCAGTACCGGTTGCAGGTTAGCGCGTGCAGCATAGACCGCTGCGGTATATCCCGCAGGTCCAGAACCAAGGATTAGCAGCTTACTGTGTTTGGTCGTGCCCATGAGATCCCCATTGTTGTTGGCAGGCAATGGGCTGGATTGTAGGGAATTTGTTGCCGTAAAAAAAGAGCACGACAGTTTTGCTTCCGATATATGCAATAGTCACGCCCTATGGATCAGACACGGTCATATCACGTCTGCTACTGAAAATCGCGCGTTTATAAGGCAATAAAATGATGATTAATACCCCCCCGTAATGAATATCCGGCATCTTGTACTAAAAATCGATGTTTTGCTTTGACAATCCCCTGCGCTTTTGCGAAAACATTCAAGGAAGAAAAAAAGACGCATGAACTGCATGCCGAATAGACATGCACGTAAATGCCATTTTTACCGGGTCAGTGAAATCTACGCATGGTGTGGACAGACGCCATACGTGATGTCTGTGACTGCTTTCGGGCAACGGTCTTCTTACCGCAGACCCCGAATCCACATCGCGTCTAATACATAACCAGGCGATGTGATGAATAACGGGTGCAGGCTCTGAACAGTGATGTGCACAGGGTCCAGGCAGGAGTAGGGAAGGAATACAGAGAGACAATAATAATGGTAGATAGCAAGAAGCGCCCTGGCAAAGATCTCGACCGTATCGATCGTAACATTCTTAATGAATTGCAAAAGGATGGGCGTATTTCCAACGTCGAGCTTTCAAAACGTGTGGGACTTTCCCCGACGCCGTGCCTTGAGCGTGTGCGTCGACTGGAAAGACAGGGTTTTATTCAGGGCTATACGGCTCTGCTAAACCCGCATTATCTGGATGCCTCACTTCTGGTATTTGTTGAGATTACTCTGAATCGTGGTGCGCCGGATGTGTTTGAGCAATTTAACGCCGCTGTACAAAAACTTGAAGAAATTCAAGAGTGTCATCTGGTTTCCGGTGATTTTGACTACCTGTTAAAAACCCGTGTGCCTGATATGTCCGCCTACCGTAAGCTGCTGGGTGAAACCCTGCTGCGTCTGCCAGGCGTGAACGACACCCGTACTTATGTGGTGATGGAAGAGGTCAAACAGAGCAATCGTCTGGTTATTAAGACGCGCTAACACGGAACAGGTGCAAAATCAGTGTAGTTTGATTACACTCCTGTTAATCCATACAGCAACAGTGCCGGGGATACCCGGCGCTGTTGTCCGTTTTAGCACACAGGCAGGACATGCCTGATACCTGGAGAGCCTTTCTTGAGCCAGGAATACACTGAAGACAAAGAAGTCACATTATCTAAGCTAAGCAGCGGACGTCGTCTCCTCGAGGCATTACTGATTGTTATTGCCCTTTTTGCCGTCTGGCTGATGGCCGCCTTACTCAGTTTCAACCCCTCAGATCCCAGCTGGTCGCAAACCGCATGGCATGAGCCTATTCATAACTTAGGTGGCGTTCCCGGTGCCTGGCTTGCGGACACGCTCTTTTTCATTTTCGGAGTGATGGCTTATACCCTTCCCGTCATCATTATTGGCGGATGCTGGTTTGCCTGGCGTCATCGACAGAACGACGACTACATCGATTATTTTGCCGTTTCGCTGCGCCTGATTGGCGCCCTGGCGCTGATCCTCACCTCCTGTGGGCTGGCGGCGATCAACGCCGATGATATCTGGTACTTCGCCTCCGGCGGGGTGATCGGCAGCCTGTTGAGCTCCGCGCTGCAACCGATGCTTCATAGCAGCGGCGGCACGCTGGCGCTGCTCTGTATCTGGGCGGCGGGCCTGACGCTGTTTACCGGCTGGTCCTGGGTGAGCATTGCTGAGAAGATCGGCAGCTTTATTCTGACGCTGCTGACGTTCGCCAGCAACCGTACCCGTCGTGACGATACGTGGGTCGATGAAGACGAGTATGAAGATGAGTATGAAGAGGAAGACGAGGCGCCTGTACAGCGGCGTGAATCTCGCCGCGCGCGTATTCTGCGCGGTGCTCTGGCGCGCCGCCAGCGCGTCGCTGAAAAATTTGCTAACCCGTTAGGCCGTAAAACGGATGCCGCGCTGTTCTCCGGCAAACGTATGGATGAAGACGAGCAGATTGAGTATCGCGGTGCGGCCGTCGACCCTGATGACGTACTGTTCTCTGGCCATCGAGCCACGCCGGGAGAGTATGACGAATACGATCCGCTGCTGAATGGCCACTCCGTGACTGAACCGGTAGCCGCTGCTGCTGCCGCAACGACGGCTGCGCAGGCCCATGTTGCGCCTGTTGAAGCCGTGATGCCGTCCTCGCCTGTTCCGGCGCCGGAGTCCGCGATCCAGCAACCGCAGGTAGACTGGCAGACTGCGCCAGGCGTCCATACGCCTGAACCGACCATTGCGCCTGAGCCTGAAAGTTATATTCCTGTGCAGCAGGAACAGTGGCAGCAACCGTATCAGCCGCCTGGACCTGCCAGCGTGCCGCAACAACCGTATCAGGCTTATACGCCCGAACCCGCTGTACCTGAACAGCCATACGTTGCACCGGTGTCTGAACCCGAAGTGGTGGAGGAAGCGAAGCCATCCCGTCCGCCATTATACTATTTTGAAGAAGTGGAAGAGCGCCGCGCCCGTGAGCGCGAGCAGCTTGCCGCCTGGTATCAGCCCGTGCCCGAGCCGGTGCAGGAGCCTGTTGCAAAAGCGCCTTCGGTCAGCGTTCCACCTGTAGAACCTACGCCAGCCGTTGCGTCGGGTGCAGAAGCCGTGAAGCAGGCAACGGCAGCCGCTGCCGCGTCCGCTCCGCTATTCAGCCCGGCAGCCGACAGCGCCCCGCGTCCTCAGGTGAAAGAGGGCATTGGTCCACAGCTGCCGCGCCCTAACCGCGTGCGCGTACCGACTCGCCGGGAGCTGGCCTCTTATGGCATTAAACTGCCTTCCCAGCGTATGGCGGAAGAAAAAGCCCGTGAGTCCGACTACGAAGATGATGCCGACGAACTGCATCAGGATGAGCTGGCGCGTCAGTTTGCTGCCCAGCAGAATCAGCGTTACGGCGAAGAGTATCAGCATGACGTGCCTTCACAGCATCACGTGCCTTCACAGCAGGACGACGATGATGCGGCCGAAGCGGAGCTGGCGCGCCAGTTTGCAGCAACGCAGCAGCAGCGTTATTCCGGTGAGCAACCTTCGGGGGCAAACCCGTTCTCGCTGTCGGATTTCGAATTCTCACCAATGAAAGATCTGGTGGATGATGGCCCAAGCGAACCGCTGTTCACGCCGAGCGTAATGCCGGAAGCGGAGCCGGTGCGTCAGCCGCCTGCACCACAGGCTTACGTGCAGCCGCAACAGCTGGCGCCGCAGGCGTATGCGCAGCCGCAGACACCTTCTCAACCGCCTCAGCCACAGTTCCAGCAGCCAGCACCACAGCCGCAGGAGAGCCTGATTCACCCGCTGCTGATGCGTAACGGAGACAGCCGACCGCTGCAACGACCAAGTACGCCGCTGCCGTCGCTGGATCTGTTAACGCCACCGCCAGCGGAAGTCGAGCCGGTGGATACCTTTGCCCTTGAGCAGATGGCCCGTCTGGTGGAAGCGCGTCTGGCTGACTTCCGCATTAAAGCGGACGTGGTGAACTACTCACCGGGCCCGGTGATCACCCGTTTCGAACTGAACCTGGCACCGGGCGTAAAAGCGGCGCGTATTTCTAACCTCTCCCGCGACCTGGCGCGTTCTCTGTCCACCGTGGCGGTACGCGTGGTGGAAGTGATCCCAGGCAAGCCTTACGTTGGCCTTGAGCTGCCAAACAAGAAACGCCAGACCGTTTATCTGCGTGAAGTTCTGGATAACACCAAATTCCGCGACAACCCGTCCCCGCTGACCGTGGTGTTGGGTAAAGATATCGCCGGCGATCCGGTGGTTGCCGATCTCGCGAAGATGCCGCACCTGCTGGTTGCGGGTACAACAGGCTCGGGTAAATCGGTCGGTGTGAACGCCATGATCCTCAGTATGCTCTACAAAGCGCAGCCTGAAGACGTGCGTTTCATCATGATCGACCCAAAAATGCTCGAACTGTCCGTCTACGAAGGCATTCCGCATCTGTTAACGGAAGTGGTTACCGACATGAAGGACGCCGCCAACGCATTACGCTGGAGCGTCAATGAAATGGAGCGTCGCTACAAGCTGATGTCGGCGCTGGGCGTGCGTAACCTGGCCGGTTATAACGAGAAAATCGCCGAGGCGGCGCGTATGGGCCGTCCGATTCCGGACCCATACTGGAAGCCGGGTGACAGCATGGATGCCCAGCATCCGGTGCTGGAAAAACTGCCTTACATCGTGGTGCTGGTGGATGAATTTGCCGACCTGATGATGACCGTTGGCAAGAAAGTGGAAGAGCTGATTGCGCGTCTGGCACAGAAAGCGCGTGCGGCGGGCATCCACCTGGTACTGGCAACGCAGCGTCCGTCCGTGGATGTAATCACCGGTCTTATTAAGGCAAACATCCCGACCCGTATCGCGTTTACCGTGTCGAGTAAAATTGACTCCCGTACTATCCTTGACCAGGGCGGAGCAGAGTCGCTGCTGGGGATGGGTGATATGCTCTATTCCGGGCCGAACTCCACCTCGCCGGTGCGTGTTCACGGTGCGTTTGTTCGCGACCAGGAAGTGCACGCGGTTGTGCAAGACTGGAAAGCGCGCGGGCGACCGCAATATGTTGACGGCATCACCTCTGACAGCGAAAACGAAGGTGGCGGCGGTGGTTTTGACGGCGGCGAAGAGCTGGATCCGTTATTCGACCAGGCGGTTAATTTCGTCACCGAAAAACGCAAAGCGTCCATCTCCGGCGTGCAGCGCCAGTTCCGTATCGGTTACAACCGCGCGGCGCGTATCATTGAGCAGATGGAAGCCCAGGGCATCGTGAGCGAACAGGGGCACAACGGTAACCGTGAGGTGCTGGCGCCACCGCCTTTTGAGTAATCTTCAGCGATTGCAAAGAAGGGTAAATCAGCAAAAATTAAGCATATTCTTCTGTCGCCTGCCTTCGGGCAGGTACAGAATAGAAACGGAACCCCCATATCGGGAAGACGTATTTTAAGGAATAACAATGAAAAAAATCGCCATCGCCTGTGCATTACTCTCCAGTTTTGTTGCCAGCAGCGTCTGGGCTGATGCAGCCAGCGACCTTAAAAGCCGACTGGATAAAGTGAGCAGTTTCCACGCCAGCTTCACGCAAAAAGTGACTGACGGCAGCGGCAACGCGGTGCAGGAAGGCCAGGGAGATTTGTGGGTAAAACGCCCAAATCTGTTCAACTGGCACATGACCCAGCCGGATGAAAGCGTTCTGGTGTCTGACGGTAAAACCCTGTGGTTCTACAATCCGTTTGTTGAGCAGGCGACCGCCACCTGGCTCAAAGACGCGACCAGCAATACGCCGTTTATGCTCATTGCCCGTAACCAGTCCAGCGACTGGCAGCAGTACAACATCAAACAAAACGGTGATGAGTTCGTCCTGACGCCAAAAGGCAGCAACGGTAATCTGAAGCAGTTCACCATTAACGTGAGCAGCAACGGTACCATCAATCAGTTCGGCGCGGTTGAGCAGGACGATCAGCGCAGCAGCTATCAGTTGAAGTCTCAGCAAAACGGCGCCATTGATGCATCGAAATTCACCTTTACCCCGCCGCAGGGCGTAACGGTGGACGACCAACGCAATAAGTAAGAGGCATGAGTGAGCAACCTGTCGCTCGATTTTTCAGATAATGCGTTTCAACCTCTGGCCGCCCGTATGCGGCCAGAAAATTTAGCGCAGTACATCGGTCAGCAACATCTGCTGGCTGCGGGGAAACCCTTGCCGCGCGCTATTGAGGCGGGGCATCTGCACTCCATGATCCTCTGGGGGCCACCCGGCACTGGAAAAACCACGCTCGCTGAAGTGATTGCCCGCTATGCCAGCGCGGACGTTGAGCGCATCTCGGCGGTCACGTCGGGGGTGAAAGAGATCCGCGAGGCGATCGAGCGGGCGCGACAAAACCGCAATGCCGGACGTCGCACCATTCTGTTTGTCGACGAAGTTCACCGCTTCAACAAGAGCCAGCAGGACGCCTTTCTGCCGCACATTGAAGACGGTACGATTTTCTTTATCGGCGCCACCACGGAAAACCCGTCGTTTGAACTGAACTCTGCGCTGCTCTCCCGGGCGCGCGTGTATCTGCTTAAATCGCTGACCACGGAAGATATCGAAAAAGTTCTGACGCAGGCGATGGAGGACAACGCGCGTGGTTACGGCGGGCAGGATATCGTTCTGCCGGACGAGACGCGTCTTGCTATCGCCGAACTGGTTAACGGTGATGCCCGTCGTGCGTTGAACACGCTCGAAATGATGGCCGATATGGCCGAAGTGGACGATGCGGGCAAGCGCGTATTAAAGCCTGAACTGCTCACCGAAATTGCCGGTGAGCGCAGCGCGCGCTTCGATAATAAAGGCGATCGTTTTTACGACCTCATCTCTGCATTACACAAGTCCGTGCGCGGCAGCGCTCCGGATGCGGCGCTCTACTGGTATGCGCGTATCATCACCGCCGGTGGCGATCCGTTATATGTCGCGCGTCGCTGCCTGGCGATTGCGTCAGAAGATGTCGGTAATGCCGATCCACGCGCCATGCAGGTCGCTATTTCCGCCTGGGACTGCTTTACCCGCGTCGGGCCTGCGGAGGGCGAGCGTGCCATTGCGCAGGCAATTGTCTATCTGGCTTGCGCACCGAAAAGTAACGCGGTGTATACCGCCTTCAAAGCGGCGATGTCGGATGCACGTGAACGTCCGGACTACGATGTGCCGGTTCATCTGCGCAATGCGCCAACCAAATTGATGAAAGAGATGGGTTACGGGCAGGAGTATCGCTACGCCCATGACGAACCCAACGCCTACGCCGCCGGCGAGGAGTATTTCCCGCAGGAGATGGCACAAACCCGCTATTATCACCCCACAAATAGAGGTCTTGAGGGTAAGATTGGCGAAAAGCTCGCCTGGCTTGCCGGACAGGATCAAAATAGCCCTATAAAACGCTACCGTTAGTTCAATCGTTGCGGTAATGTTGGCAATATATCTCTGTGGCCGCAGGCTGTGGTCACTTTTTCCTCTTTTAATTCGATAAGCACAGGATAAGCATGCTCGATCCCAATCTGCTGCGTAATGAGCCAGACGCAGTCGCTGAAAAACTGGCACGCCGGGGCTTTAAGCTGGATGTAGATAAGCTGCGCGCTCTTGAAGAGCGTCGTAAAGTTTTGCAGGTACAAACAGAAAATCTGCAGGCAGAGCGTAATTCTCGATCGAAATCCATTGGCCAGGCGAAAGCGCGCGGGGAAGATATTGAGCCATTACGCCTGGAAGTGAACAAACTGGGTGAAGAGCTGGATCAGGCGAAAGCTGAACTGGACGTTCTTCAGGCTGAAATTCGTGATATCGCTCTGGCGATCCCGAACATTCCTGACGACAGCGTCCCTGTCGGCAAAGACGAAAACGACAACGTTGAAGTGAAACGCTGGGGTACGCCTCGCGAGTTTGACTTCGAGGTGCGCGATCACGTGACGCTGGGCGAAATGCACGCGGGCCTGGACTTTGCGGCTGCGGTTAAGCTGACCGGTTCTCGCTTCGTGGTAATGAAAGGTCAGATTGCTCACCTGCACCGCGCGCTGGCGCAGTTTATGCTGGATCTGCACACCGAGCAGCATGGCTACAGCGAAACCTACGTTCCGTATCTGGTTAACCACGATACGCTGTACGGTACAGGCCAGCTGCCGAAATTTGCCGGCGATCTGTTCCATACCCGTCCGCTGGACGAAGAAGCTGACAGCAGCAACTACGCGCTGATCCCAACCGCGGAAGTGCCGCTGACCAACCTCGTGCGTGATGAGATCATCGACGAAGACGATCTGCCAATCAAACTGACTGCGCACTCTCCATGTTTCCGTTCTGAAGCCGGTTCTTACGGTCGTGATACGCGCGGTCTGATCCGTATGCACCAGTTCGATAAAGTTGAGATGGTGCAGATCGTTCGTCCGGAAGAGTCTATGGACGCGCTGGAAGAGATGACAGGTCACGCAGAGAAAGTGCTGGAGCTGCTGGGGCTGCCATACCGCCGTATGGCGCTGTGCACTGGTGACATGGGCTTCGGCGCCTGCAAAACCTTCGACCTCGAAGTCTGGGTGCCTGCGCAAAACACCTACCGTGAAATCTCCTCTTGCTCTAACGTCTGGGATTTCCAGGCGCGTCGTATGCAGGCGCGTTGCCGCAGCAAGTCCGACAAGAAGACCCGTCTGGTTCATACCCTGAACGGTTCTGGTCTGGCGGTTGGCCGTACGCTGGTTGCCGTGCTGGAGAACTACCAGCAGGCAGATGGTCGTATTGAGATCCCTGAGGTGCTGCGTCCTTACATGAAAGGCCAGCAGTTCATCGGCTAATATTTTGCTGCAAAACAAAAAAGCGCCTCAGGGCGCTTTTTTATATCTTTGATTTGATACGACGCAATATTCCCTCCCTCTAAAGTAGTAATACTCCTCCGAACGAAAGTTAGCATAAAACACCTGTAACGAAGGAATTCGTTATATATAAAACTACATAGCGGTATGCGCCGCCTCTCTTTTCTTTGTGAGCAACCAAAGTGAGTCTTTATGAAAATCAAAGCGCCTGAAGCGTTAATGGCTGCCGAGGTCACTCGCCGTGGGTTGATGAAAACCACGGCAATAGGTGGTCTGGCGGTTGCCAGCAGCGCCTTTACGCTTCCTTTTACCCGTCTGGCGTCGGCGGCGGAGGCTCTGTCTCCCGCTTCAGCCCCGGAAAAAGTGGTGTGGAGTGCCTGTACCGTTAACTGTGGTAGCCGTTGTCCCCTGCGTATGCATGTTGTGGACGGTGAAATCAAATACGTTGAAACCGACAATACCGGCGATGATAACTACGAAGGGTTACACCAGGTTCGTGCCTGTCTGCGTGGCCGCTCAATGCGCCGTCGCGTTTATAACCCGGATCGTCTGAAATATCCGATGAAGCGTGTCGGTAAGCGTGGGGAAGGGAAGTTCGAGCGCATTAGCTGGGACGAAGCCTACGATATTATCGCGACCAACATGCAGCGCCTGATCAAAGAGTACGGCAACGAATCCATCTACCTGAACTATGGCACCGGGACGCTGGGCGGCACCATGACCCGCTCCTGGCCGCCGGGTAAAACGCTGGTAGCGCGCCTGATGAACTGCTGCGGCGGCTATCTCAACCATTATGGCGACTACTCTTCCGCACAGATTGCCGCGGGCCTGAACTACACCTATGGCGGCTGGGCAGACGGTAACAGCCCGTCGGATATAGAAAACAGCAAGCTGGTGGTATTGTTCGGCAACAACCCGGGCGAAACGCGTATGAGCGGCGGTGGGGTAACCTATTATCTTGAGCAGGCGCGCGCCAAATCCAACGCACGTATGATCATCGTCGATCCGCGCTACACCGATACCGGCGCGGGGCGAGAAGACGAGTGGATCCCTATCCGCCCTGGTACCGATGCGGCGCTGGTCAATGCGCTGGCGTATGTGATGATCACTGAAAACCTCGTCGATCAGCCGTTCCTTGATAAATACTGCGTCGGCTATGACGAGAAGACGCTGCCAGCCAGCGCACCGGCTAACGGGCATTACAAAGCGTATATTCTTGGTCAGGGCAGCGACGGGGTAGCGAAAACCCCTGAGTGGGCATCCACCATCACCGGCATTCCAGTCGAACGTATTGTTCAGCTGGCCCGTGAAATTGGTTCAGCAAAACCGGCTTATATCAGCCAGGGCTGGGGACCGCAGCGTCACGCGAACGGCGAAATTGCCACCCGCGCTATTTCTATGCTCTCGATTCTGACTGGCAACGTCGGCATTCACGGCGGTAATAGCGGGGCGCGTGAAGGCTCGTATGAAGTACCGTTTGAACGTATGCCAACGCTGGATAACCCGGTTCAGACCAGCATCTCCATGTTTATGTGGACGGACGCGATCGAGCGCGGCCCGGAAATGACCGCGCTACGTGACGGTGTTCGGGGCAAAGATAAGCTGGATGTGCCGATCAAAATGATCTGGAACTATGCCGGTAACTGCCTGATCAACCAGCACTCTGAAATCAACCGCACCCATGAAATTTTGCAGGACGACAAGAAGTGCGAAATGATTGTGGTGATCGACTGCCATATGACCTCATCGGCGAAGTATGCCGATATTCTGCTCCCAGACTGCACCGCCTCTGAGCAGATGGATTTCGCGCTGGACGCCTCCTGCGGCAACATGTCCTATGTGATCTTCACAGACCAGGCCATCAAACCGCGCTTCGAGTGCAAAACTATCTATGAGATGACGTCCGAGCTGGCGAAACGTCTTGGCGTTGAGCAGCAGTTCACAGAGGGGCGTACTCAGGAAGAGTGGATGCGCCATCTGCACGAGCTCTCACGCAAAGCCATTCCAGACCTGCCGGACTTCGATACCTTCCGCAAGCAGGGCATGTACAAGCAGCGCGATCCGGAAGGGCATCACGTGGCGTATAAAGCCTTCCGCGACGATCCGCAGGCCAATCCGCTGACCACGCCGTCGGGCAAAATCGAGATCTACTCCGAAGAGCTGGCAAAAATTGCCGCCACGTGGGAATTGCCGGAAGGGGACGTTATCGATCCGCTGCCGATCTATACGCCTGGCTTCGAAAACTACAACGATCCGCTGACGGAGAAATTCCCACTTCAGTTAACCGGTTTCCACTACAAAGCGCGTGTTCACTCCACCTACGGCAACGTTGACGTTCTGAAAGCGGCCTGCCGACAGGAGATGTGGATCAACCCGATGGATGCGAAAGCGCGCGGCATCAGTAATGGCGATCGCGTACGTATCTTCAACGGACGTGGCGAAGTGCATATCGAAGCTAAAGTGACTCCGCGCATGATGCCTGGCGTTGTCGCGCTGGGGGAAGGGGCCTGGTATAACCCGGATGCGAACCGTATCGATCAGGCGGGCTGCATCAACGTTCTCACTACGCAGCGTCCATCGCCGCTGGCGAAGGGCAACCCATCCCACACAAACCTCGTTCAGGTTGAAAAGGCGTAAGGAGTAACCGATGACAACCCAGTATGGATTTTTTATTGATTCCAGCCGCTGCACCGGGTGTAAAACCTGCGAGCTGGCCTGCAAGGATTATAAAGACCTGACCCCGGACGTCAGCTTCCGTCGTATTTATGAATACGCGGGCGGCGACTGGCAGGAGGATAACGGCGTCTGGCATCAGAACGTCTTCGCCTATTACCTGTCGATTGCCTGCAACCACTGCGAAGATCCGGCCTGCACCAAGGTCTGCCCGAGCGGGGCAATGCACAAGCGCGACGACGGTTTTGTGGTGGTGGACGAGGATGTCTGCATTGGCTGTCGCTACTGCCACATGGCCTGCCCGTACGGTGCGCCGCAGTATAACGCGGCTAAAGGCCACATGACCAAGTGCGACGGCTGCCACAGCCGCGTGGCGGACGGCAAAAAGCCCATCTGCGTCGAGTCCTGCCCGCTGCGCGCGCTGGACTTTGGCCCGATTGAAGAGCTGCGTAAAAAACACGGTCAGCTTGCTGCGGTCGCGCCGCTGCCGTCTGCGCACTTCACGAAGCCGAGTATTGTGATTAAACCTAACGCCAACAGCCGTCCGACGGGTGACACCACCGGCTACCTGGCAAACCCGAAGGAGGTGTGAGATGGGAAGTGGATGGCATGAATGGCCGCTTATGATCTTCACGGTCTTTGGGCAGTGTGTTGCAGGCGGGTTTATCGTCCTTGCGCTGGCGCTGTTAAAAGGGAACCTCAATGCTGAACAGCAGCAGCGTTTAGTGTTGAGCATGTTTGGCCTGTGGGTGTTGATGGGGATTGGGTTTATCGCCTCTACGCTGCACCTGGGCTCACCGATGCGCGCGTTTAACTCCCTGAACCGCGTAGGTGCCTCTTCGCTGAGTAACGAGATTGCCAGCGGCGCAATCTTCTTTGCAGTTGGCGGGCTGGGGTGGTTACTGGCAGCGCTGAAAAAGCTGCCGTCAGGGTTACGTGCGTTGTGGCTCATCGTCACCATGGTACTGGGCGTTGTCTTCGTCTGGATGATGGTCCGGGTGTACAACACCATCGATACCGTTCCGACCTGGTACAGCGTCTGGACGCCGATGAGCTTCTTCCTGACCATGTTTATTGGCGGGCCGCTGCTGGGTTATCTGCTTCTGCGTGTAGCTGGCATTAATGGTTGGGCGATGCGCCTGCTGCCCGCGGTCTCGCTGCTGGCACTGGTCATCAGTACCGTTGTAGCGCTTATGCAGGGAGCGGAGCTGGCGACGATTCACAGCTCTATCCAACAGGCTTCGGCGCTGGTACCGGATTACGGTTCTCTGATGGCCTGGCGTGTGCTGCTGCTGACGGCGGCGCTGGTGTGCTGGATTGCCCCTCAGCTTAAAGGTTACGCGCCTGCGCTACCGTTGCTGTCACTGGCCTTTGTGCTGGTGTTGGCAGGGGAGTTAATTGGTCGCGGCGTATTTTACGGTCTGCATATGACGGTCGGTATGGCTGTCGCCAGCTAATTTTAGATTTTGTTATAAAAAGCCGGGACATAGTGCCCGGCTTTTCTTTTTTCATTCATGAAATTTTTCGACTGATGTTTCGTTGTAAAAATTCCCGGAAATAAATAAAAACAAATAGATAATTAATATTGGTAGCAGGCTTTGCATTAGCAGGATGAGTTTTTTAAATCGACAAGGCGCATATCGTGCGTGACGCCTGAATCGGTGGATTGACTTTGTTTTTGCCAGTGGCATGATGCGCACGAAATCTGAACTTCCTCACGGTTTTTAATCCATGACCACCTATACCCGCCCGGTGCTTTTGTTGCTCTGTGGCCTGCTTTTGCTGACCCTGGCGATCGCGGTGTTGAACACACTCGTCCCGCTATGGCTCGCCCATGAAAACTTACCAACCTGGCAGGTGGGTATGGTTAGCTCGTCCTTTTTTACGGGCAATCTGCTGGGCACCTTATTAACGGGCAGCCTTATTAAGCGCTTTGGTTTTAACCGCAGCTATTATCTGGCGTCACTGATCTTTGCCGTCGGATGCGCCGGTTTAGGACTGATGGTCGGCTTCTGGAGCTGGATGGTCTGGCGCTTTATTGCGGGCGTTGGCTGCGCCATGATCTGGGTGGTGGTTGAAAGTGCGCTGATGTGCAGCGGCACGTCCCGTAATCGCGGGCGTCTGCTGGCGGCTTATATGATGGTTTACTACGTCGGTACCGTTCTGGGACAACTGATGGTCAGCAAATTCCCAACCGACCTGATGAGCGTTCTGCCATGGGTAACAGGGATGGTGCTGGCCGCAATTCTGCCGCTGCTCTTTACCCGTATCGTGAACCAGAGCAGTGAGCATCAGGAGGCCACGCACGTTTGGCCGATGCTGAGACTGCGCCATGCGCGCCTGGGGATTAACGGCTGTATTATTTCCGGGATTGTGCTGGGGTCGCTCTATGGCCTGATGCCGCTTTATCTCAACCATCAGGGCGTCAGCGATTCCGGGATCGGTTTCTGGATGGCGGTGATGGTCAGCGCGGGGATTGTCGGCCAGTGGCCGATTGGCCGCCTGGCGGACCGCTTTGGTCGTCTGCTGGTGCTGCGCGTCCAGGTTTTCGTGGTCATCATGGGCTGTCTCGCCATGCTCAGCAACGCCGCGATGGCGCCTGCGCTGTTCATTCTGGGGGCTGCGGGTTTTACGCTCTATCCGGTCGCGATGGCCTGGGCCTGTGAGAAAGTTGAGCATCACCAGCTGGTGGCGATGAACCAGGCATTGTTGCTGAGTTACACCATCGGCAGTTTACTGGGGCCGACTTTTACCGCTATGCTCATGCAAAATTACTCTGATAATCTGCTGTTTATCATGATCGCCAGCGTATCGTTTATTTATCTGTTAATGTTGCTGCGCAAAGTGGGCGAGCACCCAACGCCAGTGGCACATGCCTGATTAAATAAAAGCCTGTCGATGACAGGCTTTTTTGTCCCTGTCACATATAAGACTTTTACTTATTGTGAGTTTTTACTGCCTGGCGATAATTCAAATGAGTTCTACCACTAAAAGGCAGCAATCATGTCTACTCGTCGTTTTTCCACTACCGCACTTGCCGTAGTGTTGGCTTTAACGTTTGCAACGGCTCCGGCCATGGCTAATCCTGGAAACGGGAATGGCGGTGGCCACGGAAACGGTGGCGGACAAGGTAATAGCGGCAATCATGGTAACGGGAACGCTGGTAACCATGGTAATAAGCACAATACCGGCCAGGATAATCCAGGAAAATCGGATAAGAGCTTTAAAAACAGCAACGATGTTGGTCATGATGTTGACGTCCGCGTGAGCTTCGATCATGCCCGCCATCTGGCACTGAATTACGGCTTAACGGGCTACGACTCTCTGCCTCCGGGTATTGCGAAAAACCTGGCGCGCGGTAAGCCACTGCCTCCGGGCATTGCGAAGAAAACCGTGCCAGCCGATATGCTGGGTCAGCTTCCTTCTTATCCGGGCTATGAATGGCGCGTGGTGGGTGACGACCTGGTCTTAATTGCGCTGAGTACCGCGATTGTGACTTCCGTGATTAACGGCGTCTTTAAATAGAATATAAAAAGGCCCGGTTTTCACCGGGCCTTTTCGTTAATACATGACCTTGTGGCCATACTGCTCAAGAATACCTTTGACGCGCTCCATCGTCTCTTTTTTCGGCGGCTTCACGCCATCGAGCTTGTACTCTTCACCCATTGCCACCCATTTGTGTTTACCCAGCTCGTGATAGGGCAGGAGTTCAATTTTCTCCACGTTACCCATATCCCGGGTAAATTCGCCCAGACGATGTGCAGAATCATCATCATCTGACCAGCCCGGTACCACCACGTAGCGGATCCAGGTCTTGACGCCTTTGTTGGCAATGTATTTGGCAAATTCCAGCGTACGGTGGTTTGAGACGCCAACCAGATTCTGGTGGATCTCATCGTTCATCTGCTTGAGATCGAGCATCACCAGATCGGTCACTTCAAGCAGTTCATCAATAACCGGATCGTAACGGCGCACAAAGCCGTTGGTGTCGAGGCAGGTATGAATACCTTCTTTATGGCAGGCGCGGAACCAGTCGCGCACAAATTCAGCCTGAAGAATAGCTTCACCGCCGGATGCCGTCACGCCACCACCGGACGCGTTCATGAAGTGGCGATAGGTCACCACCTCTTTCATCAGATCTTCAACGGTGACTTCTTTACCGCCATGGGTGTCCCAGGTGTCACGGTTATGGCAGTACAGGCAGCGCATCAGGCAGCCCTGGAAGAAAGTGATAAAGCGGATCCCCGGGCCATCGACGGTGCCACAGGATTCAAAGGAGTGAATGCGACCAATAATTGACATTGCGGTGATATCTCCGAATTTGGCCCATCCGGGGGCCTATGTAGATGCACAGCTCAAAGGCTATGTCGAGTCTGTTTTGGCTGTTATCCATTAAGTATAGATAGCGGACAAAAGAGACTGATGAAGCGAGGGTGTTAAAAAGGCCCCACTTGCGTGGAGCCTTTATTGTACGCTTTTTAACGCGTGATTTCAGTCAATTCCACTTACATGGACTGAGTGAAAGTACGGGTGATAACGTCCTGCTGCTGTTCTTTCGTCAGGGAGTTAAAACGTACTGCGTAGCCAGATACGCGGATGGTCAGCTGAGGATACTTCTCAGGATGTTCCATCGCGTCGAGCAGCATTTCACGGTTCATCACGTTCACGTTCAGGTGCTGACCACCTTCGATGGACGCTTCGTGGTGGAAGTAACCATCCATCAGACCCGCGAGGTTAGTTTTACGCACTTCGTCGTCTTTACCCAGCGCGTTTGGCACGATAGAGAAGGTGTAAGAGATACCATCTTTCGCGTATGCAAACGGCAGTTTAGCAACGGAGGTCAGAGAGGCAACCGCACCTTTCTGGTCACGACCGTGCATTGGGTTAGCACCTGGGCCGAATGGCGCGCCAGCACGACGACCGTCTGGGGTGTTACCGGTTTTCTTACCATACACAACGTTAGAGGTGATGGTCAGAACAGACTGAGTCGGGATAGCGTTACGATAGGTAGTGAGTTTCTGAATTTTCTTCATGAAACGTTCTACCAGGTCAACCGCCATGTCATCAACGCGAGCGTCGTTGTTACCAAACTGCGGATATTCGCCTTCGATTTCGAAGTCGATAGCCAGACCATCTTCGTCACGAATTGGTTTAACTTTCGCATATTTGATTGCAGACAGGGAGTCAGCCGCAACGGACAGACCTGCGATACCACACGCCATGGTGCGAACGACGTCACGGTCGTGCAGCGCCATCAGAGAGGCTTCGTAGCTGTACTTGTCGTGCATGTAGTGGATGACGTTCAGCGCAGTGACATACTGCTTAGCCAGCCAGTCCATGAAGTGATCCATGCGCTCCATCACTTCGTCGAAGTTCAGAAGGTCGCCTTTGATCGGTTCAGACTTAGGACCAACCTGCATTTTCAGTTTTTCGTCAACGCCGCCGTTGATTGCGTACAGCATGGTTTTCGCCAGGTTTGCACGCGCACCGAAGAACTGCATTTGCTTACCAACAACCATTGGGCTTACGCAGCACGCGATAGCGTAGTCGTCGTTGTTGAAGTCCGGACGCATCAGGTCATCGTTCTCGTATTGCAGAGAAGAGGTGTCGATGGACACTTTAGCGGCGAATTTCTTGAAGTTCAGTGGCAGTTTTTCAGACCACAGAACGGTGATGTTCGGCTCCGGAGAAGGACCCATGGTGTACAGGGTGTTCAGGAAGCGGAAGCTGTTTTTGGTTACCAGCGTACGGCCATCTACGCCCATACCGCCGATAGATTCGGTTGCCCAGATTGGGTCACCAGAGAACAGCTCATCATATTCTGGAGTACGCAGGAAGCGAACCATACGCAGTTTCATGACCAGATGGTCAATCATTTCCTGAGCGTCTTGCTCGGTGATTTTGCCTGCTTTGATATCGCGTTCGATATACGCATCCAGGAAGGTGGATACGCGGCCGAAGGACATTGCTGCACCGTTCTGAGACTTAACCGCGGCCAGGTAGCCGAAGTAGGTCCACTGAATAGCTTCCTGAGCGTTGGTTGCAGGACCAGAGATATCACAGCCGTATTTAGCCGCCATCTCTTTGATCTGACCCAGCGCACGGTGCTGTTCAGCAATCTCTTCACGCAGACGGATAGTCGCTTCCAGGTTTACGCCGTTTTCCAGGTCAGACTGGAGAGAGACGAACTGCGCGTATTTGTCTTTCATCAGGAAGTCGATACCGTACAGCGCAACGCGACGGTAGTCACCGATGATACGGCCACGGCCATAGGCATCTGGCAGACCGGTCAGAACGCCAGATTTACGGCAGTTCAGAATGTCTTTGGTGTAAACATCGAATACACCCTGGTTATGGGTTTTACGGTATTCGGTGAAGATTTTTTTCAGCATTGGGTCCAGCTCGCGGTTATACGCTTTGCAGGAACCTTCAACCATTTTAATGCCACCGAACGGGATGATTGCGCGTTTCAGTGGTGCTTCAGTCTGGAGACCAACGATTTTCTCAAGGGCTTTGTTGATGTAGCCAGCATCGTGAGAAGTAATGGTAGAAGCAACGGAGGTGTCAAAATCAACTGGCGCGTGAGTGCGGTTTTCCAGTTTAACGCCTTCCATTACGCTGTCCCACAGCTTGGTGGTTGCGTCAGTTGCACCAGCCAGGAAGGATTCGTCACCTTCATACGGGGTATAGTTTTTCTGAATGAAGTCACGGACGTTGACTTCATTCTGCCAGTCACCTTTCGTAAAACCTTCCCAGGCTGTGGCTAACTTTTCATTAAGCTCGGACATGTAACACCTACCTTCTTAAGTGGATTTTTTATTTACTGCCTGAGACAACCATTAATGATGATCGCCGCCACGCAGGTAAATGACCCAGTATGTCAACCCAACTAACAGACCCCCACCGATAATGTTCCCGATAGTGACGGGGATCAGGTTATCAGTAATGAAATTCATAATAGTCAGGTGTGAAAAACTTTCCGGGGTTGAACCAACAGCAGTCCAGAACTCCGGGCTTGCAAAGTTGCGGATAACAATCCCCATCGGGATCATGAACATATTCGCAATACTGTGCTCAAAGCCGCTGGCAACAAACATCGCAACCGGCAGAACCATAATCATGGCTTTATCCATCAGGCTACGACCAGAGTAGCTCATCCAGACCGCCAGGCAGACCATCAGGTTTGCAAGGATGCCGAGAGCAACGGCTTCGATAAATGTATGGTGCATTTTGTGGTCGGCGGTTTGCAGGACGTTAAGCCCCCAGCCGCCGTTGGCGGTCATGTACTCGCCAGAAAGCCACATCAACAGAACAAAGAGCAGACAGCCAATCAGGTTGCCAACGTAGACGTTGAGCCAGTTGCGCCCCAGTTGACCCCAGGTAATTCTTCCGCTGGCTTTTGCCACAACAATCAGCACCGTTGAGGTGAAGAGGTCGGCGCCGCAGATGACGCAGAGGATCAGGCCCAGTGAGAAGCAAATACCACCAATCAGTTTCGCTATGCCGAAAGGCATCCCGGCAGTGCCGGTGGTGGCTGTGATATAGAAGACGAAAGCGATGGAGATGAACACCCCAGCCGTAATGGCCAGAAAGAACGTCGTCATCGGATGTTTCGTTGCTTTGTAGACACCCGCTTCTTCGGCAACTTTCGCCATCGCAGCGGGGAGTAATAGATCAAAAGGGTTGTCAGCTTTCACACTAACTCTCTCTTTATTAAGTCGGCGACGAGATACTAACAAAGCATTATAGAAGAGAAATTGATATAGATCATATCTCGCCTGGCTTATAGGCCCGCAGTGTGTATGGTTTTACAGCAAAAGCGGAGTAAGTATTTGATTATCCGTATAAAAATAAATTTTAAAAGTTATGAAAAGAGTTGAATTTTTTCCTTCAGCCTCCCGTGGAACAGTTAATTAAAATGGAGTATTTATTAGAATTAGTAACAGTAAAGCCCAGGTAAGCGTTTTTATATTTACCCGTGGTTAACTTAATTATTACAATTAAACGTCATTGCGGAAAAATAAAAAAAAGGGGCAATGAAATTGCCCCGTAATATAGCTCAGGCGATTGAATACGCCTACAGCCATTAATGTTATATGCGCTTATTTTGACCAGTAAGCGGCTTTAGCCTTCTGCAATTTTTCATACGCATTCAGCAGTGACTGATGCGCCGGGAAGGCTTTCAGATCGCTGTCAACCGCTTGCAGGCCATAGAACGGTTCTTCACCGCTCAGCGCAGCGCTGGCAGCTTCAACGGCATCTGCACCGTACATGCGGACGAAGGCGTTCAGATACTGCAATGGCTCGCGGTCGTCTTCCTGAGAAAGCAGGAGCAGCGTTTGCAGGCAACGGTAATAGTTAGTGCGCTCGGCGGAGAAGACGGACTGGTTAAACTCCATCGTCCACTCGGTCCAGGCCAAAGCCTGATCCAGATCGCCGCCCGCCAGCGCCAGCATCGCTTTTAGCTCGCCGATGCGCAGCGTGTACCAGCCGTTATCTTTTCCGGTTGCCAGACCCAGCAGTTCGCGTACGCGGGTGAAATCATCGTGTCCTTCTTCGTCCAGTTGGGCGATCAGGTTCAGATAATCTTCTTTATCCCACTCGCTGCCCGGCAGGGCCAGCAGGGTTTCACGCAGATGCGCGCCCATGCTGTTGTTCGCCAGCCACAGATCTTCTGCCGGATAGATGTCCGACATACCCGGCACAATAATACGGCACGCATAAACGCCGAGGTGTTCATAGTCGGCAATATAGACTTCCTGATCTTCCGCGTTGAAGATCGCCATCAGGGTGGCGAACTCTTCTTCCGTCGTACCGGCAAAGCTCCAGTCCACGAACGGATAGTCTGCGTCCTGTTTGAACATATCCCAGGAGATCAAACCGCTGGAGTCGATGAAGTGCGTTTCGAGGTTGGTGTGCTCGGCGACTTCTTCGTCATCAAAGGTTGGCGGGGTGAATACGTCGAGATCTTTCAGGCTACGACCTTGCAGCAGTTCGGTCACGGTACGCTCCAGCGCCACGCCGAAGTCCGGGTGCGCGCCGAAAGAGGCGAAGCAGGTGCCATTTGCCGGGTTAAACAGTACCACGCAGATAACCGGATATTTGCCGCCCAGAGAGCCGTCATAAGCAAAGATTGGGAAACCTTCCGCTTCCAGTTTGGCGATGGATTCCACCACGCCCGGGTAGCGCGCCAGCACGTCAGCCGGGATCTCCGGCAGGCTGATGGATTCAGCAATAATACGGTTTTTGATGTGACGCTCGAAAACTTCAGACAACCCCTGTACACGCGCTTCGTTACGGGTGTTACCGGCAGACATACCGTTAGACACATACAGATTGCCAACGATGTTCATTGGAATGTAAACGGTCTGCTCGTCAGACTGACGGGTGAACGGCAGGGCGCAGATACCACGATCCTCATTGCCGGATTGCAGGTCGATCAGCATGCTGGCGGTCAGTTCGTTTTCCGGATCGTAGAACGCGCGCAGGCGGGCATCGAGAATGCCTTCCGGCAGTTCGTCGTCTTCGGGTAGCGGGAACCATTTTTCGTTCGGGTAGTGAACGAACGGGCCGTTGGCAATCGTTTCACCCAGCCAGAAGTCGGCGAAGAAATAGTTGGTGGACAGACGCTCAAAATACTCACCCAGCGCAGAGGCCAGTGCCGCTTTTTTGGTCGCGCCTTTGCCGTTGGTAAAGCACAGCGCACAGTCTTTGTCGCGAATATGCACGGACCAGACGTGAGGCACCGGATTCAGCCAGGAGGCTTCTTCGATATTAAAGCCCAGGTCGGTCAGTTTCTGCTGGAAGCGAGCGATGGAATCTTCCAGAGCGGCGTCTTTGCCGGGGATAAACGTTTGAGTCATGGCGTTCACTTTTATCGTACGTAAAGCGCGCAATGATACGGGTTTTGCGTGACGGGTGCTATCTCCGGCGAAAATAAATGGCTGGGCTATGCTTATAAGCAGTAACCTACTGTTAAGGCATAAAAAAATGAAAGCATTTGATCTCCAGCGGATGGCGTTTGATAAAGTCCCACCTGAGTTTTTAGGCGAAGTGGCGTTGCGTAGCCTGTACACCTTTGTACTCGTCTTCCTGTTCCTGAAAATCACCGGACGTCGCGGCGTGCGGCAGATGTCACTGTTTGAAGTGCTGATTATCCTGACGCTGGGTTCGGCGGCAGGGGACGTTGCCTTTTATGACGATGTGCCGATGGTGCCGGTTTTTATCGTCTTCGTGACGCTTGCGCTGCTGTACCGGCTGGTCATGTGGCTGATGTCGAAAAGTGAAAAACTGGAAGATCTGTTCGAAGGAAAACCGGTGGTGATTGTCGAAGATGGTCAACTGGCCTGGGAGAATGTGCAAAGCGCCAATATGACGGAGTTTGAGTTCTTTATGGAGCTACGTATAAGCAGCGTTGAACAACTGGGGCAGGTGCGTCTGGCGATTATGGAAACGAACGGTCAAATCAGCGTTTATTACTATCCTGACGATGAGGTCAAGCCCGGCCTGTGCATACTGCCGGATATGCTTATCGAGCGATACAAAACCGTCCCTGATGCGGGCCAGTATGCCTGCATAAAATGCAGCCACGTGGTGGTCATGCAGGCGGGCGATCATCAATTATGCCCTCGCTGTACAAATCCAGAATGGACGAAGGTTAGCCGTGCTAAACGCATTACCTGACAGCGATATTGTCGGTTTTGCGACAACGGTACGGCAGATTGTTTTGTGTGACGAGGGGCACATTTCTTCGGCCATAAGTTTTAGACATTGCGGCGCGTGTCACTGAGTGATAAAACCGATATCCACAGTTATAACTTATGGCTTTTAGCGTGGTGAGGGGAAATGGCTCAAGTCTTTAATTTCAGTTCAGGTCCGGCAATGTTACCGGCAGACGTGCTCAAACAGGCTCAACAGGAGCTGTGTGACTGGAACGGTCTGGGTACGTCGGTGATGGAAGTCAGCCACCGGGGTAAAGCGTTTATTCAGGTGGCGGAAGAGGCAGAAAAGGATTTTCGCGATCTGCTGAACATTCCCTCGAACTACAAAGTATTGTTCTGTCACGGCGGTGGACGCGGTCAGTTTGCGGGTATTCCGCTCAATCTGCTGGGCGACAAATCCACCGCTGATTACGTTGATGCCGGCTACTGGGCGGCCAGTGCGGTAAAAGAAGCGCACAAATATTGCACGCCGAACGTTATCGATGCCAAAGTGACCGTTGACGGTATGCGCGCCGTGAAGCCGATGAGTGAGTGGCAGCTTTCTGACAACGCCGCGTATCTTCATTACTGCCCGAACGAAACCATCGACGGTATCGCTATTCACGAAGAGCCAGACTTTGGCGAAAATGTCATTGTGACGGCGGACTTCTCCTCCACCATTCTGTCCACGCCGCTGGACGTCAGCCGCTACGGCGTCATCTACGCGGGTGCCCAGAAAAACATCGGTCCTGCGGGTCTGACTATCGTTATCGTGCGTGAAGACCTGCTGGGGAAAGCCCATAAGTCTTGCCCGTCAATTCTGGATTACACCGTCCTGAACGACAACGATTCCATGTTCAACACTCCACCAACGTTCGCCTGGTATCTCTCCGGCCTGGTCTTCAAATGGCTGAAGCAAAAAGGCGGCGTGGCGCAGATGGACAAGATCAATCAGCAAAAAGCTGAACTGCTGTACGGCGTGATCGACAAGAGCGATTTCTACCGTAACGATGTCGCCAAAACTAACCGTTCGCGCATGAACGTGCCGTTCCAGCTGGCGGACAACAACCTGGATAACGTGTTCCTGGAAGAGTCCTTCGCGGCGGGTCTGCATGCGCTGAAAGGTCACCGTGTGGTAGGCGGTATGCGTGCCTCTATCTATAACGCGATGCCGCTGGAAGGCGTTAAAGCCCTGACTGATTTCATGATCGACTTCGAACGTCGTCACGGTTAATTGGCTGTTTTTCACCCCCGCAGCGTTCCTGCGGGGTTTTTATTATGTTGAGTTGAGAGTTGAGTTTCATGGAATCCCTGACGTTACAACCTATCGCGCGGGTAGATGGCACCATTAATCTGCCTGGTTCAAAAAGTGTCTCGAACCGCGCTCTGCTGCTGGCAGCTCTGGCAAACGGCACCACCGTCCTCACTAATCTGCTGGACAGCGATGACGTGCGCCATATGCTCAATGCACTGAAAGCGTTGGGCGTTCAGTACGCGCTGTCTGACGATCGTACCCGTTGTGAAGTCACCGGTAACGGCGGCGCATTACATTCCGCTGAAGCGCTGGAGCTTTTCCTGGGTAACGCCGGTACGGCGATGCGTCCTCTGGCCGCTGCGCTGTGTCTTGGGAGCAACGATATTGTGCTGACCGGCGAGCCGCGCATGAAAGAGCGTCCGATCGGCCACCTGGTCGATGCCCTGCGTCAGGGCGGCGCGCAGATTGATTATCTTGAGCAAGAAAATTACCCGCCACTGCGTCTGCGCGGTGGTTTCACTGGCGGTAATGTTGAGGTTGACGGTAGCGTCTCCAGCCAGTTCCTGACGGCACTGCTGATGACCGCACCGCTGGCTCCAAATGATACCGTGATTAGCATTAAAGGCGATCTGGTCTCTAAGCCGTACATTGATATCACGCTGCACCTGATGAAAACCTTTGGTGTTGAGGTGGAAAACCAGTCATACCAACGCTTCGTGGTGCGCGGGGCAAAGCAGTACCAGTCTCCGGGCAACTACCTGGTTGAAGGGGATGCGTCATCCGCGTCCTACTTCCTGGCCGCGGGTGCGATTAAAGGCGGTACGGTAAAAGTGACGGGTATTGGTCGCAACAGCGTGCAGGGCGACATTCGTTTTGCCGACGTGCTGGAAAAAATGGGCGCGGTTGTGACCTGGGGCGATGACTTCATCTCCTGTACGCACGGTGAGCTGAACGCCATCGACATGGACATGAACCATATTCCTGACGCGGCAATGACCATCGCCACCGCTGCGCTGTTTGCGAAAGGCACCACCACGCTGCGTAACATCTATAACTGGCGCGTAAAAGAGACTGACCGCCTGTTCGCAATGGCAACCGAGCTGCGTAAAGTGGGGGCGGTGGTAGAAGAGGGCGAAGACTACATTCGCGTCACGCCGCCGGCAAAACTGCAATTTGCAGAAATTGGCACCTACAACGATCACCGCATGGCGATGTGTTTCTCGCTGGTGGCGCTGTCAGATACGCCAGTCACCATCCTTGACCCGAAGTGCACGGCGAAAACCTTCCCGGACTACTTCGAACAGCTGGCGCGCATTAGCACCCTGGCCTGACGATCGTATGCCGCATCTCCTGATGCGGCATTTCCTTACGCTTTCTGACAGTCATCCTCTTTCATTTCTTCTACACTCTGCTTCAATCATTCCGTAATTTGCACGCAAAGGTAACAGTTGCGCACGTTGGCGCGTATAATGCGCGGCGTTCATGTAAACGGTATGCCTTAATTAAGGAGAAAAAGATGACGGCAATTGCCCCGGTAATCACCATTGATGGGCCAAGTGGCGCAGGGAAAGGTACTCTGTGCAAAGCGATGGCGGAAGCATTGCAATGGCATCTTTTAGATTCGGGAGCAATCTATCGCGTGCTGGCGCTGGCTGCGCTGCATCATCATGTAGATGTTGCGTCTGAAGAAGCGCTGGTACCGCTGGCTGCACATCTGGATGTGCGCTTTGTCTCTACTGATGGCAACCTTGAAGTGATCCTGGAAGGGGAAGATGTCAGCGGTGAAATCCGTACGCAGGAAGTGGCCAATGCGGCCTCTCAGGTGGCGGCTTTCCCACGCGTTCGTGAAGCGCTGTTACGTCGCCAGCGCGGTTTCCGCGAAGCGCCGGGGCTGATCGCCGACGGCCGCGACATGGGAACCGTGGTATTCCCTGATGCGCCAGTGAAAATTTTCCTTGACGCCTCTTCGGAAGAACGTGCTCAACGCCGCATGCTTCAGTTGCAGGAAAAGGGGTTTAGTGTTAACTTTGATCGCCTTTTATCCGAGATAAAAGAGCGCGATGACCGCGATCGTAACCGCGCCGTCGCACCACTTGTTCCCGCGCAAGACGCATTAGTGCTGGATTCAACCAGTTTAACTATTGAGCAAGTGATTGAAAAAGCGCTACAATATGCGCGCCAAAAACTGGCACTCGCGTAATCGCGACCGATTTAGCAGTACCCCCGCTGCAATGGATTGACGGCGGGTATGTGAAACAACCCCATCCGGCACGGAGCCAGGTGGACGTTAATATTAACCTGAAGATTAAACATGACTGAATCTTTTGCTCAACTGTTTGAAGAATCCTTAAAAGAAATCGAAACCCGTCCGGGTTCCATCGTTCGCGGTGTTGTTGTTGCTATCGACAAAGACGTAGTACTGGTTGACGCCGGTCTGAAATCTGAGTCCGCCATCCCGGCTGAGCAGTTCAAAAACGCCCAGGGCGAGCTGGAAATCCAGGTAGGTGACGAAGTTGACGTTGCTCTGGACGCAGTAGAAGACGGCTTCGGCGAAACCCTGCTGTCTCGTGAGAAAGCTAAACGTCACGAAGCATGGATCACGCTGGAAAAAGCTTACGAAGAAGCTGAAACTGTGGTCGGTGTTATCAACGGCAAAGTTAAAGGTGGCTTCACTGTTGAGCTGAATGGTATTCGTGCGTTCCTGCCAGGTTCTCTGGTAGACGTTCGTCCAGTCCGTGACACCCTGCACCTCGAAGGCAAAGAGCTTGAGTTCAAAGTAATCAAGCTGGACCAGAAGCGTAACAACGTTGTTGTTTCCCGTCGTGCCGTTATCGAATCCGAAAACAGCGCAGAACGCGATCAGCTGCTGGAAAACCTGCAGGAAGGCATGGAAGTCAAAGGTATCGTTAAGAACCTCACTGACTACGGCGCATTCGTTGACCTGGGCGGCGTTGATGGCCTGCTGCACATCACCGACATGGCGTGGAAACGCGTTAAGCACCCAAGCGAAATCGTGAACGTGGGCGACGAAATCACTGTTAAAGTGCTGAAGTTCGACCGCGAGCGTACTCGTGTATCCCTCGGCCTGAAACAGCTGGGCGAAGATCCATGGGTAGCTATCGCTAAGCGTTACCCAGAAGGTACTAAACTGACTGGTCGCGTTACCAACCTGACCGACTACGGCTGCTTCGTTGAAATCGAAGAAGGCGTTGAAGGCCTGGTGCACGTTTCCGAAATGGACTGGACCAACAAAAACATCCACCCATCCAAAGTTGTTAACGTTGGTGATGTAGTGGAAGTGATGGTTCTGGATATCGACGAAGAACGTCGTCGTATCTCCCTGGGCCTGAAGCAGTGCAAAAACAACCCATGGCAGCAGTTCGCGGAAACCCACAACAAGGGCGACCGTGTTGAAGGTAAAATCAAGTCTATCACTGACTTCGGTATCTTCATCGGCCTGGACGGCGGCATCGATGGCCTGGTTCACCTGTCTGACATCTCCTGGAACGTTGCAGGCGAAGAAGCAGTTCGTGAATACAAAAAAGGCGACGAAATCGCAGCAGTTGTTCTGCAGGTTGACGCAGAGCGTGAACGTATCTCCCTGGGCGTTAAACAGCTCGCAGAAGATCCGTTCAACAACTGGGTTGCACTGAACAAGAAAGGCGCAATCGTAAACGGTAAAGTGACTGCTGTTGACGCTAAAGGCGCAACCGTAGAACTGGCTGACGGCGTTGAAGGTTACCTGCGCGCTTCCGAAGCTTCACGTGACCGCGTTGAAGATGCAACTCTGGTTCTGAGCGTTGGTGACGACGTTGAAGCTAAGTTCACCGGTGTTGACCGTAAGAACCGTGCAATCAGCCTGTCTGTTCGTGCTAAAGACGAAGCTGATGAGAAAGATGCAATCGCAACTGTGAACAAACAGGAAGATGCAAACTTCTCTAACAACGCAATGGCTGAAGCTTTCAAAGCAGCTAAAGGCGAGTAAGTTCAGGTTCGCACCATCATTTGAGCTGTAACGCATTTACAGCGCGAAGGATGGAGAGCAGACTTGACAGATTGCAGGATTCGTCCTGTAATCAATAACAAAGGGCGGCTACGGCCGCCCTTGTTTAATAAGCTGTTCAGCTAATGGGTTTGAAAGGAACCGGAGGAATCATGACCAAGTCAGAATTGATTGAAAGACTTGCCAGTCAGCAACCGCATATCCCTGCCAAGGCTGTGGAAGATGCCGTTAAAGAGATGCTGGAGCATATGGCTACCACTCTTGCCCAGGGCGAGCGCATTGAAATCCGCGGTTTCGGTAGTTTTTCCCTGCACTATCGTGCACCACGTACCGGGCGTAACCCGAAGACTGGCGATAAAGTGGAGCTGGAAGGAAAGTATGTTCCGCACTTTAAGCCGGGTAAAGAACTGCGCGATCGCGCCAATATTTACGGTAACTGAGTTTAATCATCAGGGTTAAACTGAGTTTAAAGAAAGCACCTTAGGGTGCTTTTTTTGTATCCCGCCCTGCATTTCTGAATACGCGCCGCATTTAAATTTTCTCTTTGCTGTAAACGCTTAAAAACGTTGCAGCGCCCGCTGTAAATCACGCCTTTTCTGTCTGACGACGCATCAGTCCCGCCGCATAATCGCCTGAAACATGGAGGTGAAGATGGGGATCCACGTTATCAGTATGTGCGCCATTCTGGCCATAATCCCGCTCTATTGGTTACCCGTTTTGCCAGATTTGCATATTGTCTGGTTGCTGATTGCCGCAGGAGTTGCGTTATCCGTACAGAAGAGAAAATGGCTCAGGTTTTCAGGCCTCGCATTGCTTTTTATGTGCTGGGGGATCCTGGCCGCTCAGGAAAGCGTGTGGCCGATGAACCATTTAACGAAAGCACCGCAGCAGGCCGAGGTGGTCATTACCGCAACTGACGGCGCAACGATGCATCAGGGAAGGATTATCAGCCTCAATGGAGAACGCGTGTGGGCTGCCATGGGCGTGTCACTCTACGGCAACTACCTGCCTCAAAATGTCTGCGTGGGTCAACGCTGGGCGATGACCCTGCGGCTCAGGGCGGTACACGGAGAACTCAACGATGGCGGCTATGATTCGCAGAAAAACGCCTTTGCCCGACACCAGACGCTGAGCGGACGGTTTACCCATGCGGAGATTGTCGACGCACGCTGTAGCCTGCGTTCGCAATACCTGACATCACTACAGAATACGCTTTCAGCATATCAGTGGGGGCCCGTGATCCTGGGGCTGGGGATGGGGGAGCGGTTGTCGGTCTCGCGGGAGATAAAAAACCTGATGCGTGAGACCGGAACGATGCATCTGATGGCAATCTCGGGATTGCATATTGCGCTGGCCGCTTCTGTCATCTGGTTTCTGGCGCGGGGGATCCAATTTTTCCTGCCGGGCCGCTGGATTATCTGGCAAATCCCATTGCTGACAGGGCTGATTTTTGCCGCGTTTTACGCATGGCTAACGGGCTTGCAGCCGCCTGCGCTACGTACGGTTATGGCGCTTGTGGTGCTGGCCGCATTAAAAATGGGCGGTCGTCAGTGGTCGCCCTGGCAGGTATGGCTTACCTGCGTGGCGGCGATCCTGTTTTTCGATCCGCTGGCGGTACTGTCACAAAGCCTGGCGTTATCCGCGTTTGCGGTCGCCGCGCTTATTTTTTGGTATCAGTGGTTGCCTCTCCCGCACTGGCAACGTGGCCGGTGCCTGCGGCCGCTGGTTACGCTGTTGTATTTGCAGGTTGGAATGCTGCTGCTTCTGTTGCCGCTTCAGGTACTGATTTTCCATGGTTTCAGTCTCTCCTCGCTGGTGGCGAATCTGTTTGCTGTTCCTCTGGTAACGTTTATCTCAGTTCCACTGATCCTGCTCGGCATGTTTCTGCATCTGTTTCCGGTGGCGACGCTGGAAAGTATCGTCTGGCTGGCTGCCGATAAGTCTCTGGCAGGACTTTTCTGGCTATTGATGCGTTTACCGAATGGCTGGCAGGACGTGGATGAACGCTGGCAATACCTGACGTTACTGCCGTGGCTGCTGATCATTGGCTGGCGATTCAGGGCCTTCAGCGCAGTACCCGCAGTCTGTCTGGCAGGCAGCGTGGTGATGGCATTTCCCCTCTGGCACAGGATTAAAACTGACAGCTGGTCCCTGCATATGCTGGATGTAGGGCAAGGGCTGGCGATGGTCATTGAGCGTCACGGGAAGGCCATTCTGTATGACACCGGGCTGGCATGGCCCGGTGGGGACAGCGCGCAGCAGCTGATTATCCCCTGGCTACGCTGGCATCATCTGAGGCCGGAAGGGGTGATCCTGAGCCATGAACATCTCGACCACGCGGGGGGACTGGCATCGCTAAAAGCTGCCTGGCCTGCAATGTGGATCAGAAGCCCCTTAGCCTGGGCCGGACATCTTCCATGCTTTCGTGGACAGCGATGGCAGTGGCATGGGTTAACGTTCTCCGTGCATTGGCCACCCGAAAACACCCCGGCGAAAGGTAACAACCGCTCCTGCGTGGTAAAAATCGATGACGGCGAACAGAGCGTTTTACTGACCGGAGATATTGAAGCGCAGGCAGAACTGGCAATGTTGAGCCACCGCTGGCGTCAACTTGCGGCTACACTGATTCAGGTGCCGCATCATGGGAGTAACACGTCATCTTCAACACCGCTGCTACAGCGCGTGGAGGGGCAGGTTTCGCTGGCCTCGATGGCCCGCTATAACGCGTGGCGTTTCCCTTCCATCAAAGTAGTCAGGCGCTATCGAACTGAGGGATATCTCTGGCTTGATACCCCGCAGTCCGGACAGATAACTGTGACGTTTTCGCACCAAAGTCGGCAAATTCGCCGCTTACGTGAACACTATTTACCGCGTTGGTATCATCAGTGGTTTGGCGCGCCCGTAGATAACGGGTAGAATATGCGGCTATTTCAACAAATGCTGGTTTTTTGAATGCATAACGACAAAGATCTCTCCACGTGGCAAACGTTCCGCCGGCTCTGGCCGATGATTGCACCTTTCAAAGCAGGCTTGATCGTGGCGGGCGTAGCGTTAATCCTCAACGCAGCCAGCGATACGTTTATGTTATCGCTTCTCAAACCGTTACTGGATGACGGTTTTGGTAAAACGGATCGTTCAGTGCTGCTATGGATGCCGCTGGTGGTTATTGGGCTGATGATCTTACGCGGAATCTCCAGCTATGTATCCAGCTACTGCATCTCCTGGGTATCCGGTAAAGTGGTGATGACCATGCGCCGTCGGTTATTCAGCCATATGATGGGGATGCCAGTCTCATTCTTTGACAAACAGTCAACCGGTACCCTGCTGTCGCGTATTACCTACGATTCAGAGCAGGTGGCGTCGTCCTCTTCCAGCGCACTGATTACCGTTGTGCGTGAAGGCGCATCCATCATCGGTCTTTTTGCGATGATGTTCTATTACAGCTGGCAACTGTCGCTGATCCTTATTGTGCTGGCGCCGATTGTCTCCATCGCGATCCGCGTGGTATCAAAGCGTTTTCGCAACATCAGTAAAAATATGCAGAATACGATGGGGCAGGTGACTACCAGCGCCGAGCAGATGCTGAAAGGCCATAAGGAAGTGTTGATCTTCGGCGGTCAGGAAGTCGAAACCAAACGCTTTGACAAGGTCAGCAACAGAATGCGCCTACAAGGGATGAAAATGGTATCGGCCTCGTCGATTTCCGATCCGATCATTCAGCTGATTGCCTCTTTGGCCCTGGCCTTCGTCCTGTATGCAGCAAGCTTCCCGAGCGTCATGGAAACCCTGACTGCGGGTACCATTACCGTGGTGTTCTCATCCATGATTGCGCTGATGCGTCCGCTGAAATCGCTCACAAACGTCAACGCCCAGTTCCAGCGCGGGATGGCAGCCTGTCAGACGCTGTTCAGCATCCTCGATTCCGAACAGGAAAAAGATGAAGGTACACGCGTGATCGAGCGCGCTAAAGGTGACCTGGAATTCCGCAACGTGACCTTTACCTATCCAGGCCGTGAAGTGCCGGCGCTGCGTGATATCAGCCTGTCCATTCCGGCGGGTAAAACCGTTGCACTGGTCGGTCGTTCCGGTTCGGGCAAGTCGACTATTGCCAGCCTGATTACCCGTTTCTACGATATCGACCAGGGCGAAATCCTGCTTGATGGTCACGACCTGCGGGAATATACCCTACAGTCGTTGCGTAACCAGGTCGCGCTGGTTTCGCAGAACGTGCATCTGTTCAACGATACGGTGGCAAACAACATTGCGTATGCCCGTACCGAAGAGTACAGCCGTGAAGAGATCGAGAATGCGGCGCGTATGGCCTATGCGATGGACTTCATTAACAAAATGGATAACGGTCTGGATACGATCATTGGCGAAAACGGGGTGCTGCTCTCCGGTGGTCAGCGTCAACGTATCGCGATTGCCCGAGCGCTGCTGCGCAACAGCCCGATTCTGATCCTCGATGAAGCAACGTCCGCACTGGATACGGAATCTGAACGCGCTATCCAGTCGGCTCTGGATGAATTACAGAAAAACCGTACCTCGCTGGTTATCGCGCACCGTCTGTCGACCATCGAACAGGCTGACGAAATCGTGGTGGTGGAAGACGGCGTTATCGTTGAACGCGGCAGCCATGCGGACCTGCTGGAACAACGTGGTGTTTACGCGCAGCTTCATAAAATGCAGTTCGGTCAATGATTGCACGCATCTGGTCGGGTGAATCCCCTCTGTGGGTGCTGCTTCTCCCGCTCTCCTGGCTGTATGGCCTGGTGAGCGGTGCTATTCGTCTGCTTTATCGCATCGGGATCAAGCGCGCCTGGCGCGCACCGGTACCGGTCGTGGTGGTCGGCAACCTGACGGCGGGTGGAAACGGCAAAACGCCGGTGGTGATCTGGCTGGTAGAACAGCTCCAGAAGCGCGGTATCCGCCCGGGAGTTGTCTCACGCGGTTACGGTGGTAAAGCGGCGCAGTATCCACTGGTGCTGAGCCCAGCTACGACAACCGCTGAAGCCGGTGATGAGCCGGTACTGATTTACCAACGTACTGGCGCGCCGGTTGCGGTATCGCCGGTGCGCAGTGATGCCGTAAAGGCACTGCTTGCAGAGCATGACGTACAAATCATAATTACCGATGATGGTTTGCAGCATTACGCGCTGGCGCGTGACAAAGAGATCGTGGTTATTGACGGCGTGCGGCGTTTTGGCAACGGCTGGTGGCTTCCAGCCGGTCCAATGCGTGAGCGTGCGTCGCGCCTGAAGAGCGTCGATGCCGTGATTGTGAACGGTGGTGAAGCCAGAGCGAGTGAGATCCCGATGCATCTTCGTCCCGGAAAGGCAGTGAATATGCTGACCGGCGAGCGTAAAGACGTCGCGTTACTGGATCATCTGATTGCGATGGCCGGGATTGGTCATCCGCCGCGTTTCTTCGCGACGCTGGAGCAGTGCGGCGCGCGGCTGGAGAAACGGGTACCGCTGGCCGATCACCAGGCGCTGGTTGCCGAAGAGATTGAGAGGCTGGCCGCACCGGGCCAGACGCTGATCATGACGGAAAAAGACGCGGTAAAATGCCGGGCCTTTGCGAAAGAAAACTGGTGGTATCTGCCGGTTGATGCTGAACTCAGCGGCGAACAGCCGGAACATTTGCTCAAGGAACTGCTCGCGTTAGTGCAGTAACTTCTACGCGGTTCCGGTGGCGCTTTGACTGACAGGAAAACGCATGTCTCTACCGCAACTCTCACTTGCAGCCGCACGAAACCTGCATCTTGCCGCCCAGGGGCTTCTGAAAAAGCCCCGCCGCCGCGCACAGCCAGCGGATATCCTCTCTACCGTGCAACGCATGTCGTTGCTGCAAATCGACACCATTAACATCGTGGCGCGTAGCCCGTATCTGGTCCTGTTTAGCCGCCTGGGAAACTATCCTCCGCAGTGGCTGGATAATGCGCTAAGTCAGGGCGAACTGATGGAATACTGGGCGCATGAAGCCTGTTTTCTCCCGCGCAGCGATTTTGCACTGGTGCGTCACCGCATGCTCGCCCCGGACAAAATGGGCTGGAAATACCGCCAGGAGTGGATGGCGGAACACGCGGATGAAATAGAACAACTGATTGCCCATATTCAGGAAAACGGTCCGGTACGCTCTGCGGATTTTGAACACCCGCGAAAAGGCGCAAGCGGATGGTGGGAGTGGAAACCGCACAAACGCCATCTTGAAGGGCTGTTTACGTCGGGCAAAGTGATGGTGGTCGAGCGCCGCAACTTTCAGCGCGTTTATGACCTCACGCACCGCGTTATGCCTCACTGGGACGATACGCGTGACCTGCTGTCTCAGGACGCAGCCGAAGCCATCATGCTCGGGAACAGCGCCCGCAGCCTGGGCATATTCCGCCCACAGTGGCTGGCGGATTATTATCGCCTGCGTCAGCCGCAGCTAAAACCGCTGCTGGAAACGTGGCAGCGTGAACAGCGCGTGATGCCGGTCTCGGTTGAGTCGTTAGGTGAAATGTGGCTGCATGCGGATTTGTTCCCTCTGCTGGCACAGGCGCAAGAGGGCAAACTCCAGGCGACCCACAGTGCCGTGCTCTCGCCATTCGACCCCGTAGTCTGGGACAGAAAGCGGGCCGAACAGCTGTTTGATTTCAGCTACCGTCTGGAATGCTACACCCCGGCGCAAAAGCGTCAGTACGGTTATTTTGTTTTGCCGTTGCTTCATAAAGGGCAGCTTGTCGGGCGCATGGACGCTAAAATGCACCGTAAAACCGGCATGCTTGAAGTTATCGCGCTCTGGCTGGAAGAGGGCATAAAAGTCACGGCTGGCCTGGAAAAAGGGCTAACGTCTGCGCTCAGTGAATTTGCGCGCTGGCAGGGGGCGCATGAAATTGTACTCGGTCGCGTGCCTGCGGGGCTGTTTACGACCTGTCGAGGTGGCTGGGAAACAGGCACTCCCTGAAAAGGGAATGTGATAAGCTTTAGCGATTACCCATACGGAGGAACTATGGATCACCGTTTACTTGAAATTATTGCCTGCCCGGTGTGCAACGGCAAACTGTATTACAGCCAGGATAAACAAGAGCTGATTTGCAAACTGGACAGCCTGGCGTTCCCGCTGCGTGACGGTATTCCGGTCCTGCTGGAAAATGAAGCCCGTTCCCTGGTGGCAGAAGAGATCAAACCATGAGTTTTGTTGTCATTATCCCTGCGCGTTATGCTTCAACGCGCCTGCCAGGTAAACCGCTGGTGGATATCAACGGTAAACCGATGATTGTGCATGTCCTTGAACGGGCACGCGAATCGGGCGCCGGACGCGTCATCGTCGCCACCGATCACCCGGATGTCGCGCGAGCGGTTGAGGCCGCGGGTGGGGAAGTGTGCATGACCCGTGCCGACCACCAGTCAGGCACCGAGCGCCTGGCGGAAGTCGTCGAAAAATGCGGTTTCAGTGACGAGACGGTGATTGTGAACGTGCAGGGCGATGAGCCGATGATCCCGGCGGCTATTATCCGTCAGGTGGCCGACAACCTGGCCCAGCGTAAGGTTGGCATGGCGACCCTCGCGGTGCCGATTCACCACGCTGAAGAGGCGTTCAATCCGAATGCGGTGAAAGTGGTCATGGACGCAGAGGGCTACGCGCTCTATTTCTCCCGCGCCACCATTCCGTGGGATCGCGATCGTTTCGCGCAATCGAAAGAGACGATCGGCGAAACCTTCCTGCGCCACATCGGTATTTACGGCTACCGCGCCGGCTTTATTCGTCGCTATGTCGCCTGGGCACCAAGCCCGCTTGAGCATATCGAAATGCTCGAACAGCTTCGCGTACTGTGGTACGGCGAGAAAATTCACGTTGCGGTTGCCCAGGAAGTCCCTGGCACCGGTGTGGATACGCCTGAAGATCTCGATCGCGTACGCGTCGAATTGCGTTAATTCGCTGCCATCCCCTCGTTCTGGGGGGATGTTCTCTTCCTTTTCTTTTTCATTATTGATCTCGACCGGGTGACATCCGGGGTTCGCGCGCTCATTATAAAAGCAGTAGTCTTAATGGGGGTAATCTCATATGGAACAGCTGCGTGCTGAACTCAGCCATCTCCTTGGCGAACAGCTAAGCCGGGTGGAATGCGTGAATGAAAAGGCCGATACCGCACTCTGGTCGTTGTACGACAGTCAGGGAAACCCCATGCCGCTGATGGCCAGAAGTTTTACCTCGCCGGGCGTCGCCAGACAGCTGGCCTGGAAAATGTCGATGCTGGCGCGGGAAGGGACAGTCCGTATGCCGACGGTCTACGGCGTGATGACCCATGAGGAGCATCCCGGCCCGGATGTTTTGCTTATCGAACGTTTACGCGGGGTTTCTGTTGAAGCCCCGACGCGTACACCGGAGCGCTGGGAACAGCTGAAAGATCAAATTGTCGAGGCTCTGCTTGCCTGGCATCGGCAGGACAGCCGGGGTCTTGTTGGCGCAGTAGACAGCACCCAAGAAAACCTGTGGCCGCTGTGGTATCGCCAGCGTGTTGAAGTGCTGTGGGGCACGCTGAACCAGTTCAACAACACCGGTTTAACGATGCAGGACAAACGTATTTTATTCCGCACCCGGGAGTGTCTGCCGACGCTGTTTGAGGGTTTTAACGACAACTGCGTGCTGGTTCACGGCAACTTCACGCTGCGCAGTATGCTTAAAGACTCGCGCAGCGATCAGCTTCTGGCAATGGTCGGGCCGGGGATCATGCTCTGGGCGCCGCGCGAGTACGAACTGTTCAGGCTGAGCGAGGGCGGGGCGGCGGAAGATTTGCTCTGGCACTATCTTCAGCGCGCCCCCGTTGCGGAGGCCTTTCTCTGGCGACGCTGGCTCTATCTTCTCTGGGATGAGGTGGCGCAACTGGTCAACACCGGGCGCTTTAATCGAGCCAGTTTCGATCTGGCCGCAAAATCACTCCTGCCCTGGCTTGCCTGACGAACCCTTAAGCCACTGCCACAGGCGGCCAAGCGTCTCGTAACCGACGCGGTCGCTGTGCATCAGCCATACCGGGGACGGGATTATCCGTTCCCACGTGTTGAGCGGGGCGTCAATGGCCAGCTGGTTTGCCGGAGCAGGAAGCGGATGCAGGCCCTGATTCTCAAAGAAAATCATTGCGCGCGGCAGGTGTGAAGCAGAGGTCACCAGCAGGAACGGCACATCACCGATGGCTTGTTTCACCGCAGCAGCTTCTTCTTCGGTATCTTTTGGGCTATCCAGCGTGATGATGGCGGAACGTGGTACGCCAAGCGATTCAGCCACTCTTGCCCCTGCTTCAGCGGTACTTACCGGGTTGGTTTTTGCCGCAGCGCCCGTGAAGATCATCTTCGATCCCGGATTGGCAAGCCACAGGCGGATCCCCTCGTTCAGGCGCGGCAGGCTGTTGTTGATCAGGTTTGAGCTGGGGGCCCAGTTCGGATCCCAGGTATACCCGCCGCCCAGCACCACGATATAGCCCACCTTCTGTTTTCCCTGCCATGTAGGGTAGGTGTTTTCAATCGGGCGTAACAAACCGTCAGCGACCGGTTGCAGGCTGAGTAACAGCAGCGCCAGCCAGCCCACGGTGACGAGGGATTTACCGCTTTTCTGAAAGCGGCTAAACCATATCAATGCCAGCCCCAGCGCGATGAGAAGCAACAGCAGGGGAAGGGGAAGCATCATGCCTCCGATATATTTTTTTAGGGTAAAAAGCATCCTTTTTGGTTCCTTTTTTAACCATACAGCAGGCGATTGCCCGTGATATTACACCAGAGTGGTTCATTCTCCGCGCGGGTGTGACAAAATAGCGGTTTTGCAGTGAGTGGAACCCTCCCAATGCGGGATCGCAATTTTGATGACATCGCGGAAAAGTTTTCGCGCAACATTTATGGCACCACCAAAGGTCAGCTTCGTCAGACGATCCTCTGGCAGGATCTGGATAAGCTGCTGGCTGAATTTGGTGACCGACCGTTGCGCGTACTGGATGCCGGCGGTGGGGAAGGGCAGACTGCAATTCTGATGGCGCAGCGGGGACATCACGTCACGCTTTGCGATCTTTCTGCCGAGATGGTTGCGCGCGCCGGGCGAGCGGCAGAAGAGAAAGGTGTGAGCGACAACATGCATTTTATACATTGCGCCGCTCAGGACATTCCGCAGCATTTGGAAACGCAGGTTGATCTGATATTGTTTCATGCTGTGCTCGAATGGGTCGCCGAACCACAAGCGATGTTAAAAACGCTGTGGTCGATGCTGCGCCCGGGCGGTGCGTTATCGCTGATGTTTTACAATGCCAACGGCCTGCTAATGCGAAACGTGCTGGTCGGCAATTTTGGCTATGTACAGCAGGGCATGTATAAAAAGAAACGACGCACGCTTTCACCGGATTTCCCCCGTGAACCGCAGCAGGTCTATGGCTGGCTGGAGGAGATCGGTTGGGAAATTACCGGCAAAACCGGCGTGAGGGTGTTTCATGATTATCTGCGTGATAAACAAAAACAGGATGACTGTTTAGACGCCTTAACAGAAATAGAGACGCGGTACTGCCGCCAGGAGCCTTATCTGAGCCTTGGCCGCTATATCCACGTCACCGCGCGCAAGCCGCAGATGCAAGGATAATCTATGAGTGAATTTTCCCAGACAGTCCCCGAACTGGTTGCCTGGGCCAGGAAAAACGATTTCTCCATCTCGCTGCCGGTAGACAGACTCTCATTCCTGCTGGCGGTTGCGACGCTAAACGGCGAACGCCTGGATGGCGAAATGAGTGAAGGCGAACTGGTGGATGCGTTCCGCCACGTCAGTGATGCGTTTGAGCAAACCAGCGAAACCATTAGCGTGCGTGCCAACAACGCAATCAATGATATGGTGCGTCAACGTCTGCTGAACCGCTTTACCAGCGAGCAGGCGGAAGGAAACGCCATCTATCGTCTTACGCCACTGGGCATTGGCATTACCGACTATTACATCCGCCAGCGCGAATTTTCCACGCTGCGTCTCTCCATGCAGCTTTCCATTGTTGCAGGCGAGCTGAAGCGTGCCGCCGACGCGGCTGATGAAAACGGTGACGAATTCCACTGGCATCGCAACGTTTACGCGCCGCTAAAATACTCGGTCGCCGAGATTTTCGACAGTATCGATCTGACTCAACGTCTGATGGACGAACAGCAGCAGCAGGTCAAAGACGATATCGCTCAACTGCTGAATAAAGACTGGCGTGCGGCCATCTCCAGCTGTGAACTTTTGCTGTCAGAAACGTCCGGTACGCTACGTGAGTTGCAGGATACGCTGGAGGCGGCTGGGGATAAGCTACAGGCCAACCTGCTGCGCATCCAGGACGCGACGATGGCGCACGACGATCTGCATTTTATCGACCGTCTGGTGTTTGATTTGCAGAGTAAGCTTGACCGCATTATCAGCTGGGGCCAGCAGTCGATCGACCTGTGGATCGGTTACGACCGCCACGTGCATAAATTTATCCGTACCGCCATCGATATGGATAAGAACCGCGTCTTTGCTCAGCGTCTGCGCCAGTCGGTACAGACCTACTTTGATGCGCCGTGGGCGCTGACCTACGCCAACGCCGATCGACTTCTGGATATGCGCGACGAAGAGATGGCGCTGCGTGATGAAGAGGTCACCGGTGAACTGCCGCCGGATCTGGAATACGAAGAATTTAACGAAATTCGCGAGCAGCTTGCGGCGATGATCGAAGAACAGCTCGCTGTCTATAAAGCCAGACAAGCACCGCTGGATCTTGGCCTCGTGGTACGCGACTATCTGGCGCAGTATCCGCGAGCGCGCCACTTCGATGTAGCCCGCATTGTTGTAGACCAGGCGGTGCGCTTGGGCATCGCACAAGCCGATTTCACCGGACTGCCGCCGAAGTGGCAGCCGATTAACGATTACGGAGCCAAGGTACAGGCGCATGTCATTGACAAATATTGAACAAGTGATGCCAGTTAAGCTGGCACAGGCGCTGGCGAATCCGTTGTTTCCGGCGCTGGACAGCCAGCTGCGTGCCGGTCGTCACATTGGCCTTGACGAGCTGGATAATCACGCCTTTTTGATGGACTTTCAGGAGTATCTGGAAGAGTTTTACGCTCGCTATAACGTTGAGCTGATCCGCGCGCCGGAAGGGTTTTTCTACCTGCGTCCGCGCTCTACTACGCTTATTCCGCGCTCGGTGCTTTCCGAACTGGATATGATGGTCGGCAAAATTCTCTGCTACCTCTACCTCAGCCCGGAACGTCTGGCGAATGAAGGGATCTTCACCCAGCAGGAGCTTTACGATGAGCTGCTGTCGCTGGCGGATGAAAGCAAGCTGCTCAAGCTGGTAAATAATCGCTCGACGGGGTCCGATCTGGACCGTCAGAAATTACAGGAAAAAGTTCGCTCTTCCCTGAACCGTCTGCGCCGTCTGGGAATGGTCTGGTTCATGGGTCACGACAGCAGCAAGTTCCGCATTACCGAATCGGTCTTCCGCTTTGGTGCCGACGTGCGTGCGGGTGACGATGCGCGTGAAGCACAGCTGCGCATGATCCGTGACGGTGAAGCGATGCCGGTGGAAAACCATTTGCAGCTCAATGACGAGCACGAAGAGAATCAGCCGGATAGCGGGGAGGAAGAGTAATGATTGAACGCGGTAAATTTCGCTCACTAACGCTGATTAACTGGAACGGCTTCTTTGCCCGAACCTTCGATCTGGATGAGCTGGTGACAACGCTCTCCGGCGGTAACGGGGCAGGTAAATCCACCACCATGGCGGCCTTCGTGACGGCGCTGATCCCTGACCTGACCCTGCTGCACTTCCGTAACACCACTGAAGCGGGTGCAACGAGCGGCTCCCGAGATAAAGGGCTGCATGGTAAGCTGAAAGCGGGCGTCTGTTATTCGGTGCTGGACGTGATCAACTCCCGTCATCAGCGCGTGGTTGTAGGCGTGCGCCTGCAGCAGGTTGCCGGCCGCGACCGTAAAGTAGATATCAAACCGTTTGCGATCCAGGGGCTGCCAACCTCCGTGCAGCCGACCGCGCTGCTGACGGAAACCCTGAATGAACGTCAGGCGCGCGTTCTGACGCTCCAGGAGCTGAAAGACAAGCTGGAAGCCATCGAAGGCGTGCAGTTTAAGCAGTTTAACTCCATTACCGACTACCACTCTCTGATGTTCGATCTCGGCGTGGTGGCCCGTCGTCTGCGCAGCGCGTCAGATCGTAGTAAATACTACCGTCTGATTGAAGCCTCCCTGTACGGCGGTATCTCAAGCGCCATTACCCGCTCCCTGCGCGACTACCTGCTGCCGGAAAACAGCGGCGTGCGTAAGGCCTTCCAGGATATGGAAGCCGCGCTGCGTGAAAACCGCATGACGCTGGAAGCGATTCGCGTTACGCAATCTGACCGCGATCTGTTTAAGCACCTGATCAGCGAAGCCACCAACTACGTGGCGGCAGACTATATGCGTCACGCCAACGAGCGCCGTATTCATCTCGATCAGGCGCTGGAATACCGCCGCGAGCTGTTTACCTCCCGCAAACAGCTGGTCGCCGAGCAGTATAAGCATGTCGAAATGGCGCGCGAACTGGGCGAGCACAACGGTGCCGAAGGGGATCTGGAAGCCGATTACCAGGCGGCCAGCGATCATCTGAACCTGGTGCAAACCGCGCTGCGTCAGCAGGAAAAAATCGAGCGCTATGAAGCCGATCTCGATGAGCTGCAAATTCGTCTTGAAGAGCAAAATGAAGTGGTGGCAGAAGCCGCCGATTTGCAGGAAGAGAACGAAGCCCGCGCGGAAGCCGCCGAGCTGGAAGTGGATGAGCTGAAAAGTCAGCTCGCAGACTACCAGCAGGCGCTGGACGTGCAGCAGACCCGCGCGATCCAATACAACCAGGCGCTGCAGGCGTTGCAGCGTGCCAAAGAGCTGTGCCACCTGCCGGACCTGACCCCTGAAAGCGCTGACGAATGGCTGGATACCTTCCAGGCCAAAGAGCAGGAAGCCACTGAGAAACTGCTTTCTCTCGATCAGAAAATGAGCGTGGCGCAAACGGCACACAGCCAGTTTGAGCAGGCGTACCAGCTGGTGGTGGCGATCAACGGTCCGCTGGCGCGTAACGAAGCATGGGACGTTGCCCGTGAGCTACTGCGCGACGGCGTTAATCAGCGCCATCTGGCCGAGCAGGTGCAGCCGCTGCGCATGCGCCTGAACGAGCTGGAACAGCGTCTGCGTGAACAGCAGGAAGCTGAGCGTCTGCTGGCGGAATTTTGCAAACGTCAGGGTAAAAATTACGATTTCGACGAGCTTGAGGCTCTGCATCAGGAGCTGGAAGCGCGTATTGCGGCCCTGTCCGATACCGTATCGAACGCCAGCGAACAGCGCATGACGCTGCGTCAGGAGCTGGAACAGCTTCAGTCCCGTTCGAAGACGCTCTTACAGCGTGCGCCGATCTGGCTGGCCGCACAAAGCAGCCTGAACCAGCTCAGCGAGCAGTGTGGTCAGGAGTTTGCCTCCAGCCAGGACGTCACCGAATACATGCAACAGCTGCTGGAGCGCGAACGCGAAGCGATTGTTGAGCGTGACGAAGTGGGCGCGCGCAAGCGTGACGTCGATGAAGAAATCGAGCGTTTAAGCCAGCCTGGCGGCTCAGAAGATCCGCGCCTGAATGCGTTAGCCGAGCGTTTCGGCGGCGTGCTGCTATCTGAAATTTACGACGACGTCGGCCTGGACGATGCGCCGTACTTCTCCGCGCTGTACGGTCCGTCCCGTAACGCGATTGTAGTGCCGGATCTGTCGCTGATTTCTGACCAGCTTGCAGGGCTGGAAGACTGCCCGGAAGATCTCTACCTCATCGAAGGGGATCCGCAGTCGTTTGATGACAGCGTATTCAGCGTCGACGAGCTGGAAAAAGCGGTGGTGGTGAAAATCGCCGATCGCCAGTGGCGCTATTCGCGCTTCCCGGAACTGCCGCTGTTTGGCCGCGCCGCGCGTGAAAACCGTATTGAAAGCCTGCACGCCGAGCGTGAAACGCTTTCAGAGCGTTTTGCGACCCTGTCGTTTGACGTGCAGAAAACCCAGCGTCTGCATCAGGCGTTCAGCCGCTTTATCGGCAACCATCTGGGCGTTGCCTTCCAGCCCGATCCGGAAGCCGAAATTCGTAAGCTCAACACCCGCCGCGGTGAGCTGGAGCGTGCGCTTGCCAGCCATGAAAATGACAACCAGCAAAGCCGCGTGCAGTTTGAGCAGGCGAAAGAAGGCGTTGCGGCCCTTAACCGCATCCTGCCGCGCCTGAACCTGCTGGCGGACGATACGCTCGCCGACCGCGTGGATGAGATTCAGGAACGTCTGGACGAAGCGCAGGAAGCGGCGCGCTTTGTGCAGCAACACGGCAATCAGCTGGCAAAACTGGAGCCGATGGTTTCCGTTCTCCAGAGCGACCCGGAACAGTTTGAGCAGTTAAAAGAAGATTACGCCTGGTCACAGCAGGTGCAGCGCGAAGCGCGTCAGCAGGCGTTTGCCCTCACGGAAGTGGTGCAACGTCGCGCACACTTCGGCTACTCCGATTCAGCAGAAATGCTGAGCGGGAACAGCGATCTGAATGAAAAGCTGCGCCAGCGTCTTGAGCAGGCCGAAGCGGAACGAACGCGCGCCCGTGAAGCGATGCGTACTCACGCTGCACAGCTGAGCCAGTACAGCCAGGTCATGGCATCGCTGAAAAGCTCCTTCGACACCAAGAAAGAGCTGTTAAATGACCTGCACAAAGAGTTGCAGGACATTGGCGTGCGCGCCGACAGCGGCGCAGAAGAGCGGGCGCGTATTCGCCGTGATGAGCTGCATGCTCAGCTCAGCAACAACCGTGCGCGTCGTAATCAGCTCGAAAAAGCGCTGACCTTCTGTGAAGCGGAGATGGACAACCTGACGCGTCGTCTGCGCAAGCTGGAGCGCGACTATTTTGAGATGCGTGAACAGGTTGTGACCGCGAAGGCGGGCTGGTGCGCGGTGATGCGCATGGTGAAGGACAACAACGTGGAGCGTCGTCTGCACCGTCGCGAGCTGGCGTACCTGTCAGCCGATGAACTGCGCTCTATGTCGGATAAGGCGCTGGGTGCTCTGCGTCTGGCCGTGGCGGACAATGAACACCTGCGCGACGTGCTGCGCATGTCCGAAGATCCGAAGCGTCCTGAGCGCAAAATTCAGTTCTTCGTGGCGGTTTATCAGCACTTACGCGAGCGTATTCGTCAGGACATCATCCGTACCGACGATCCGGTTGAAGCGATCGAACAGATGGAGATCGAGCTGGGCCGTCTGACGGAGGAGCTGACCTCCCGCGAGCAGAAGCTGGCAATCAGCTCCCGCAGCGTGGCGAATATTATTCGTAAAACCATTCAGCGCGAGCAGAACCGTATCCGTCAGCTGAACCAGGGCCTGCAAAGCGTGTCGTTTGGCCAGGTCAACAGCGTGCGGCTGAACGTGAACGTGCGTGAGGCGCACTCCACGCTGCTTGACGTGTTGTCTGAACAGCATGAGCAGCATCAGGATCTGTTCAACAGTAACCGCCTGACCTTCTCCGAAGCGCTGGCGAAGCTGTATCAGCGTCTGAATCCGCAGATTGACATGGGCCAGCGTACGCCGCAAACCATCGGCGAGGAGTTGCTGGACTACCGCAACTATCTGGAAATGGAAGTTGAGGTTAACCGTGGCTCAGACGGCTGGCTGCGCGCGGAATCCGGTGCGCTCTCTACCGGTGAAGCCATCGGTACCGGTATGTCGATTCTGGTGATGGTGGTGCAGAGCTGGGAAGATGAAGCGCGTCGTCTGCGTGGCAAGGACATCTCTCCATGCCGTCTGCTGTTCCTCGATGAAGCCGCGCGTCTCGACGCCCGCTCCATCGCCACGCTGTTTGAGCTTTGCGAGCGACTCGATATGCAGCTCATCATCGCGGCGCCGGAAAACATCAGTCCGGAAAAAGGGACAACCTATAAGCTGGTGCGTAAAGTGTTCCAGAACAGTGAACATGTACACGTCGTAGGTCTGCGTGGCTTCGCCCCGCAGCCACCGGAGTCATTACCGGGCACGGCTGACGCCTCTTAACCCGGGGTATGGTAAAAGGCGGCGCTCAGGCGTCGCTTTTTTTATTCACTTAACTTGTGTTCAGGGCTGCGTTATCTTTAAACTTCTTTACATAAGGCAAGGCAGCAGCGTGTATGCCTTTCTATACTGAAGGAAAGCTCCAGAATACTGGGCATGTCGTGAAAAACAGGGGGCAAGGGATGTTGCTTAAGAAAGATCGTGGTCGTCAGCTGTCTGCGCTGAGTTTGTGCCTGACAGTGATGTTTGCTCCACTGTTTACCGCTCAGGCCGATGAGCCTGAAATTGTACCGACTGACAGCTCCGCGACGATGGGCGCGCAGCCGACGTCGCTGTCACAACCGCTGGATCAGTCTCCGGCGACGGCCATCATGGCCGGCATTAAACCGCTGCCGGAAGGCATCGATACTGAATCATTACGCCAGCAGCTTATGACCGGGCTGCCCTCGGGCTATACCCCCGCTTATATTAACCAGCTCACGCTGCTTTACGCTGCGCGCGATATGAAACCGATGTGGGAAAATCGCGAGGCGGTACGTGCCTTCCAGCAGCAGCTGGCTGAAGTGGCGATTGCAGGTTTTCAGCCACAGTTCACGACCTGGGTTGAACTCCTGACCGACCCTGCCGTTACCGGACAGGCGCGTGATGTGGTGCTGTCTGATGCCATGATGGGCTACTTGCAGTTTGTGGCGGGGATTTCGGTGAACGGCAACCGCTGGTTATACAGCAGTAAACCGTACAAGCTGGCGACGCCCGCGCTGTCCGTCATTAATCAGTGGCAGCTGTCGCTGGACAACGGTGAACTGCCGCGCTTTATCGCAAGCCTTGCGCCCGCCCACCCGCAGTATGCCACGATGCATCAGTCGCTTCTTGAGCTGGTTGCGGATTCCCGCCCGTGGCCTCAGTTGCGTGGAACAGCAACGCTGCGTCCGGGACAATGGAGCAGCGATGTGCCTGCGATTCGCGAAATTATGAAACGGTCTGGCATGCTTGACAGCGGCCCTAAAATTGCGCTGCCCGGCGACGATACGCAAAACGCAGTCGTCAGCCCGTCGGCGCCGGTAAAAGAGAAAACCGCCGTTGCGCTGAGCAATAAGCCCGCCGCTTACGATCGCGAGCTGGTCGCGGCAGTGAAGCAGTTCCAGGCCGCGCAGGGGCTGGGCGCCGACGGCGTGATTGGTCCATCGACTCGCGACTGGCTGAACGTCTCTCCGGCCCAGCGGGCAGGGGTGCTGGCGTTGAATATCCAGCGCTTGCGCTTGCTGCCGGGCACGTTATCCACCGGCATTATGGTCAACATTCCGGCGTACTCTCTGGTCTACTATCAGGATGGTAGCGAAGTGCTGGCGTCCCGCGTGATTGTGGGTCGACCTGACCGCAAAACGCCGATGATGAGCAGCGCGCTGAATAACGTGGTGGTTAACCCGCCGTGGAACGTGCCGCCGACGCTGGCGCGCAAAGATATCCTGCCTAAGGTCTGGAATGACCCGGGATATCTGGAGCGACATAACTATACGGTGATGCGTGGCTGGAACAGCAAAGAAGCGATTGACCCCTGGATGGTCGACTGGTCAACGATTACGCCTTCGAACCTGCCGTTCCGTTTCCAGCAGGCACCGGGTGCGCATAACTCGCTCGGACGTTACAAATTCAATATGCCAAGTTCGGACGCAATCTATCTGCATGATACCCCGAACCATAATCTGTTCCAGAAAGACGCACGCGCGCTCAGTTCTGGCTGCGTTCGCGTGAATAAGGCCTCCGAACTGGCGAATATGCTGTTGCAGGATGCAGGCTGGAACGATACGCGGATATCAGATGCCCTGAAGCAGGGGGATACGCGTTACGTCAATATCCGCCACAATATTCCGGTCAATCTTTACTATCTGACGGCGTTTGTGGGCGCGGACGGACGTACCCAGTATCGTACAGATATTTACAATTATGATCTGACAGCGCGATCCGGCGCACAAATCTTGCCAAAAGCGGAACAATTAATCAGGTAAATGAAGTAGTTCGGTAAAAATGATTGTCGTAAGTTATGGTGAATATGAGGCGATCTGGCTGCAAGCCGCGTATTCACTGGGATTGGGCGCCTTGACGTAGCAGGCTTTGCCAGTTATGGTGCCCTTCGTGCGCTAAGCATATTGACAATTTCTTTTACCTGTAGACCTGATTATCATGGACAAATTTGACGCTAATCGCCGCAAATTGCTGGCGTTAGGTGGCGTTGCGCTGGGCGCAGCAGCCATCCTTCCGACGCCAGCATTTGCCACCCTCTCGACACCTCGTCCGCGTATTTTAACGCTCAACAATCTGCATACTGGTGAGACGCTTAAAGCGGAATTTTTCGATGGCAGAGGCTATATTCAGGATGAATTAGCACGACTCAACCATTTTTTCCGTGATTTCCGCGCGAACAAAATCAAAGCCATCGACCCTGGATTATTCGATCAGCTTTACCGCTTGCAGGGACTGCTGGGGACCAAAAGGCCGGTGCAACTCATTTCTGGCTATCGCTCTCTGGATACCAACAATGAACTGCGCGCCCACAGCCGTGGGGTAGCGAAAAAAAGCTATCACACCAAAGGGCAGGCGATGGATTTCCATATTGAAGGCGTTTCGTTAGCCAATATTCGCAAAGCGGCGTTATCTATGCGCGCAGGTGGTGTAGGATACTACCCACGTAGCAACTTTGTGCATATTGATACCGGGCCGGTTCGGCACTGGTAATAACGAAACACAGGAGCAGTATGAACTATCGTATTATTCCGGTTACCGCGTTCTCACAGAACTGTTCATTGATCTGGTGTGAACAAACTAAACTGGCCGCGCTTGTTGATCCCGGTGGCGACGCTGAGACAATCAAGCAGGAAGTCGCTGCCAGCGGTGTAACGCTGATGCAGATTTTACTGACCCATGGCCATCTTGACCATGTGGGTGCAGCGGCTGAACTGGCTGAACACTACGGTGTGCCGATTATCGGCCCGGAAAAAGAAGATGAGTTCTGGCTTCAGGGGCTGCCTGCCCAAAGCCGCATGTTTGGTCTGGATGACTGTCAGCCACTGACACCGGACCGCTGGCTGAACGAAGGCGATCGCGTTAACGTAGGGAATGTAACTTTACAGGTGTTGCATTGCCCCGGGCATACGCCCGGCCATATTGTCTTCTTTGATGACGCGTCGCGTCTGCTGATTTCCGGTGACGTGATTTTCAAAGGGGGCGTAGGACGCAGCGATTTCCCACGCGGCGATCACGGTCAGCTGATTCAGTCGATTAAGCAGAAGTTATTACCGTTAGGTGATGATGTGACGTTTATCCCTGGACACGGACCAATATCAACGCTGGGCGATGAGCGGTTGCATAACCCGTTCCTTCAGGATGAAATGCCTGTCTGGTAAACCCTTTCAATAAAAAAGCCTGCGCGATGCAGGCTTTTTTTATGGGTGCAGGTTACAGCACCGCGACAATGGCTTCGCACAGTGGCGCCATGTTGTCAGGCGTCATACCTGCAACGTTCACGCGGCCAGAGGCAACGGCATAGACGCCAAACTCTTCACGCAGGCGCAGCACCTGCTCTTTGGTCAGGCCACTGAAGGAGAACATGCCGTTCTGCTTGATGATGAAGCTGAAGTCACGGTCGGCGCCTTTCTCAGCCAGCGTGTTCACAAACAGCAGACGCATGCGTTGAATGCGCTGACGCATATCGTTCAGCTCTTGTTCCCAGATTGCGCGCAGCGCATCGTTGCTCAGGATCGTCGCAACTACAGACGCACCGTGTGCCGGTGGGTTGGAGTAGTTAGCGCGGATCACGGACTTCATCTGGCTGAATGCGCGATCGACAGTTTGATCGTCAGCGGCCACCAGCGTACAGGCGCCGACACGCTCGTTATACAGACCAAAGTTCTTGGAATAGGAGCTTGCGACAATCAGCTCCTGATGGACGGCGGCGAATGCGCGCAGACCTTCAGCATCTTCTTCCAGACCACGGGCAAAGCCCTGGTAAGCGAAGTCGAACAGCGGCAGCCAGCCTTTTTCAACGGACAGCTTAGCCAGCTGTTCCCACTGTTCAAGCGTAGGATCGATACCAGTTGGGTTATGGCAGCAGCCATGGAACAGCACCACATCGCCCGCCTGGGCTTCGCTCAGGCTGGCCAGCAAACCATCGAAGTCCAGCGCATGGTTTGCCGCGTCATAGTAGGCGTATTCACGGACTTCCAGACCCGCAGAATTAAACACGCTCTTGTGGTTCGGCCAGCTTGGATTGCTTACCCAGACACGCTTCACAGAGGTGTTTTTCGCCAGGAAATCTGCCGCCACGCGCAGTGCGCCGGTACCGCCTGGGGTCTGCGCCGTGCGGGCGCGTTTTTCGCTCACAATGGTGCTGCCTTTGCCGAACAGCAGCTCCTGGGTGCAGCGACCAAATTCAGGGATACCATCAATACCGAGGTAGTTTTTGGTGGTTTCGTTTTCCAGCAGATACTGCTCAGCTTTTTTGACGCTGGTCAGTACCGGAGTTTTGCCGGTTTCATCTTTATATACACCAATACCCAGGTTGATTTTGCCAGGGCGGTCGTCGGCACGAAACAGATCGGCCAGGCCCAGAATTGGGTCGGCAGGAGCGGCAGTAATGTTCTCAAACATGACGAAGTTCCATTGTGATTACAGAAGTGAAATCCGCTATCAGGTTAACGGTAGATTTACAAAATGCCAACCGTTTGCGACGAAAAGCGTGCGGCTTTTCAAAAGTCGCTATTATTTTCTCTCGGGAATAAAAAAACAGGGCCGAAGCCCTGTTCATTAAGCATATAGCAACGAGGTGTGCTGATTAGAACTGGTAAACCAGACCCAGAGCCACGATGTCGTCGTTGTTGATGCCCAGCTTGTTGTCGTCTTTCAGCTGGTTGATCTGATAGTCAACATAGGTAGACATGTTTTTGTTGAAGTAGTAGGTCGCACCGATATCAACGTAGTTGATGTAGTCTTCGTCACCGATACCTTCTACGTCTTTCGCTTTAGATTTGTAGTAAGCGATGGATGGACGCAGGCCGAAATCGAACTGGTACTGAGCGACAACAGAGAAGTCCTGAGACTTGTTAGCGAAACCACGGCTGCCCAGGCGCGCTGCGTTACGCATTTCGCCATAAATGGCTGCCAGGTAGATGTTGTTCGCGTCGTATTTCAGGCCGGTTGCCCACTGTTCAGCTTTGTCGCCTTCACCCCATTCCAGAGTCTGCTGGTTGTTGGTACGGTCAGCGGCGCCATAAGCACCGACAATGCCGAAGCCTTCGTAGTCATAGCTCAGAGAGGTCGCCCAGCCGTCGCCGTTGGAACGTACCGCGTCATCACGTTCATTTTTGCCCAGGTACTGAACACCAAAGTTCAGACCGTCAACCAGGCCGAAGAAGTTGCTGTTACGGTAAGTCGCCAGACCACCCGTACGGCCTGCGAAGAAGTTATCGCTCGCGCCGGTGTCGCCGCCGAACTCAGGCAGCATATCGGTGATGCCGATTGCGTCATAGACCAGACCGTAGTTACGACCGTAGTCGAAGGAGCCTGCGTCACCAAATTTCAGACCTGCGAATGCCAGACGGGTTTTGTTGCCGTTCTGCGCATCGCCGCCTTCAGAGTTGTTACCCTGGAAATTGTATTCCCACTGACCGTAGCCAGTCAGCTGATCGTTGATCTGAGTTTCACCTTTGAAGCCCAGACGCGCGTAAGTGTTGTCGCCATCGTTGCCCGCGTAATCAGAGAAGTAATGCAGGCCAACTGCTTTCCCGTAAAGATCTAATTTGTTGCCGTCTTTGTTATAGATTTCAGCAGCGTTTGCTGCACCGGCTACCAGCAGGGCAGGGACTACCACTGCCAGGATATTGCGCTTCATCATTATTTATTACCCTCATTGGTTTTTTTATGACACTCGCCACTGCCGTCAATAAATTCTGTCAATAAATATTTCCGGAACTATTGATGAGAGTTAGGTGTCTTTATGTGTCTGACAGGCATCTTTCCATTCATAGAACCGTTTCGCTACACTGAAAGTGCTACAATCTTCAAGATTCAGTTACCAAAAGAAAATATGTGTAACTAAATATGTATTTTTGGGAACTTTGTGAAGCACCTCAAACTTCAGCGCGTTCTGGTGAATTAAACCTCCACTTTATTCTTATATATATGATTTCCTTATGTTTAATTTAGCTAAAGGCCTTTCGTATAAACAGAAGTTAAACGGCTCATTTTTTCTTATAATCGACAAAAGCCATCCAGATGGCTGTGAAAGTGGTTGTTTTTTGTGCTATTGCGTAAGGATTGTATTAAGCGCAATAAGAATAGGGTTATTTTTTTTGTCTAAGGATATTTCGTGGAAACAAAACGTAACAGGTAGAGGGAATTGCGGGGTTGTGGTTTATAGACGCTTACTTTTGACTGACGAAAACTGACATTGCAGGATAAAATAATGGCCAGCATTTGCTGGCCATTAATGATTTGGTCGGTTAGAAACTTGCGTTACGCGGTGTGCGTGGGAACGGAATCACATCACGTACGTTCTGAACACCTGTTACGTAAGCAATCAGACGTTCGAAGCCCAGGCCAAAGCCAGAGTGCGGAACGGTGCCGTAGCGACGGAGATCGCGATACCAGCTGTAGTCCGCCGGGTTCAGGCCCATCTCCTGCATACGCGCGTCCAGCACATCCAGGCGCTCTTCACGCTGGGAGCCACCGATGATCTCACCGATGCCCGGCGCCAGAACATCCATCGCGGCAACGGTTTTACCATCTTCGTTAAGGCGCATATAGAACGCCTTAATGTCTTTCGGATAGTTTTTCACCACAACCGGTGCTTTGAAGTGCTTCTCTGCCAGATAACGTTCATGCTCGGAGGAGAGATCCACGCCCCAGTAAACCGGGTTTTCGAATTTCTCACCGCATTTTTCCAGGATAGCGACCGCGTCGGTGTAATCCACCTGCGCGAAGTCTGCGGAGACGAAGCGCTCAAGACGGGAGATGGCGTCGTTATCGACACGCTCAGCGAAGAATTTCATGTCGTCTGCGCGTTCTTCGAGAACGGCTTTGAACACGTATTTCAGCATCGCTTCTGCCAGGCCAGCCACGTCATTCAGATCGGCAAAGGCGACTTCCGGCTCCAGCATCCAGAATTCCGCCAGGTGACGGCTGGTGTTAGAGTTTTCCGCACGGAAGGTTGGGCCGAAGGTGTAGATCTTAGACAGCGCACAGGCGTAGGTTTCGCCGTTGAGCTGGCCGGAAACCGTCAGGAAGGCTTCTTTACCAAAGAAGTCTTTGTCGTAATCGACTTTTCCTTCCGGCGTACGTGGCAGGTTTTCCATATCCAGCGTTGAAACGCGGAACATTTCACCTGCGCCTTCGGTATCGGATGCCGTGATCAGCGGAGTAGACACCCAGAAGTAACCCTGCTCGTCAAAGAAGCGATGCAGCGCCTGCGCCAGCGTATGACGCACGCGCGCCACTGCACCAATCAGGTTGGTGCGCGGACGCAGGTGCGCAACTTCACGCAGATATTCGATGCTGTGACGCTTTGCAGCCATCGGATAGGTGTCCGGATCTTCAACCCAGCCGGTCACTTCCACCGAGGTCGCCTGAATTTCGTAGCTCTGACCCTGGCCCGGAGAGGCCACCACAACACCGGTGACGATCACGGAACAGCCGGTTGTCAGGTGCAGAACGTCATCATTGTAATTGGGCAGAGAATTATTAATGACGGCCTGTACAGGATCAAAGCAGGAACCGTCATAGACGGCGAGGAAGGAGATGCCAGCTTTAGAATCTCGGCGAGTACGCACCCATCCGCGCACGGTGACCTCCTGGTCAACGGCGACACGGCCCTGGAGTACGTCGGCTACAGGCACAACGCTCATAATATTCTCTCTGTTAATAGTCGGAAAAAATAAACACTTGTCCGCCCTTATAGGGGGGATATCTATGTTACCTGCCATCCGCTATCAGACAAGTAAATTTCACCGTCTTAAGAGAAGAAATAAGAAATTAATAAGAGAAGGGGAGCCATGAAGGCTCCCCCGAAGCCGTTAACTGGCTTTTTTAACCTGAGGCAGATCGAAGGCTTTACGTAATGCGCGGACAAACGCTTTGTCATGGCAGATGGTTTTGCCCGGGCTGTCGGAGAGCTTCGCGACCGGCTTACCGTTACATTCCACTAGCTTTATGACGATGTTCAGCGGTTTCACCTGGGGGATATCACAGGTTAAGCGCGTACCAATTCCGAAACTCAGGTTCACCCGCGATGAGAAGTGGCGATAAAGGTCGACGGCTTTCGCCAGGTCAAGGTTATCGGAGAAGACCAGCACCTTACTCATGGGATCGATACCCAGTTTTTCGTAATGCGCGATGGCTTTCTCACCCCATTCAACCGGGTCCCCGGAATCATGGCGCAACCCCTGGTAGCGTTCGGCAAACTCAGGGCCAAAGTCGCGCAGGAACGCGTCCATGGTAATGCAGTCGGTAAGGGCAATACCCAGCCGATCCGGGTACTCCTCAAGCCACGCGGCGAGGGCGGCGCGCTGGCTGTTGGCAAGGTCAGGGCTGATCTGCTGGTGCGCCTGGAACCATTCGTGCGCCTGGGTACCCATCGGCGTTAAATCAAGGCGACGCGCCAGATCGTAGTTACTGGTGCCAACGAACCACGGCTCCTGTTGCAGACGTCTGACAATGGCTTCCTGAACCTCGCGAGAGAAGCGGCGGCGCGTGCCAAAGTCCATCAGACGGAAGCGGGACATATCCAGCCCTTCTGTCAGTCTGGAAAACTCAACGAGTTTATTCTCCAGAGCGGCAACCGCCTGCGTTACACCGGTTTCAGGGGAGCGATAACGGTGGGCCAGCTCGCTGATCACGGCCAGAAGCGGCACTTCCCACATGATCACTTCGCGCCACGGGCCGGTCAGACGAATGTCCAGCTTGCCGTTATCATTGGTGACGGTGACCTGTTCCGGCTTATAGCGGAACTCACGCAGCCAGTTCAGATAGTCCGCTTTAAAGAAAGGCAGGCCTGAAAGCCACTGATATTCGTCATCGGTGAGCGCCAGATGCTGCATGGCATCGACCTTTTCACGAATGGAATCTGCGTAGATACCCAGCAAGTCGTCACCCCGGCAGCGAAATTCCGCCGCAACATGAACATCATGATAGTGGTGAAACACGGCTTGCTGCATATGCAGCTTGTACGCGTCGGTATCCAGCAACGTATGCAGAACCGGAGAAGCGAATTGAGTCATAGGTGCGCTGTAGCATCCTCTCACGGGAGCGTTTAGTACAATAAACAACTCCGGAGTATACCCTGTTTAGTGATTTATTGAACCCCGATCACAACATAAGCACACTTTATGGTCGAGCGCATTTCGTGCCCCGTGTTATAAAAATGTAGCAAAAACGGCGTTGTGCCTGAAAAGATGAACATTCTGCATAGCGCGTTTTACACAACCGGAATATATTGAATCGTTACTCGACAAACGATGCATAAGGTTTTCTATGACACAACAGCCACAAGCTAAATACCGCCACGACTACCGTGCGCCGGATTACCTGATAAGCGATATCGATCTGACCTTCGACCTGGATGCCACAAAAACCGTCGTGACGGCGGTAAGCCAGGTGACGCGCCAGAGCGCGACAGCCGTGCCGCTGCGTCTGGATGGTGAAGACCTGACGCTGGTTTCCCTGCATATTAATGATGAAGCCTGGTCAGACTATAAAGAAGAAGGCAACCAGCTGGTCATCGACAACCTGCCGGAACGCTTTACCCTGCGCATCGTGAATGAAATCAGCCCTGCCGCCAATACCGCGCTGGAAGGGCTTTACCAGTCAGGCGTAGCCCTGTGCACCCAATGTGAAGCCGAAGGGTTCCGCCACATTACCTGGTATCTGGATCGCCCGGACGTCCTGGCGCGCTTTACCACCAAAATTATTGCCGACAAAACGCTGTACCCGTACCTGCTTTCCAACGGCAACCGGATTGGTGAAGGGGAACTGGAGAATGGCCGTCACTGGGTACAGTGGCAGGATCCGTTCCCTAAACCATGCTATCTGTTTGCGCTGGTGGCGGGCGATTTCGATGTTCTGCGCGACACCTTTAAAACGCGCTCTGGCCGTGAAGTCGCGCTGGAGCTGTTCGTGGACCGTGGCAACCTTGACCGCGCCCCGTGGGCCATGACTTCCCTCATCAACTCCATGAAGTGGGATGAAACGCGCTTTGGCCTCGAATATGACCTCGACATCTATATGATCGTTGCTGTCGATTTCTTCAATATGGGCGCGATGGAGAATAAAGGTCTTAACATCTTCAACTCCAAATACGTGCTGGCGCGTACCGATACCGCAACGGATAAAGATTACCTCGATATCGAACGCGTTATCGGCCACGAATATTTCCATAACTGGACCGGGAACCGCGTCACCTGCCGCGACTGGTTCCAGCTGAGCCTGAAAGAGGGCTTAACCGTCTTCCGCGATCAGGAGTTCAGCTCCGATCTGGGATCGCGGGCGGTAAACCGCATCAACAACGTGCGCACCATGCGTGGTCTGCAATTTGCAGAAGATGCCAGCCCAATGGCCCATCCGATCCGCCCGGATAAAGTCATTGAGATGAATAACTTCTACACCCTGACGGTGTACGAAAAAGGCGCTGAAATTATCCGCATGATCCACACCCTGCTGGGCGAAGCGAATTTCCAGAAAGGGATGCAGCTTTACTTCGAGCGTCATGACGGCAGTGCGGCCACCTGCGACGATTTCGTCCAGGCGATGGAAGATGCCTCTAACGTGGATCTGTCTCATTTCCGCCGCTGGTACAGCCAGGCCGGTACGCCGATTGTGACGGTCAAAGACGACTACAACCCGGAAACTGAGCAGTACACGCTGACCATCAGCCAGCGCACACCGCCAACGGCGGAGCAGGAAGAGAAACATCCGCTGCACATTCCGTTCAGCGTTGAGCTGTACGACAACGAAGGCAACGTGATCCCGTTACAGAAGGGCGGTCACCTGGTGCATAACGTGCTGAACGTGACCCAGGCAGAGCAGACCTTTATTTTCGATAACGTCTATTTCCAGCCTGTTCCTGCCCTGCTGTGCGAGTTCTCCGCGCCGGTGAAACTCGAATACAAGTGGAGCGATCAGCAGCTGACGTTCCTGATGCGTCACGCGCGCAACGATTTCTCGCGCTGGGATGCGGCACAAAGCCTGCTGGCGACCTACATCAAGCTGAACGTCAACCGTTACCAGCAGGGCCAGCCGCTGACGCTGCCGGTTCATGTGGCAGACGCGTTCCGTGCCATCCTGCTGGATGAGAATATTGACCCGGCGCTGGCGGCTGAAATTTTGACGCTGCCGTCTGCGACTGAAATCGCCGAGCTGTTTGACATCATCGACCCCATTGCGATCGTCGCCGTGCGTGAAGCGCTGGCCCGCACGCTGGCGACCGAACTGGCAGATGAATTCCTCGCAATTTACAACGCCAACAAGCTGGACGCGTATCGGGTGGAACATGCGGATATCGGTAAACGTTCCCTGCGCAATACCTGCCTGCGCTATCTGGCGTTTGGTGAGGCAGAGCTGGCGAACACGCTGGTCAGCAAGCAGTACCATGAGGCCGATAACATGACGGATGCGCTGGCTGCGCTGGCCGCAAGCGTTGCCGCCGAGCTGCCGTGCCGCGATGCGCTGATGCAGGAGTACGACGACAGGTGGCATCAGGATGGTCTGGTAATGGACAAGTGGTTCATTCTTCAGGCCACCAGCCCGGCAGCCGATGCGCTCAGCAACGTACGCAGCCTGCTGAAGCACCGTTCGTTCACCATGAGCAACCCGAACCGCGTCCGCTCGCTGATTGGCGCGTTTGCCAGCAGCAACCCGGCCGCGTTCCACGCCGAAGACGGCAGCGGATATCAGTTCATGGTTGAAATGCTGACCGAGCTGAACAGCCGTAACCCGCAGGTGGCGTCTCGTCTGATTGAGCCGCTGATCCGCCTGAAACGCTACGATGCGCAGCGTCAGGCGAAAATGCGTGCCGCACTTGAGCAGCTGAAAGGGCTGGAAAATTTGTCTGGCGATCTGTACGAGAAGATTACAAAGGCGCTGGCCTGATGTAAAAAAGCCCGGTGGCGCTTCGCTTACCGGGCCTACGATTTGCCCTTGCGCCGTGCTCCCTGTTGAAGAGGGCCGGGGTGAGGGCATCAGGCATTAGCCTTTATCCGCTGAATCTCCGCTTCTCCACGTTTCATCACTCTATCCAGCACTTCCGCCTCCAGCTCCGCCAGTCTGGCCGATCCCACCCGGCGAGGACGTGGAATATCCACCGTCAGATCCAGACCAATTTTACCCTCTTCTATTAACAGCACCCTGTCTGCCATTGCCACAGCTTCGCTTACGTCATGCGTCACCAGCAGCACCGTAAAGCCGTGCGTCTGCCAGAGGGTTTCAATCAGATCCTGCATCTCGATCCGCGTCAGGGCATCAAGCGCGCCGAGCGGTTCATCCAGCAGCAGCAGACCGGGACGATGAATCAGCGCGCGTGCCAGGGCCACGCGCTGCTTTTGTCCACCCGACAGGGCCGCAGGCCACTCTCCCGCACGATTCTCCAGCCCGACGGCGGCGAGTGCCTGCCGGGCGTCCTCCCGCCAGCTGCCCTTCAGGCCCAGCCCGACGTTATCCATCACCGTTTTCCACGGCAGCAGACGCGCGTCCTGAAACATCATGCGCGTATCATCCTGAATCGTGGACAGCGGCGTGGTGCCTGCCAGAATGTCACCACTGTTTGGCGCCTCCAGCCCGGCTAAAAGACGCAGCAGGGTACTCTTGCCGCCACCGCTGCGGCCAACAACGGCCACAAACTGTCCGGCAGGAATATGCAGATCCAGTGCATTCAGAATGGTGTTGTCGCCGTAGCGTTTGGTCACGCCGTTCAGCAGTAACGGTGTTCCCTGGTTCAGTCGTGCAGTATTCATGCTTTCGCCTCCTGAGCGGTGTAGGCCGGGTTCCAGCGCAGCCAGCTACGTTCCAGCCACTGGGCGCTGACGTCCGCAAGTTTGCCGAGCAGGGCATAAAGGATAATGGCAACCACCACCACGTCCGTTTGCAGGAACTCGCGGGCGTTCATCGCCAGATAACCAATGCCGGAGTTGGCCGAAATGGTTTCCGCCACAATCAGGGTTAGCCACATCAGGCCGAGCGCAAAACGCACCCCAACCATAATGGAGGGCAGGGCGCCCGGCAGGATCACATGGGTAAACAGGGCAAAACCTGACAGGCCATAGCTGCGGGCCATCTCAACCAGACCGCGATCGATATTGCGGATCCCATGCCAGGTATTGATATAAATCGGGAATAATGTTCCCAGCGCCACGAGGAAAATTTTGGCGCTCTCATCAATGCCAAACCACAGGATAACCAGCGGAATAAGCGCCAGATGCGGCACGTTACGCAGCATTTGAACGGAGGTATCCAGCAGCCGCTCACCCCAGCGGGACAGGCCGCTGATCAGCCCCAGCGTCAGGCCGATGCTCCCGCCAATCGAAAAGCCGATTACCGCGCGCCAGGAGCTGATGGCAAGATGTTGCCACAGCTCACCGCTGGCGCTTAGCGACCAGAACGCTTCCACAACGCCCTCCGGAGAGGGCAAAATACGGCTCGACAGCCAGCCAGTTGAAGACGCCAGTTGCCAGACGAGGACAATTCCGACGGGCAGAAACCACGGTGCGGCGCGCAGCAGCCATTTTTGTGCGGTTGAAGACATGGTGGCTCCTTAACTTTGCGCGACTTTTCTCGGGATAAACGCATTCGCCACGGCTTCGCCCTGCAACTGAAGCTGACGTGGCTGCGGAATCTCCGGGATAGCGACATCCAGGTGCGGGAAGAGCAGTTCACCCACCTTGTAGGCCTCCTCCAGATGCGGGTAGCCAGACAGGATAAAGCTGTCGATCCCCAGCGCCGCGTATTCATTAATGCGTGCCGCTACGGTTGGACCATCGCCGACCAGCGCCGTACCGGCGCCGCCGCGCACCAGACCCACCCCGGCCCACAGGTTCGGGCTGATCTCAAGATTTTCACGCTTGCCGTTGTGCAGGGAGGCCATTCGGTGTTGGCCCACGGAGTCGGTTTTGGCAAACGCCGCCTGTGCTTTGGCGATAGTGTCGTCGTCCAGATGAGCGATCAGACGGTCGGCGGCTTGCCAGGCCTCGTCGTTGGTTTCGCGTACGATCACGTGCAGGCGAATGCCGAAGCGCACCGTACGGCCATGTTCTGCGGCTTTGGCGCGTACCTGAGCAACTTTCTCTTTAACCAGCTCCGGTGGCTCGCCCCAGGTCAGATAGAGATCGACCTGCTCAGCCGCCAGCTCCTGCGCCACGTCCGACGATCCGCCGAAATAAAGGGGAGGGCGCGGCTGCTGTACCGGCGGGAAGTAGAGTTGCGCATCGCGAACGTGGATATGTTTTCCTTCGAAGGTGACGGTTTCCCCTTCCAGCAGACGTCGCCAGACGCGGGTGAACTCTGCGGAGGCTTCATAGCGCTCGGTATGATCGAGAAAAACGCCATCGCCCGCCAGCTCCTGCGGATCGCTGCCCGTCACCAGATTGAACAGCGCGCGGCCGTTGGAGAGCCTGTCCAGCGTTGCCGCCTGGCGTGCCGCGACGGTGGGCGACACCACGCTTGGGCGCAAGGCTACCAGGAATTTCAGGCGCTGGGTGACGGGGATCATCGACGCGGCAACCAGCCACGCGTCCTCACATGAACGGCCCGTCGGGATCAGCACCCCGGTAAAACCGATGCGGTCTGCCGCCTGGGCGATCTGCTGTAGATAGCCGTGATCGACCGGGCGGGCGCCTTCTTCTGTGCCAAGATAGTGTCCATCACCGTGGGTGGGTAAAAACCAGAAAAGATTCAGACTCATGATTTTTTTCCTTCAATGCCAGCGGGTTGCCAGATGCGTTCGCGAATATTCACCTGCTTTGGAACCAGGCGGTTTTGATAAAAGAGGTCTGCCGTTTGCTGCTGGAGGGCGGCAACGTGGGCGTCAACCGGCGCTATGGTGGTGGGAGGACGGTGGTCAAGATAGGTGGCGATCACCGGTTCAGGCAGGCCCATGGTTTTTGCCAGTAGCGTGATGCTCTGCTGACGCTGGCTTTGGGTCAGCGCATCGGCCTGAGAGAAGGTATCCAGCACCTGCTGAATAAATGCGCCATTTTTTTCAGCGTAAGGACGTGCCGCCAGGTAGAACGAACCGGTTTGTTTCAGGGTGGTGCCGTCTTTCAGCACCCGCACACCGCCCTGCAACAGTGCGGCGGAGTAGTACGGATCCCAGATAGCCCAGGCATCAACATTTTTTTGCTGAAACGCCGCGCGCGCATCGGCAGGCGTCAGGTAAACGGGCTGGATATCGGTGAATTTAAGGCCGGCCTCCTGCAACGCGCGCAGCAGCAGGTTGTGCGAGCTGGAACCTTTCTGGAAAGCAACCTTATGGCCTTTGAGATCGGCGACGCTTTTGATCTCGCTGTTTTCCGGCACCAAAATAACCTCTGCCTTCGGCTTGGCGGGTTCAACGCCAACGTAAACCAGATCCGCCCCGGCCGCCTGGGCAAAGATCGGCGGGATATCGCCGGTGCTGCCTAAATCAATACTCCCGACGTTCAGCGCCTCCAGCATCTGCGGTCCGGCAGGGAACTCGACCCATGAGAATTTGGTCTGCGGGAAACGTTTCTCCAGCAACGCATGGCTTTTCGCCAGCACCATGCTGACGCTGCCTTTCTGATAACCGATACGCAGGCTCTCCGGCGTTTTCTCCGCCGCCTGAGCCAGCGATGCCACTGCCAGCAGACCTGCCAGCCCGATACGGGTAACTGTTTTAAACATGCGCCACTCCTTGTGATTGATGAAATGCCGCCGCGTGGCGATCCCGACGATTAAGGGCGTGCCAGAATGTTTCAAGCGCGCTGTCGAGGCGGGTTTGCAGATTCGGCGTGAAATGCGGTTTATGCTGGTAGTCGATTACCTGTGAGTCGTCAGCGAAGACGCCATGCAGGATCTCCTGCGCTTTCAGCGCGTTCAGAACCGGCTTGAGGGCATAATCCACCGCCAGTAAATGGGCTACCGTACCGCCTGTGGCCAGCGGCAGGACGACCTTACCGTCCAGCGCGCGTTCGGGCAGCAGATCGAGCAGCGTTTTCAGTGCGCCGGAAAAAGAGGCTTTATAAATTGGTGTCGCGACGACCAACCCGTCAGCACGCTTAAGTTGTTCGATCAGGGTTTTCAGCGCCGGGCTGTCGAAACGGGCGTAGAGCAGATCTTCAGGCGCGAAATTGTGCAAATTCCAGTGACACACTTCGACATCCAGAGCATTAAGCTTTTCGCGAGCGTATTCCAGCAGTGCGCTGGATCGAGAGGGGAAGCGGGGGCTTCCGGCTAGGGTAATGACGCGCATGGTTGCTCCTTATAACTAATTGTTTGCTTTTATCTAACATTCATAACAATTTTCAGGAGTGTGACATTGCGTGGTTATTCCACTAAATGATTTATCCTCAGGATGAATGCAGAAAAAAGCATAAGAAGCGAACCGATAAGTAAACGATTGCGTTTTACATGGCTTTTTTGCCACAGGTCAATTCCCTTTCCGGGCGGGATCGCACATAATCCCCTCCCGGTTTGCACACCGGGAATCCAGGAGAGTTCATGTACTACCCCTTCGTTCGTAAAGCCCTTTTCCAGCTCGATCCTGAGCGCGCTCATGAATTTACATTTCAGCAGTTACGTCGTATTACAGGAACGCCTCTGGCCGCGCTGGTGCGTCAAAACGTGCCGGAAAAACCTGTCCAATGCATGGGCCTGACGTTCAAAAATCCACTGGGCCTTGCGGCCGGTCTGGACAAAAATGGCGAATGCATTGATGCACTCGGCGCGATGGGCTTTGGCTCGATCGAAATCGGGACGGTGACGCCGCGTCCGCAGCCGGGAAATGACAAGCCACGTCTGTTCCGCCTGGTTGAAGCCGAGGGGCTGATCAACCGCATGGGCTTTAATAACCTTGGCGTCGATCATCTGGTTGAGAACGTTAAGAAAGCCCATTTTGATGGTGTGCTGGGTATTAATATTGGCAAAAATAAAGACACGCCAGTCGAGCAGGGTAAAGATGACTATCTGATTTGTATGGAAAAAGTCTATGCCTATGCCGGTTATATCGCGGTGAATATATCCTCGCCTAACACCCCAGGGCTGCGTTCATTACAATATGGCGAAGCGCTCGACGATCTTCTTGGCGCCATTAAAAATAAACAAACGGCACTACAGGCGATCCACCATAAATATGTTCCGGTCGCGGTTAAGATCGCCCCGGATCTTTCGGCAGAGGAATTGATCCAGGTTGCCGACAGTTTAGTTCGCCATAATATTGATGGTGTGATTGCGACCAATACAACGCTCGATCGCTCCCTCGTCCAGGGAATGAAAAACTGTGACGAAGCGGGTGGATTAAGTGGCCGTCCGGTACAATTAAAAAGCACCGAAATTATTCGCGCACTCTCCGCGGAATTAAAAGGCCAGCTGCCGATTATTGGCGTGGGTGGCATTGACTCCGTCATCGCTGCACGTGAGAAGATGGCGGCAGGGGCTTCACTGGTGCAAATTTATTCCGGCTTTATTTTTAAAGGGCCGCCATTGATTAAAGAAATTGTCACGCATATCTAATCTTTTCTCTTAATCAGACAACCAGGGCTTTATTTCCAGCCCTGGTTGTTTTATATTCCGTCATTGTTGCTTATTTAGACATTATAGTCTTTTATTACTAGTGTTATAAGCGAAGCGGCAAACAGGACATTTTTAGTACAGGACGTTTTGGGGACGGGAGAGAAACATGCTAATTAAACCTGACGATAACTGGCGCTGGTATTTTTGTGACGAGCATGACCGTATGATGCTTGACTTAGCCAATGGCATGTTGTTTCGCTCTCGTTTTGCGCGCCGAATGTTAACGCCAGACGCGTTTGCTCCCTCAGGCTTTTGCGTTGACGACGCTGCACTCTATTTCTCTTTTGAAGAAAAATGCCGCGACTTCAATCTCTCCAAAGAACAGCGCGCTGAACTGGTACTAAATGCGCTGGTGGCGATCCGTTTCCTGAAACCACAAATGCCGAAAAGCTGGCATTTCCTCGCGCACGGTATGAGCTGGACCCCGGCTATCGGCGATGCGGCCAGCGTCAATCTGAGCGATACCGAAGAAGAGGTGAATTTGCTGGTGGTTGAACCCGGTGAAAACGCTGCGCTCTGTTTGCTGGCCCAACCCGGCGTGACCATTGCCGGGCGAGTCATGCAGTTAGGTGATGCCATCAAAGTGATGAATGACAGGCTGAAGCCTCAGCTGCGCGTCGATTCCTTCAGCCTCGAACAGGCGGTTTAAGCTTCCAGCTGTACGGATGTTTTCGGTACACAGCTACAGCACAGGATCGTGCCGTCACTGCCAATCGCAGATTTCTTCAGGGCACTCACTTCACCATCGACCAGTTTAATGCGACAGCATCCGCAAATCCCCGCGCGACAGGAATAAGGTACGCGGATACCCGCCTGCTCCAGCTGTTCCAGTAGCACCTGCTGATTGTTACCACGAATAACTTTGCCTTCCCAGTGAATATCCACCGCGGAAGCGACGTTGGTGACAACGTCAACCATTTCTTCTTCCTGGCCTGCGCCGTACACTCTTGCAGGCCCGCGGGTAAGAATTTCGACCTCGTCGCCCACGCGGATTACGCCGCTGGAGCGGGGGATCAGGTTCTGGCCGAAGTCGACATCACCGTTATCCTGCGCGGTACGAAATGACTGCAAGGTTTTCAGCGGTTCGCCGGAAGGGTGTTTCTGGCCTTTCTCCGGGCTTACGGTGGTAAAAATACAGCGGCTGCACGGCTTCACGACATCAAAGATAACGCTGCCGATGCGGATCACTTTCCACGTATCTTCATCCCAGGCATCCGCTCCGGTCACCACCAGATTCGGGCGAAACTGCTCCATCTGCACGCTGGCTTTGCAACGGGTTTGTAAATCACGCAGCGAGGCCTCGCTGGTCAGCAGGAAGGGAAAACCATCCGCAAAGGAGAGGGGAACCGCGTCGTGGCGTTTCACGCGACGAGTCAGCGCAGGCCCAACCCAGCGCAGCTGAACGTCACGTGAGAAAAAGCCGCTCAGCCACTGGTTAATGTTATCCGGCGCGATACGCGCGGTAAAATGATTGCCCCACACTTCCGTTGGCGCATCAACCGGCGCAAAATCAGCAAAGCGGATCACGACGCTTGAACCGTCTGGCGCGGTCAAATGCAATCCGTCATGAAGCGGGGAAGGCGTAAAGCGAACCATCTGCGGGAACTGACGTGCGGTGATGAACGTACCGTCAGGCTCGGTGATCATAAAAATACGATCGAAGGCGAATCCGCTCATATCGGCCAGCGCGTGCGTCACGCCGATACCGCGCATGGATTTCACCGGATGAATAAAAAGCCTGGATAACGTCGCCACTGCACACTCCCGCTAAATAAAATAAGCCTTCAACTTTATGACATACACGCCATATTAGCTATAATGCGCGACAATTTTCTATGAGTAAAAGTGACGATATGAATTCTCTGTTTGCCAGTACGGCCCGTGGGCTGGAAGAGCTGTTAAAAACTGAACTGGAAACCCTGGGCGCGAAAGAGTGCCAGGTGGTTCAGGGTGGTGTCCATTTTGAGGGCGACACGCGGCTTATTTACCAGAGCCTGATGTGGAGCCGTCTGGCGTCGCGCATCATGCTGCCGATGAAAGAGTGCAAGGTCTACAGCGATCTTGATCTCTACACCGGTGTACAGATGATCGACTGGACAGAGATCTTCACCCCGGACGCCACCTTTGCGGTGCATTTCAACGGCGTCAACGATGAGATCCGCAACAGCCAGTACGGTGCCCTGCGCGTCAAAGACGCCATTGTGGACTGCTTCACGCGTCGTAATAGAGAACGTCCGAACGTTGATCGTGAAAACCCGGATCTGCGTATCAACGTCTGGCTGAACGGCGATACTGCCAGTATTTCCCTGGATCTGAGCGGCGCAGGCCTGCATCTGCGCGGCTATCGCGATCGCACCGGCATGGCCCCAATCAAAGAGACACTGGCCGCCGCTATCGTGATGCGCTCCGGCTGGCAGCCGGGTACGCCGCTGCTCGATCCAATGTGCGGTTCCGGTACGCTGCTGATTGAAGCCGCGATGTTGGCCACCGACCGCGCGCCAGGGCTGCATCGTGGACAGTGGGGCTTCAAAGGCTGGGCGCAGCACGATGAAGCCCTCTGGAAAGAGGTCAAAGACGACGCGCAGACCCGTGCCCGTAAAGGGCTGGCGGAGTACACCTCTCACTTTTACGGTTCGGACAACGACCCACGGGTGATTGAACGCGCGCGCAGCAACGCCCGTCGTGCCGGTATCGGTGAGCTGGTGACCTTCGACGTCAAAGATGTGGCGAACCTGACCAATCCGCTGCCAAAAGGCCCGTACGGTACGGTGATCAGCAACCCGCCGTATGGTGAGCGTCTTGGCAGCGAGCCAGCGCTGATTGCGCTACACAGCCTGCTGGGCCGCAACATGAAAGCGCATTTCGGCGGCTGGAACCTCTCCCTGTTTAGCGCCTCGCCGGAGCTGCTGAGCTGCCTGCAATTACGTGCCGATCGCCAGTTCAAGGCGAAAAACGGCCCGCTGGACTGCGTGCAGAAAAACTACCATCTGGCAGAGATAGCAGCGGACAGCAAACCGTCTGGCGTGGCGGAAGATTATGCCAACCGTCTGCGCAAAAACCTGAAGAAATTTGAGAAGTGGGCGAAGCAGGAAGGCATCGAATGTTATCGCCTTTACGACGCTGACCTGCCGGAATACAACGTGGCGGTTGACCGCTATGCAGACTGGGTGGTGGTTCAGGAATACGCCCCGCCGAAAACCATTGATGCGCAAAAAGCGCGTCAGCGTATGCTGGATGTGATTGCGGCCACCATCGCCGTACTCGGCATTTCGCCAAACAAGCTGGTGCTGAAAACCCGTGAGCGTCAGAAAGGCAAAAACCAGTATCAGAAGATGGGCGAGAAGGGCGACTTCATCGAAGTGGGCGAATATAACGCGCGCCTGTGGGTTAACCTGACCGATTACCTTGATACCGGTCTGTTCCTCGATCACCGCATCGCCCGCCGCATGCTGGGACAGATGAGTAAGGGCAAAGACTTCCTGAACCTGTTCTCCTATACCGGCAGCGCCAGCGTTCATGCAGGGCTTGGCGGGGCGCGTAGCACCACCACGGTCGATATGTCCCGTACTTATCTGGAGTGGGCAGAGCGCAACCTGCGTCTTAACGGCTTAACCGGTCGTCAGCATCGCCTGTTACAGGCCGACGTGCTGGGCTGGCTGCGCGATACCGACGAGCAGTTTGACCTGATCTTTATCGATCCGCCGACCTTCTCTAACTCCAAGCGTATGGAGGATAGCTTTGACGTTCAACGCGATCACCTGCGCCTGATGACCGACCTGAAGCGTCTGCTGCGTAAAGGCGGCACCATTATGTTCTCGAATAACAAGCGCGGATTCCGCATGGATCACGACGGCCTGGCCGAACTGGGACTGAAAGCACAAGAAATCAGCCAAAAAACGCTGTCTCAGGACTTTGCCCGTAACCGTCAAATCCACAACTGCTGGCTGATCTCCGCGGTCTGAAAGGAAAAATAAATGTCTTTAATTAGTATGCACGGCGCGTGGCTCTCTTTCAGCGACTCACCGCTTCTCGATAATGCAGAGCTGCATATCGAAGATAACGAGCGCGTCTGTCTGGTCGGCCGTAACGGCGCAGGTAAATCGACGCTGATGAAAATCCTCAACCGTGAGCAGGGGCTGGACGACGGCCGTATTGTTTACGAGCAGGATCTGGTCGTCTCTCGTCTGCAACAGGATCCGCCGCGTAACGTTACCGGCAGCGTGTACGATTTTGTGGCCGAAGGGATTTCAGAGCAGGCGGAATACCTCAAGCGCTACCACGAGATTTCGCATCTGGTCATGACCGACCCGAGCGACAAAAATCTCAACGAACTGGCAAAAGTGCAGGAGATGCTCGATCACCACGGCCTGTGGCAGCTGGAAAACCGCATTAACGAAGTGCTGGCTCAGCTTGGCCTGGAAGCGGATATGGAGCTGTCGGCGCTCTCCGGCGGCTGGCTGCGTAAAGCCGCGCTGGGCCGTGCCCTGGTGAGCGGGCCCAGGGTACTGCTGCTGGACGAACCAACGAACCACCTGGATATCGAAGCGATTGACTGGCTGGAAGGGTTCCTGAAAACTTTCAATGGCACCATTATCTTCATCTCCCACGACCGTTCGTTCATCCGCAACATGGCCACGCGCATTGTCGACCTCGACCGCGGCAAGCTGGTGACCTATCCGGGCGATTACGATACCTATCTGCTGGAGAAAGAAGAGAACCTGCGCGTGGAAGAGCTGCAAAACGCCGAGTTCGACCGCAAGCTGGCGCAGGAAGAGGTATGGATCCGTCAGGGCATCAAGGCGCGTCGTACCCGTAATGAAGGCCGCGTTCGCGCCCTGAAGGCGATGCGCCGCGAACGTAGCGAACGCCGTGAAGTCATGGGTAGCGCCAAAATGCAGGTGGAAGAGGCGTCCCGCTCGGGCAAGATTGTCTTCGAAATGGAGAACGTGAGTTATTCGGTTGACGGCAAAGTGCTGGTGAACGATTTCTCCGCACAGGTTCAGCGCGGCGACAAAATTGCGCTTATTGGTCCAAACGGCTGCGGCAAAACCACGCTGTTGAAACTGATGCTGGGCCAGTTGCAGGCCGACAGCGGTCGTATTCACTGTGGTACCAAGCTGGAAGTAGCGTACTTTGACCAGCATCGCGCAGAGCTGGATCCGGACCGTACGGTGATGGACAACCTCGCTGAGGGCAAACAGGAGGTAATGGTTAACGGCAAGCCGCGTCACGTGCTGGGCTACCTTCAGGACTTCCTGTTCCACCCAAAACGCGCCCTGACGCCTGTGCGCGCGCTGTCCGGCGGTGAGCGTAACCGTCTTTTACTGGCGCGCCTGTTCCTGAAACCCAGTAACTTACTGATTCTCGATGAACCGACGAACGATCTGGATGTCGAAACGCTGGAACTGCTGGAAGAGTTGATTGATGGCTATCAGGGAACCGTGATGCTGGTCAGCCACGATCGTCAATTTGTCGATAATACCGTGACCGAGTGCTGGATCTTCGAAGGCGAAGGACGCATCGGTCAATATGTGGGCGGCTATCATGACGCGCGTGGACAGCAATCGCAGTCGCTGGCGCAAAAACAGGCGAAGACCAAAAATGTCGCTGAACCTGTTGTTGTGAAAGCAGAAACTGTCAAAAAGTCTCCTGCTAAAATGAGCTATAACTTGCAGCGCGAGCTGGAAGGGCTGCCGCAGCGTCTGGAAGAGCTGGAAGCGGCACTGGAAGCACTGCAAATTCAGGTCGCTGATGCGTCATTCTTTACGCAGCCTCACGACTATACTCAGAAAGTATTGGCTGAACTCTCCCAGGCCGAGCAGGCGCTGGAAGAGGCATTTGAGCGCTGGGAGTACCTTGAGTCTCTGAAAAACGGCGCATAAACAGGGATAATCTATGTGTGACCAGCACCATGCCGATCGGCATATTTTATGCTCGCAATGCGATATGCTCGTGGCGTTGCCAGAGCTTGGTCACGGACATAAGGCTGCCTGCCCGCGCTGCGGAGCTACGCTGACGACCGAGTGGGACGCGCCAAGGCAGCGTCCTACGGCTTACGCGCTGGCAGCCCTGTTCATGTTACTGCTCTCCAATCTCTTCCCTTTCATCTCTATGAAAGTGGGTGGGATGGTAAGCCAGGTGGAGTTACTTGAAATTCCAGGCGTGATGTTCTCGGAAGATTACGCCAGCCTTGGCACCTTCTTTCTTCTGTTCGTGCAGATAGTCCCGGCTTTTTGCCTGGTCGTCATTCTGCTATTGGTCAATCGCGTCAGGATGCCCACCGCCCTTAAAATCAAACTCGCGCGGATCCTGTTCCAGCTGAAAAGCTGGGGGATGGCGGAAATTTTTCTGGCGGGTATCCTGGTCAGCTTCGTGAAGCTGATGGCCTACGGCGATGTGGGGATTGGCAGTAGCTTTATTCCGTGGTGTCTGTATTGCGTGCTGCAACTGCGCGCTTTCCAGTGCGTGGACCGACGCTGGACCTGGGACGATATTGCCCCGGCACCGACGCTCTCGCAGACGGTAAAGGTGGGCGTACCGGGTATCCGTCAGGGGCTGCGCTCCTGCTCCTGCTGCACCGCCGTGCTGCCCGCGGATGTCGAGGTGTGTCCCCGCTGTGAAACAAAAGGTCACGTCCGACGCAAAAATAGCCTGCAATGGACCATGGCGCTGCTGGTGACCTCTGTCATGCTTTATCTGCCCGCCAATATTTTGCCGATCATGATCACCGATCTGCTCGGCGACAGAATGCCCTCGACCATCCTTGCCGGGGTGATTTTGCTGTGGAGCGAAGGGTCATACCCTGTTGCAGGCGTCATATTTCTCGCCAGCATTATGGTTCCGACCTTAAAGATGATTGCCATTGCCTGGCTTTGCTGGGATGCAAAAGGGCACGGTAAGCGTGACAGTGAGCGCATGCATCTGATTTATGAGGTCGTGGAATTTGTTGGCCGTTGGTCGATGATTGACGTGTTCGTGATTGCGGTTCTCTCAGCGCTGGTGCGTATGGGTGGGCTGATGAGTATTTATCCCGCTATGGGAGCGCTGATGTTTGCTTTGGTCGTCATTATGACCATGTTTGCGGCCATGACCTTCGACCCTCGTTTATCGTGGGATCGTGAGCCCGATTCAAGCCATGAGGAAGAGTAAGAGCATGGAAAATAAGAGTGGAGAGGCTAAAGTGCAGAAGGTCAGAAACTGGTCGCCGGTGTGGATTTTCCCCATCGTGACCGCGCTGATCGGTGCATGGATCCTGTTTTATCATTACAGCCATCAGGGACCGGAAGTCACGCTAATTACCACCAATGCAGAGGGAATTGAGGGCGGAAAAACCACCATCAAGAGCCGCAGCGTGGATGTGGGTGTCGTGGAAAGCGCGACCCTGACGGATGATTTAACCCATGTTGAAATTAAGGCCCGCCTGAATGCTGGCATGGAAAAACTGCTCCATGAAGATTCCGTTTTTTGGGTGGTGAAACCGCAGGTCGGAAGAGAAGGGATCAGCGGCTTAGGGACGCTATTGTCAGGGGCTTACATTGAACTCCAGCCCGGCAATAAAGGCGCCCAGCCAGCAAACTATCAGTTGCTGGATTCACCGCCGCTTGCGCCACCGGATGCAAAAGGGATCCGCGTCCTTCTGGACAGCAAAAAAGCGGGCCAGCTCTCGCCGGGCGATCCGGTGCTGTTCCGTGGGTATCGTGTCGGTTCGGTTGAAACGAGCACCTTCGATCCGCAAAAACGGACCATCAGCTATCAGCTATTTATCAATGCGCCTAATGACCGACTGGTGACCAGTAACGTTCGTTTCTGGAAAGACAGTGGGATCGCTGTGGATCTCACCTCTGCGGGGATGCGCGTTGAGATGGGTTCACTCACCACGCTGTTTGGTGGGGGCGTCAGTTTTGACGTGCCGGAAGGTATAGATCTGGGACAACCGGTGGCGGAAAAAACCGCGTTCAGACTGTTTGACGATCAAAAAAGCATTCAGGATGCGCTCTATACCGATCACATCGATTATCTGATGTTCTTTAAGGACTCTGTACGCGGCTTGCAGCCAGGGGCGCCAGTTGAGTTCCGCGGTATCCGTCTGGGTACAGTGGGGCAAGTGCCTTACTTTGTTCCGGGACTCAAGCAAATGCTTGATGATGATTATCGTATTCCGGTGCTGATACGCATTGAGCCTGAGCGTTTAATTAACCAGATTGGTGAGGATCAGGATATTGGGGAGCATATCAGCGACCTGATGAATCGCGGTCTGCGTGGCTCGCTGAAAACCGGCAACCTGGTGACAGGGGCGTTGTATGTCGATATGGACTTCTATCCAAAAGCGCCACCTATGACGGGAGTCCGTGAATTTGGCGGCTACAAAATCATTCCTACGGTTAGCAGTGGCCTGGCGCAGATCCAACAGCGTCTGATGGAAACGCTGGATAAGATCAACAATCTGCCGCTGAATCCAATGCTTGAGGCTGCGACGGGATCACTGCATCAGAGCCAGGCGACGATGCAACGTCTGCAAACCACCCTGGATAATATCAACAAGATCACGGCCAACCAGTCCATGCAGCAGCTGCCGCAGGATATGCAGAAAACGTTGCGTGAACTGAATCGCAGTATGCAGGGCTTCCAGCCGGGCTCAGCGGCCTACAACAAGATGGTGGCGGATATGCAACGTCTTGATCAGGTTTTACGCGAGCTACAGCCCGTTCTGAAAACGCTCAATGAAAAGAGCAACGCGCTGGTGTTTGAAGCGAAAGATAAAAAGGATCCTGAGCCTAAGAGGGCGAAACAATGAAAAAATGGCTAATCATCGCAGGCGCACTGGTATTAACGGCCTGTAGCTCTGGAAGCGATAACAAAAGCTACTACCAGCTGCCGTTAAGCGCGCAGTCGGGGGCGCAGAGCAGCGCCTCGCAGGGCAGCCGTCTGCTGTGGGTTGAGCAGGTTGCCGTGCCAGATTACCTGGCGGGCAACGGGGTGGTCTACCAGACCAGCGATGTGCAGTATGTAATCGCCAACAATAACCTGTGGGCCAGCCCGCTGGATCAGCAGCTACGCAATACGCTGGTGGCGAATCTGAGCAGCCAGCTCCCCGGTTGGGTCGTTGCCTCGCAGCCTCTGGGAAGCGATCAGGACACTCTGAATGTTAACGTGACGGGATTCCATGGCCGCTATGATGGTGCCGTTGTTATCAGCGGGGAGTGGCTGCTGAATCACCAGGGTCAGCTGATTAAGCGTCCTTTCCATCTTGAACTCAAGCAGCAGAAAGATGGCTATGACGAAATGGTGAAAGTACTTGCGCAGGGATGGGCACAGGAGTCGGCTACTATAGCAAGAGAGATTTCCCGCCTGCCATAAGTAAAATTCATCGACGAAAGCCGCACTCAGCTTCTTGCTGATTGCGGCTTTTTTTTCGTTTTACGTTCAGGTTGTTACTTGTCCCGCATCACACTTTTTGTACAAACGATCTTCCATGTAGCTCACAAATATGACACCCGTATGAATTTTGAACGTTGACGCTGACGCAGATTCGGGGTATTCGTTAACTGTGCTTGCACATATTGCAACCACTGTTTTCTTTCCACCAGACAAAAGAATGAGGGAAACGAGGCATGAAGAGACAGAAACGAGATCGCCTGGAAAGGGCTCATCAACGTGGTTATCAGGCTGGCATCGCCGGACGTTCTAAAGAAATGTGTCCCTATCAGGCCCTGAATCAAAGGTCCCAATGGCTAGGGGGCTGGCGAGAAGCCATCGGAGACAGGGCAGTACTTGCTTGATACCGTCTCTTTAAAAAGAAACCTCCGCAATGCGGAGGTTTCGCCTTTCTGGAAGGGGCTAAAAGCCGTTATCAGAAAGCGGAGGTATCCTGGAACAGACCCACTTTCAGGTCGTTCGCGGTATAGATCAGACGACCATCAACCAGCACTTCACCGTCCGCCAGGCCCATAATCAGACGGCGGTTAACGATGCGTTTGAAATGGATACGGTAGGTGACTTTCTTCGCGGTAGGCAGAACCTGACCGGTGAATTTCACTTCGCCTACGCCCAGCGCACGGCCTTTGCCTTCACCGCCAAGCCAGCCCAGATAGAAGCCAACCAGCTGCCACATGGCATCAAGGCCCAGGCAGCCAGGCATTACCGGATCGCCAATAAAGTGGCAACCGAAGAACCACAGGTCCGGGTTGATATCGAGTTCTGCTTCTACGTAACCCTTATCAAAGTTGCCGCCGGTTTCGGTCATTTTCACGACACGGTCCATCATCAGCATATTTGGGGCTGGTAACTGCGGGCCTTTCGCGCCAAACAGTTCACCGCGACCAGAGGCAAGAAGGTCTTCTTTAGTATAGGATTCGCGTTTATCTACCATGTTCTCAGTAAGCCTTATTTTAGTGAAGGACGCAGGATAGCTAACACGTGTACGCTGAACAAGTCCGATCAGTTCGCACTAAACCAACTTAACCAGCGTAACGGCCACGGATAACGATGACGAGCATCCTGCTGTGTCGCCTGAGCTATACGTTCCTGAATGGTCTGCATCAGGGTTGTCTGGCCTTCGCCGTCCCAGACCAGTTTTGTCAGTAAGGGTAGTGCATCCTCAACCCCTTCGATGGCCCAGACGGTGAATTGTTCCTGCTCTACCGCATCCAGAATCGCCTGGCTCAGGCTCAAATGGCGAGCGTTAGGTGCCGGAATAATCACGCCCTGTTTGCCGTTTAAACCGCGCTGCTGGCAGATTGCGAAGAAGCCTTCGATTTTCTCATTCAGTCCGCCCACCGGTTGGGCACGGCCAAACTGATCCACGGACCCGGTAATCGCAATATTCTGGTTAATCGGCACGTCTGCAAGCGCGCTGATCACGGCGCACAGCTCTGCCATTGAGGCGCTGTCGCCGTCGACTTCACTGTAGGACTGCTCAAAGGTCAACGAGGCAGAGAAGGGGATCTGCTGCTCGAGCTGAAGTTCAGACATCAGGAATGCCTGCATGATCATCATGCCTTTAGCATGAATGTTTCCGCCCAGTTCGGCCTTGCGTTCGATATCGGTAAATTCGCCGTCACCAATGTGTACGACACAGCTGATACGGGAAGGCTCACCAAAGGCGCGCGGGTGCCCGGGGAACTCGATGACGGACAAGGCATTGATTTGCCCGATACGTTCGCCTTCGGTCTCCACCAGAATCTGTTCAAGCAGAATTTCATCCTGCATACGGTCAGCAAGATAGCCTTCGCGCCATTCACGCTGGGCCAGCATCTGGCACAGTTGCTCACCGTTGAACGTACCGTTGCCGCTGATAGCGCCCACTTCACGCAGTTGTTTACCGATCCAGAGCGGACAGAGCGGCAGGGTTTCCTGATCGCCGGTGTAGCGTACGGCCTCGCGGATTAAGCCCGGCCACGCATCCTCGGCAGGTGAGGGCAGCGCGAAACGTTCCGCCACGGCCATAACCCACTGACACCACTGCGCCATGTCATCGGCATCTGCAATCTGAATATTGTCTTCAAATTCGCTGTAAACCGCCTGCTCCGCGAGTTCTGGCTCCATTTCCTGGAAGTCAGCCAGTGATTCACGGTCACCCGTCAGCACGACGGTCAGCGACAGCGGCATAGACGGAATGGAAACAGGCAGAGGACGTGAATCGTCGAAGCCTACCCAGTCAAAACGTTGCTGCGTCACCACCGTTTTCAGGCGCATCCACAGCAGCGGCTGCGCAAGCAGTGTGCGAAGGGAGATGAGCAATACGCCGCCATTCGCGCGGTGTACCAGCCCGGGTTGCAGTGAAACATCGCCATTGAACTGACGAAGGCAGCCGAACAACTGTTCTGCTTCCACCCAGTTGGCGGTGATCACCTCGCTTTTTGCAGCGAACAATCCATCTGCCTGCGTGGCAGGTTCGAATGTCACGTCGCGACCGGCAATATGATACTGACCACCAAAAACGGCATTCGTTTTTGGCTGCAACTGGCGCATGGCATCACCGAGAAGCGTCAGATACTCGGCTTCTTCCGGGGCTTTGAGCAGCATGAAAGGAGATGTAGCCCATGGGGATGACATCTGCTCCAGCGCGTAATGCAAACGCGGTTGTGTCTCGCTAAGTATGAATTTGTGTTCTTTTGTGAGGTCTGGCTGTGCAAACAGCTCCTGATAGCTCTCGGTATCCGGAACCAGGTCACGCCATGCAAGTTTCGTAATGGTCAAAGTTGATGTTTTTTAGTCAGAAGTAAAACCGTGGAGTATACCGTAAGCGGCGCACTCTGCCCAATCAGGATTCGGGTTTTCGTCATGCGGATCGCCTGCGACGTTTCACAGGATATGATTTCTTTTCAGCAGATTGCCAAAAAACTGATATTCTGAACAGAGTTACACGGTAACACTGAGATCGCAATGAAATATCAACAACTGGAAAACCTCGAAAGCGGCTGGAAATGGAAGTACCTGGTCAAAAAGCACCGTGAAGGGGAGCTGATCACCTGCTACATCGAAGCCAGCGCGGCACAAGAAGCTGTGGATATGTTGCTGACCCTCGAAAACGAACCGGTACAGGTCAACGGCTGGATCGAGAAACACATTAATCCGGCCTTGTTAAACCGGATGAAGCAAACTATCCGAGCTCGTCGTAAACGGCATTTCAATGCCGAGCATCAGCACACCCGTAAGAAATCCATCGACCTGGAGTTCATGGTCTGGCAGCGTCTGGCCGGGCTTGCGCAACGGCGCGGGAAAACCCTGTCGGAAACGGTGGTGCAGCTGATTGAAGATGCCGAGCACAAAGAGAAGTATGCCAGCCAGATGTCGACGTTGAAAAACGATCTACAGGCACTGTTAGGTAAAAAATAAGCTTTTTACTTTTCTTCAGATAATAAAAAACCCCGCATGGCGGGGTTTTTTTATAAGACGATAACTTATGCCGCAGGCTGAGTTACAACGTCTTTGATACCTTTAACTTCGATCTCTACGCGACGATCTGGTGCCAGGCAGTCGATCAGTGCAGCGCGTGGTTTCACGTTGTCACAGGTAGAACCGGTAACTGGGTTAGATTCGCCCATACCACGTGGGGAGATCTTGTTAGCTGGGATACCTTTAGATACCAGGTAATCAACTACAGACTGAGCACGTTTCTCAGACAGACCCTGGTTGTAAGCGTCAGAACCGATACGGTCGGTGAAGCCCAGAACCACTACAGAACCGTCTTTAGGATCCAGGTTGCTCAGCTGGGTGTACAGCTGATCCAGTGCCTGCTGACCTTCTGGTTTCAGGGTAGCTTTGTTGAAGTTGAACAGAACGTCAGACTTCAGAGTGAAGTGCTTGGTCTGTACTTCTGGCGCTGGAGCCGGAGCTGGAGCTACGACTGGCGCATCTTCCTGCTGACCGAAACGGTAAGAAACACCAACGCTCAGCATGCCGTTGTCTGGACGAACACCAACGGTAGCACCGTCACCGATGTTGTTAACCCACTGGTATTCCAGACGGGTAGCGATGTCACGGGTCATTGCCCACTCAACGCCACCAGCGAATACTGGGGAAACACCAGTGTCGTGGTCGTCACCAGCGATGCTGTTGCTGGAGTCTGCACGCCATACCATGCCGCCCAGACGGGTGTACACGTCCAGATCGTCAGTTACTGGGTAACCCAGTTTAGCGGTCAGCTGTACGCCTTGAGCTTTGAAAGCGCCATTTACTTTGTCGCCTTTGTAAGGCATACGACCTAACCAGTCGTAACCCATTTCAAAGCCAACATACGGGTTAACCTGATAGCCACCGAACGCACCTGCACCCAGCTGGCTCTCGTGAGTAGGGCCATCGTTGTTCAGGCTGCTGTTGTACCAACCGGTGTCATGGAACTGAGACCAGCCCAGTTTACCACCTGCATACCAGGTATTATCTTTCGGAGCGGCCTGCGCTACGGTAGCGAAGCCAGCCAGTGCCACTGCAATCGCGATAGCTGTCTTTTTCATTTTTTGCGCCTCGTTATCATCCAAAATTTGCCATGAATATCTCCATCGGAGGAATCACGGTTAAATCCTTCACCGGGGGGCGTGGTCAAATATAAACCTACCGATATCTTCGGCTTAGGCCGAGCACCCCTGGCGATGTAAAGTCTACAACGTAGCTGAAAACTTACAAGTGTGAAGTCCGTCAGGCATATGAAAAAAAAAGTTCCGTATACCTAATATTTAACAATTTTTGAACGAATTTTGTGCAGTAAAATTAACGAGAACCGCGTCAGACAAGCCTTGCCGCAGTTTTGGCGCGTTGAACTTTTTTTGCATACTGCGGTCGAAAAAAATTCCAGGAAAACTCTTAAAATGACTCAATGGTACACATTTGAGTGAATTTTTAGCCCGGGATGTTGTCCTCTGCGATAGGAATCTCCACGAACTGGCCGCATGATGAAACCCATCGCGTTACCTTCTTCAGCCGCTTCAGTCAGACGCAAATGTTCCTCTTGCGACAGATCCTCAGGCAACCACCCAATCACGACGCTATAGTTCCCGGTACGTAATGCCCGGACCATCGACTCGACCGTATCGCAAGGGGAGAGTTGATTAATCTGCATCACCTTCGCTAACGGCAGCCCAGCCGACTGAACCCATTCGCGACTTAATTTTTGCTGTGGCGTCAGCCAGAGCTGCCAGCGAGACTGTTGCCCGAGCTGCTGCAAAAGCGGCAGGAGTAAGAGTTGTGTCAACAGCGGCTGGTCTTCACGGTAAACCACTTCACTGATAAGCCCTGTCGATTCACGCCCGATAGAATTCTGCGCAGCATTGCCTGCGGCAGAAGTAGAAGGTGTTAAGTGATTTGCATAGCCTGAAGTGTACATATTCATTCCAGCCCTGTAGTTACTGTATGGATATACAGTAACCCCTGTATGCATAAAGATCAACCTCATTTTCGGAAAGCGACTCGCAAATTTCATCCATTCCTGGTGAACCTGAAAAAATCATCTTGCCCAACGGCAATAAGTTGCCTATTTTCCTGCTAACGGATCCGTTAGTAAGAAATATCGTGGTTACTGTATGATTTTTAATGGAATTATCATGAAAAAGATATCTTATGATCGGATTTATCAATCTCAAGAATACCTCTCTCCGCTGGGCGAAATTCATCATCGCGCCCTGTTTGGCGGTTATACCCTGGCCGTGGATGAAGCGGTGTTCGCGATGGTGTCTGACGGTGAGCTTTACCTTCGCGCCTGTGAGCAAAGTGCAAAATACTGTGTAAAAAACGCCTCTTCTTTTCTGACCCTGATGAAACGAGGACGTCCTGTGCTGCTTAATTACTACCGTGTGGATGAAGGTCTGTGGCAAAACAGGGAAAAACTGCTTCAGCTCTCCTCGTTTGCGCTCGATGCCGCCAGGAAAGAGCGCTACCAGCGCCATCAGCGTAACCGGCTTAAAGATCTGCCGAACCTGACCTTTCAGATTGAGGTCCTGCTTATGGAGGCGGGCATTACCAATGAAGAGACGCTACGACAGTTGGGGGCGAAGACGAGCTGGCTGAAAATGCGCTCTAAGAATAAAGCGCTGAGTATCCGGGTATTGTTCGCGCTTGAAGGCGCGATTGAAGGGTTACATGAAGCGGCACTCCCGGCGGATATTCGCCGGGAGCTTACGGAGTGGTTTAATGCGCTGCCTGAGTCGCAGGGCCATCATTCCGCCAGGTAGCGATCTGCTGTCGCAGCCGACAAATTTCCGGCAGCAAAGCGATAAGCAGGCCAATTTGCTGAAGGACCAGCGGAGCTTTGTTGTCGGTGCCTGGATCAAGGTGTGCGATACGTTGCACCAGTTCATCCAGTGCCTGGTGAACCCGTGGCTCATCCGCAGGTTGATGATGAAGCGCATCATCAACGTAGCAAACGGCATCGTCCAGTAGTGCCAGGATGCCCGGATTCGTCAGTTTCTCTCGGTGGGCGCCAAGGGTAGAGATATAGCTGGTGAACGTGTGGTTCAGACACAGCAGGCGGAAGGCTGTCTCCCGGATTTCTGCCGTGGCGCGCGGCTCAGTTGACATATTCGAGACAACGGAAGCCAGCTCTGCGTCAGTGTTATGCGCATCGCGACGGGCAATCCGATAGGCCAGACGGTTATCGCGACCTTGATGGTACTGCTCAAGAATAGCGTCCAGATAGCGGCAGTTGGCGTTCATTGCTCTGTCGGACACGCGCGGTAAATTTCGGAAACGCCAGTCCGGCCAGATAAAGCTCACCGCCGCCCAGGCGATGGCGCAGCCGATCAGCGTGTCGATCACACGGGGGAGGGCCACTTCAAAGCCTTCACCCAGCAGATTGAAGCAGAGCAGCACAAGCAGCGTGATGAACATCGTGGCGTGGGCATACTGCACATTGCGGAAGGCGAAGAACAGTACCCCGGTAATCACAATCAGGATCAGTTGCCCTTCTACTGAGGGCACAAAATAGAGCACCGGCAGCCCGATGGCGACCCCGACTAACGTCCCGACAATACGCAGCGCGAGTCGATGGCGGGTAGCGTTATAGTTCGGCTGGCAGACGAACAGGCTGGTCAGCAGGATCCAGTAGCCGTGGTGCAATCCTGTTATCTGGATAAACGCGTAGCCAACGCACAGTACCAACGACATCCTTACCGCATGGCGAAAGAGGGCGGATTCCGGCGTAAAATGCCGGCTCAGGCGCAGCCATATATCGCTGAAACCGTTGAGACTGTCGTCGGCAAGCTGGTTGTCAGCGTCATTGCCCGGCATCGCCATCGCCTGTTCAGACTCAATGGTGGCGAGCTGAGCATCGATTGCTCTCAGGTTGTTGAGCAGGAATCCCAGGGCTTTGAACTGTTCCGGCGAAGTTCCACTGGCCTGAACGCGATCGAGCGCCGCATCCAGGTGGCTGAATGCACGTTCAAAGCGAGGATCGTGCTGATAGGGCGTGCGCAGCAGTATTGAGCGCGCAAGTTGCTGGCAGGCCTGAGACTGCATCGACAGCAGACGCTGGAAACGGAACATCACGTCGCTGTAGCGGAATTTCTCGCGCAGGTCAGCGTATTGCACATGCGAGGAGCTGGCGCGCTCGTGAATATCCTGGGCAACAAAGTAGTAGTGCAGGGTGCGCCGGGTACCGCGCTGACCGCGATCGCCGCGCAGACGGGTGAGCAGAGACGCTTTGGTCTGATTCAGCGTGGCGACCAGTTGGCCATTTGCCAGCGCCAGATCGTACAGGGGCGCCTGGCTGTCCTCTTCGATATCCGGATCAAACAGCCGGGATTTCAGCTCCAGATAGTGGGCCAGCTGTTCGTAACTGCGGGCAATGTTGTCCTGTAAGGCACGAACCGGAAAAATAAGATGCCCGGTTAAGGTCAGCAGGTTATACCAGATAGCGCCCAATAGCAGCAGGACCGGTTGCTGATACCACTGATCGTAAAGAGAGACGCCCAGCATGGTGTAAATGGCAATCAGCAGGGCGCCAAACGCGATAGTGGCGTAGCGTTGCCCGAGGCCGCCGAGCAAAATGAAGCCGCTGGTGGACACCGTCAGCCCTAAGGCAAACAGCCAGGGCCACGGGAAAAGCAGCTCAACGGAGGCGGAAGCAATAAAGAAGCAGACCAGCGTGATGACCAGATTACGCAAACGACCGGCCAGGCGGTCGTCGAGATCCGCCAGCGCGCCGGCCACCACCCCAAGCGTGAGGGGGATGGTGAGCTTCACATCATTCAGCCACCACGGCAGAGCGACGGTGCCGCAGAGGGCGATAAATATCCTGACGTTATACAGCCAGTTACTGTTCCATGTATAGCGACGAAGCAGGGGGCTTAGCATGAGAGCGGCCAGTCCTTATTACTGAAAACGACGACGGGCATTGGCTTCACGCGCGGCTTGCGCCACTTCGACCGGAACAACTCGGCGTCCTACCGGCCACAGGGCGATGGTGGCAATTTTGAAATTAGCGAGGCCAACCGGAATGCCAATAATCGTAATGCACTGGGCGATACCGGCGAATATATGCATCAGACACAGCCACCAGCCAAAGAAGATTAGCCATAAAATATTCAGCAGCGTGCCGCCGGTATTCATCAGGGCATTTTTTCTTTCCGGCTCCAGTTCATCCACGTGCACGGCTTCATTTCCATAAGGAACGAGGGACAGTTTGGTGATTTCCCAGCAGGAGCGCGTCAGCGGAAGGGTGAAGATAAGCACGATGCTCACCAGGGTGGCAAAAAGCCAGGAAAGGGTGGTGGCAAAACCGCCAAGGACAAAATTCAACACATTCAGAACGGTACGCATAAACCCTCATTTCCTTCGATATGATTAACGCCCGGTGATTGTAACGTTTTTTTGGGCTGGAGCACCTTAAAACTGGCAGTTAAACTGTCTGACAAATTATGACCTCGTGGATCCGGCAGGATATGGAACTGAAAGCAACTTCAATGGGCAAACGCCTGGCGCAGCACCCTTACGACAAGGTTGTGCTTCTTAATGCGGGAGTGAAAGTCTCCGGTGAACGCCACGAATACCTTATTCCGTTTAATCAGCTACTGGCCATTCACTGTAAACGAGGGCTGGTATGGGGGGAGCTGGAGTTCGTTCTGCCGGCAGAGAAAGTGGTGCGACTCCACGGGACCGAGTGGGCGGAAACCCAACGCTTCCACCATCATCTGAACATGCGCTGGCACCAGTGGAGCCAGGAGATGAGCGTGATTGCCGCACAGGTGCTGCATCAGGTGCTGGACGATATCGCGCTAAGCAATACGCAGCAGAAGTGGCTGACGCGCCAGCAAACCGCCGGGCTTCAGCAAAAAATCACCCAGGCGCTGACGGCATTGCCTTTACCGGTGGCGCGGCTTGAGGAATTTGATAACTGTCGCGATGCGTGGCGGAAGTGTCAGGCCTGGCTTAGCGATATCGAGAAAAGCCGTCTGGCGCATAACCAGGCCTGGACTGAGGTGATGCTTACGCAATATGCCGATTTCTTCAGTACGGTGGAATCATCGCCCCTCAATCCTGCCCAGGCGCGCGCAGTGGTGAATGGCGAGCACTCTTTACTGGTGCTGGCAGGCGCAGGGAGCGGCAAAACGTCGGTGCTGGTGGCGCGCGCGGGCTGGCTTCTGACAACGGGCGAGGCAGTTGCCGACCAGATTTTGCTGCTGGCTTTTGGTCGCAAGGCGGCGCAGGAGATGGATGAGCGCATTCAGGCGCGTTTGCATACCCAGGATATCTCGGCGCGCACGTTCCACTCCCTCGCTTTACACATTATTCAACAGGGCAGCAAAAAAGTCCCTGTTGTCAGCAAGCTGGAGAATGATGCTCAGGCTCGCCAGGCGCTGTTTATTAAGGCATGGCGTCAGCAGTGCAGTGAAAAAAAGGCGCAGGCGAAAGGTTGGCGTCAGTGGCTTGAAGAGGAACTCAACTGGGAGGTGCCGGAGGGCAGCTTCTGGCAGGATGAAAAGCTGGCGCGCCGGCTGGGCTCTCGTCTCGACCGGTGGGTAAGCCTGATGCGCATGCACGGCGGCTCTCAGGCGGAGATGATAGAAAGCGCACCGGAGTCGATCCGCGCCGTGTTTTCTAAGCGGGTTAAACTGATGGCGCCGATGCTGAAAGCGTGGAAAACCGCGCTGAAAGATGAAAACGCGGTCGATTTTTCCGGGCTGATCCATCAGGCCATTATCATTCTGGAGAAAGGGCGCTTCGTCAGCCCGTGGAAACACATTCTGGTAGATGAGTTTCAGGATATCTCGCCGCAGCGCGCTGCGCTGCTTTCGGCGCTGCGGGCGCAGAATAAACACACGTCGCTGTTTGCTGTGGGCGATGACTGGCAGGCTATCTACCGCTTCAGCGGGGCGCAACTTTCCCTCACGACGGCCTTCCATCACTATTTTGGGGAAGGCGATCGCAGCGATCTGGACACCACCTACCGCTTCAACTCGCGGATTGGTGAAATTGCCAACCGTTTTATTCAGCAGAACCCGCATCAGCTGTCGAAGCCGCTTAACAGCCTGACGTCGGGGGATAAAAAGGCCGTCACGCTGCTGGCGGACGATCAGCTGGAACCGCTGCTGGATAAACTGAGCGGCTATGCGAAACCGGATGAACGGATTCTGGTCCTGGCGCGTTATCACCACCTCAAGCCGACGGCGCTGGAAAAAGCGGCAACGCGCTGGCCAAAACTACAGCTCGATTTTATGACCATTCACGCCAGTAAAGGGCAGCAGGCCGACTACGTAATTGTGGTGGGGCTGAAAGAGGGGAGCGACGGTTTCCCGGCACCGGCGCGGGAATCCGTGATGGAAGAGGCGTTATTGCCTGTTCCGGAAGATTTCCCGGATGCAGAGGAGCGGCGTTTACTGTACGTGGCGATAACCCGCGCGCGGCATCGCGTGTGGCTCTTGTTCAACAAAGAGGAGCCGTCAGTGTTTGTCGATATTTTGAAAAGTATTGACGTGCCGGTGGCGAGAAAGCCGTAACGCGCCGGGCAAATTCTGTAGGCCCGGTAAGCGCTGGGTATGAACCGGAAACATGGGTAACACTTTAGACCGGATACATGGGTAACAGTTATAACTGGCATAGAAGAGGAGACTCGCTATGCCCTGGACTGAGACCCGACCT
>NZ_JBMKJI010000013.1:0-112090 GCF_049237025.1 Enterobacter cloacae complex sp. SYL001 | reverse complement strand
CCATGCCGAACTCAGAAGTGAAACGCCGTAGCGCCGATGGTAGTGTGGGGTCTCCCCATGTGAGAGTAGGGAACTGCCAGGCATCAAACAAGTGAAGAGGCCATCCGCAAGGATGGCCTTTTTGCGTTTATACGTCGAAAAACGGTAGGCCGGGTAAGGCGAAGCCGTCACCCGGCAGATCTCAGACTGCACACCACGCCAAAATAAACTCTGCAATCCCCTCCACATTATTCAAATCCAGAACCGGTACTTCCAGCGTCAACGCAGCGTCACTGGCCACAGCAATCACATGTTCATCCAGCGTTAACTCACTTACATCATGCCCGGCACCGTTTCTGAACAGCAGGATCTTCGCAACAGCCTCGTACTTAAACCCCTCAACCAGCACCAGATCCAGCGTGGAATGATCCATCCGGCTGACAAGATAAGCGAGATCCAGCGGTACTTCATCCGGAGTTTCTGTCATTAACGCCCAGCGCTGGTTACTCGCCACCATCGTTTGTGCAGCGCCAGCCTTACGCAGCTCATAGCTATCTTTCCCCGGCTTATCGACATCCATGTTATGGTGCGTGTGCTTAATCAATCCGGGACGAATACCTTTAGCGCAAAGTGCAGGTATCAGCTTTTTTAGCAGCGTAGTCTTCCCGGTGCCGCTCCAGGCAGAGATCGCTAATACGGGTATCATTTCTTCTCCTGCATCATCTGCAAATCTTCCGTCGTGTTTACATTCACAAACGCCGATTTCATGTCACTGAAATCAACGGAATGCCCTCCTGACTGGCGCATAAATACCATGACGCGTCGCTCTCCTGCGGCCAGGTAATCTTCCAGCGCAGATATTAACGAGCGATTAATCAATGCGATCGTCGGATGGTCGCGTTCGCCGTCGTGTACCCAGACGACGGGAGCACCCTCGCACCGCTGCACCAGACGTTCAACCAGACAGGACGGGATGAAGGGCGTATCACATGAACAAAAGAGAAACCACTCTCCGTGCGACTGCTGCATAACGGAAAGCATTCCCGCCAGCGGGCCGGGGTAGTCCACAAGCTTATCCTGATAAACCGGATACCCACTGCGCTGATAAATATCAACATGTCGGTTAGCGCTGATCGCCATCGACGACACCTGATTTGCCAGCGTATCAGCAACATGCTGCCATAAGGGGGTGTTGTTCAGGAGCTGAAGACCTTTATCTTTTCCGCCCATTCGCGTTGCCCTGCCTCCGGCAAGAACGACCCCGATGATTTCCTGGCATTGATTCACGAATATCGCCTCTTTTATTGTGGGATTGACCCTGCTAACGTGTCTCTCTAAATGAAAGGAGCACTACCATGAAATGTAAACGTCTTAATGAAGTCATTGAGCTTCTCCAGCCGGCCTGGCAAAAAGAGCCAGAGCTGAATCTGATGCAATTTTTACAGAAACTGGCGAAAGAGTCAGGTTTTGATGGCGAACTGGCAGACCTTTCTGATGACATCCTGATCTACCACCTCAAAATGCGTGACTCGGCTAAAGATGCTGTTATTCCTGGTATTCAGAAAGATTATGAAGAGGATTTTAAAACCGCATTACTGCGCGCCCGAGGCGTAATTAAAGAGTAAAAGCTTGTAAGCGGAGCCACCGAAATCGCCACAAGATGATATCCTGAATCATTCGTATAATTTCCGGATGATCGGATGAACGACCAGGCTTTTACTTTCCAGACACTACACCCGGATACCATTATGGATGCGCTGTTCGAGCAGGGTATTCGGGTGGATTCCGGGTTAACCCCTTTAAACAGCTACGAAAACCGTGTCTACCAATTTCAGGACGAAGAGCGCCAGCGCTTTGTCGTAAAGTTTTACCGGCCACAACGCTGGTCCGCAGAACAAATTCAGGAAGAGCATCAGTTTGCCCACGATCTGCTGGATGACGATGTTCCCGTTGCGGCACCGCTCAAATTTAATAACCAAACGCTGCTGACCCATCAGGGTTTTTACTACGCGGTATTTCCGAGCCTGGGCGGAAGACAGTTTGAGGCAGATAATATCGATCAGATGGAATGGGTTGCCCGTTATCTGGGGCGCATTCATCAGACGGGACGTAAAAAATCGTTTGTTGCCCGACCGACGATTGGTGTTCAGGAATATCTTATTGAGCCGCGAGAGGTATTCGAAACATCGGCGCTGATCCCAAAGGCGCTTAAGGATAATTTCCTCACGGCGACCGATAAGCTTATTGATGCTGTAAAAGCCTGCTGGCGGGATGATATTACCGCTCTACGCCTGCACGGTGACTGCCACGCCGGGAATATTCTCTGGCGCGACGGCCCGCTATTTGTCGATCTTGATGACGCTCGTATGGGACCTGCGGTGCAGGATCTGTGGATGCTGCTCAACGGTGATAAAGCCGAGCAGCGCATGCAGCTTGAGACCATAATTGAAGCTTATGAAGAATTTAGCCCCTTTAATTCAGACGAAATTGCCCTGATAGAGCCTTTACGTGCGATGCGATTTGTTTATTATCTCGCGTGGTTAATCAGGCGTTGGGAAGACCCGGCTTTTCCCCGAAATTTCCCCTGGCTTACCGGGGAGGATTACTGGCGCAACCAGATATCCACATTTACCGAGCAGGTTAAGGTTCTACAGGAACCCCCTCTGCAATTAACGCCGATGTATTAATTGGACACACCCAGGAGAGAGTTAATCATGAAAAAAATTTGGCTGGCGCTGGCTGGTATGATTCTGGCATTTAGCGCAACTGCTGCGCAGTTTACCGACGGTAAGCAGTACATTACGCTGGACAAGCCTGTAGCTGGCGAGCCTCAGGTGCTGGAGTTCTTCTCCTTCTACTGCCCGCACTGCTACGAGTTTGAGCAGGTACTTCATGTTTCTGACAACGTGAAGAAAAAGCTGCCGGAAGGCACCAAAATGACGAAATACCACGTTGAGTTCCTTGGCCCATTGGGTAAAGATTTGACTCAGGCATGGGCGGTTGCGATTGCGCTGGGTGTGGAAGATAAGATCACCGCGCCTATGTTTGAAGCCGTACAGAAAACCCAGACCGTACAAACTACGGCAGATATCCGTAAAGTGTTTGTTGATGCCGGTGTGAAAGGTGAAGACTACGACGCTGCCTGGAACAGTTTTGTGGTGAAATCTCTCGTGGCACAGCAGGAAAAAGCTGCCGCTGACTTCCAGTTGCAGGGCGTGCCAGCGATGTATGTTAACGGTAAATACCAGGTAAATATGCGTGGTATGGACACCACCAGTATGGATATCTTCGTACAACAGTACGCTGATACCGTGAAACACCTGGTTGAGATGAAGTAACAAACATAAAGAAAACGCCGGTCATTGACCGGCGTTTTTGTATGAAGATTTTAACTCCGCTATCTGTTCGTCTTTCTCTTTCCAGAGTGTATTGAGCCAAAGCTGGAAACGACGTTTGAAGTTTTTATCGTTAACGTAATCACCGTGCAGTTCCGTATCGATGGGCAACAGATCAACGCGGACTACGATACGCGTCAGCTTGCCGCTGAGCATATCGTAGAACGGCGTCCTGTCGTTTTCCGGATAGCAGAGCGTTACGTTCAACAATTTATCAAACTGCTCACCCAGCACGTTGAGGGCCATTGCGATACCCGCTGCCTTTGGCGGCAACAGGTGCTGATACGGAGAGCGAGTCTGCTGGCGCTTCTCTTCGGTAAAGCGCGAACCTTCGACGAAATTAACTATGGTGGTGGGATGCGCGCGAAACTTCTCGCAAGAACGGCGCGTAGTTTCCACGTCCATACCGCGGCGTTCCGGATGACGAATCAGATAGCTGCGTGAATAGCGTTTCATAAACGGCATATCCAGCGCCCAGCAGGCCAGACCAATGAAAGGCACCCATGCCAGTTGCTGTTTCAGAAAGTATTTGTTCATCGGAATATGTTTGCGAAACAGCACGCACAATACAACGATGTCGGCCCAGCTGTGATGATTGCAGATCAGCAGATACCAGTTCTTTTTATTCAGCTTCTCAAGGCCCTGAACGTCCCACTTTAACCAGGGGTTCAGATACAACAGGATCGCCAGCCCTTCACACCAGCAGTACATCATAAAATTACAAAAAGCAGACACTGCACGCCATACCGGAGGGACGGGCAGCAGGAGCTTAATTATTCCGGCAACGATGATTGGCACAGAACAGGCGATGGTAACCAGAATAGTTAAAATGACGCTTAGCAATAAGGTTATCGCAGCGAGTATTTTCGACATAATGAATTTTTTCAGATAGTTAGCTGTAATTAAGCAGCCGGCTATCCGGTGCTGGGCGCCGATCTTATCAGATATTGGCCCAGACCAGGGCGCTTTCGCACGAAGAGGCTGCGGCTTTTCCTGCCATGCAGCGAAATTTTCTATATAGACAGGGTGCTTACGTCTTATATCCACATAGACTAAATAACCATCAGTGGGATGGGATCTTAAGTGATCTAATTTCAACTAATTGATTTTATTTGATAAATAATTTTTCAGTATCAGTTTTATAGAACTGTTATTCACCTGTATTAAAAATATGCACAAACTTATCCACAGTTTGTTTTTGCGAGCGATCTTCACGATCGCAAAATCTTTTTCTGTATAAAGCGCTAAAACCTGATGTTTTCATCCTTCTGTGGCATCCTTTACCCATAAATTAATTAAAGGCACGGACATTATGGTTCAGATCCCAGAAAACCCACTTATACTCGTCGATGGCTCTTCTTACCTTTATCGGGCGTATCATGCGTTTCCTCCTCTGACCAACAGCGCAGGGGAACCTACCGGCGCAATGTACGGCGTGCTGAATATGCTACGCAGCCTGATTCTGCAATACCACCCAACCCATGCGGCCGTGGTGTTTGATGCGAAGGGGAAAACCTTCCGCGATGAATTATTTGAGCATTACAAATCTCACCGTCCACCCATGCCTGACGATCTGCGTGCGCAGATTGAACCGCTGCACGCTATGGTCAAAGCGATGGGGCTGCCTTTGCTGGCTGTCTCGGGCGTTGAGGCTGACGACGTTATTGGCACCCTGGCGCGCGAAGCTGAAAAGGCTGGCCGTCCGGTGCTGATCAGTACCGGTGATAAAGACATGGCGCAGCTGGTAACACCTGGGATCACGCTGATTAATACCATGACCAACACCATTCTTGGCCCGGAAGAAGTGGTTGCCAAATATGGCGTGCCGCCAGAACTCATTATTGATTTCCTCGCCCTGATGGGGGATTCCTCGGATAACATCCCTGGCGTGCCGGGCGTGGGCGAAAAAACAGCTCAGGCGCTGCTGCAAGGGTTAGGTGGGTTGGATACGCTGTACGCTGAGTCCGACAAAATTGCCGGACTTACCTTCCGTGGTGCAAAAACCATGGCCGGAAAGCTCGCCGATAACAAAGAGGTGGCTTACCTCTCTTATCAGTTAGCCACCATCAAAACCGACGTCGAGCTGGAGCTTACCTGCGACCAGCTTGAAGTGCAGGAACCCGCCGCAGAAGAACTGCTTGGCCTGTTCAGAAAATACGAATTTAAACGCTGGACCACGGATGTCGAAGCCGGGAAATGGCTTCAGGCGAAAGGGGCAAAAGCTGCGGCGAAGCCGAAAGAAACTATCGTTGTCGATGCCGAAGAGCAGGCAGAAGAAGAAGCGGCAGCGCTCTCATTCGATAACTATGAAACCATCCTTGAAGAGTCGCAGCTCGTCGCCTGGATTGAAAAGCTGAAAAAAGCACCGGTATTTGCGTTCGATACCGAAACGGACAGTCTCGATAACATATCTGCCAATATGGTAGGTCTGTCATTCGCGACGGAGCCGGGTATGGCAGCCTATGTTCCGGTAGCGCATGACTATCTGGATGCGCCGGAGCAGATCTCGCGCGAGCGCGCCTTAGAACTGCTGAAGCCGATTCTGGAAGACGAGAAAGCGCTGAAGGTCGGGCAAAACCTGAAGTACGACCGCGGTATTCTGCAAAACTACGGCATTGAACTGCGTGGTATCGCTTTTGACACCATGCTGGAATCTTACATTCTGGACAGCGTGGCGGGCCGCCATGATATGGATTCCTTATCCGATCGTTGGCTGAAACACAAAACCATCACCTTTGAAGAAATTGCCGGTAAGGGCAAAAATCAGCTGACCTTTAACCAGATCGCGCTGGAAGAAGCAGGCCGCTACGCCGCGGAAGACGCTGATGTTACGCTACAGCTGCATCTCAAAATGTGGCCGAAATTGCAGAAGCACGAAGGGCCGCTGAATGTTTTCCAGAACATTGAGATGCCGCTGGTGCCTGTGCTGTCCCGCATTGAGCGTAACGGCGTCAAAATCGACCCAACGGTGCTACATAATCACTCTGGCGAGCTGGCGCAGCGCCTGACCGAGCTTGAACAGAAAGCGCATGAACTTGCTGGAGAGGCATTTAACCTGTCGTCACCGAAACAGCTGCAAACCATCCTGTTTGAAAAGCAGGGTATCAAACCGCTGAAGAAAACGCCGGGCGGCGCGCCTTCAACCTCTGAAGAGGTGCTGGAAGAGCTGGCGCTGGATTATCCGCTGCCAAAAGTTATCCTGCAGTACCGCGGTCTGGCTAAGCTGAAATCGACCTATACCGACAAACTGCCGTTGATGATCAACCCGAAAACGGGTCGCGTGCACACCTCCTATCACCAGGCTGTGGCGGCGACCGGGCGACTTTCGTCAACCGATCCTAACCTGCAAAACATTCCGGTGCGTAATGAAGAGGGCCGCCGTATACGCCAGGCTTTCATTGCGCCAGAGGATTATCTGATTGTCTCCGCAGACTACTCGCAAATCGAACTGCGTATTATGGCGCACCTGTCGCGTGACAAAGGCCTGCTGACGGCATTTGCTGAAGGGAAGGATATCCACCGGGCGACAGCTGCCGAAGTGTTTGGCCTGCCGCTGGACAGCGTGACAAACGAACAGCGTCGTAGCGCTAAAGCGATTAACTTTGGCCTTATTTACGGCATGAGCGCATTTGGCCTTTCACGCCAGCTCAACATTCCGCGTAAAGAGTCGCAGAAGTATATGGATCTCTACTTTGAGCGCTATCCGGGCGTGCTGGAATATATGGAGCGTACCCGCGCGCAGGCGAAAGAGAAAGGCTACGTTGAAACGCTGGATGGCCGTCGTCTTTACCTTCCGGACATCAAATCCAGCAACGCCGCGCGCCGTGCTGGCGCTGAACGTGCTGCTATCAATGCCCCGATGCAGGGCACTGCGGCAGACATCATCAAACGCGCGATGATCGCCGTTGATGCCTGGCTGGAAAAAGAGAAACCGCGCGTGAAAATGATCATGCAGGTACACGATGAACTGGTATTTGAAGTCCATAAAGACGACCTGGAAAAGGTCTCTCAGAAGATCCATGAACTGATGGAAAACAGCATGAAGCTGGACGTTCCGTTGCTGGTGGAAGTGGGTAGCGGCGAAAACTGGGATCAGGCTCACTAAGCGTTATCGGAATAACGCGCGTTTTATGTAAGTAAGCAACATAAGTACGCGCGTTTTGTGACGATCATTAGAATTCCCTATGTAAAGAATGAAAAAAAACTACAAAAAGTGCTTTTTCAAGAGACAAAAAAAGAGTAGAGTTAACGACGTAGGGTACAGAGGTAAGATGTTCTATCTTTCAGACCTTTTACTTCACGTAATCGGATTTGGCTGAATATTTTAGCCGCCCCAGTCAGTAATGACTGGGGCGTTTTTTATTGCGGAAAGGAAAGTTTCGGGCGGAAAAAACGCGGTCATCGCCGCGCCTGTTGTTACTCTGCTTCCGCTTCTGTCGCCGGTTCCAGATCGTTAAACCAGCTGTCTAGCTTCTGTCGCAGTTTGTCCACACCCTGCTTTTTCAGCGAGGAGAACGGTTCAACCTGTACATCACCGTTGAATGCCAGCACCGCTTCACGCACCTTGTTCACCTGCGCCTTGCGCGCGCCGCTCGCCAGCTTATCCGCTTTTGTCAGCAGCACCAGCACCGCAATATCGCTTGCCACCGCCCAGTCAATCATCTGCTGGTCGAGATCTTTTAGCGGGTGTCGAATATCCATCAGCACCACCAGACCTTTCAGACACATGCGTTTTTCCAGGTATTCACCCAGCGCACGCTGCCATTTGATCTTCATCTCTTCCGGTACCTGCGCGTAACCGTAGCCCGGTAAATCGACCAGGCGTTTGCCTTCAGCCACTTCAAACAGGTTAATCAGCTGAGTACGGCCAGGTGTTTTTGAGGTACGCGCCAGGTTTTTCTGATTGGTCAGCGTATTCAGGGCGCTGGATTTTCCCGCATTGGAGCGCCCAGCAAATGCCACTTCAATCCCTGTGTCTGAGGGCAGGTGGCGAATATCGGGCGCACTGGTGACAAAATGCGTCTGTTGGTAGTTCCAGGTAGTCACGTGGTCGTCTCCAAAAATCGTAATCTGCGGGGGATTATACCTGAATGCGGGCAAAAGGCTTTTCCCTTCGTCATTGACGTGTAAGTGAAAGCCCTACGGAATGTAAGAGATCTGCCCTTAAGCGTATGAGAAATTTAAGAGAAATCGCAGGCGCTAAAAAACTCAAAATATTAAAATTCAAAGAGTTATTAATGAGTAATTATCTGAAAATCCGGTTTAGTACCTTTTCGTTGCTTGTTAGTTTAAGAGAACAAGGTAAAGTGTGCGTCAAGGCGAGGATGGCAGCAGGAAAACGACTTAAGGATAAGGGTCAGGAGCGCCAGGAGGCGAAGACTCAGGATTGTCAGGACGACCGGCGCCTGGAGGCGTTTTTAACAGGAAACGGAACCGTATCACGGACGGTAGTAGCCAAGGGATAAACAGGGTTTGTTGAAGGCAAACAGGGAATGTCTGACCCGTTAAGGGTTGTGAGTCAGGAAAAAAGGCGACAGATTGCTCTGTCGCCTTTTTTCTTTGCTTGCTTTCTGCTAGATTTCGCCGCAATTCTATACTGAAGAAAACGACTTAAAGATAAAACATCATGAAAAAACCGACCTCCGCTGCGGGCGCGAAACGCCCTGCAAAAGCCCGCCGCAAAACGCGCGAAGAACTGAATCAGGAAGCGCGCGATCGCAAACGCGATAAAAAGCATCGTGGCCATACTGCGGGTAGCCGTGCTAACGGTGGCGGTGCCGCAGGCGCTTCTGCAAAAGGCAAACAGCAGAAAGATCCTCGTATCGGCAGTAAAACTCCCATTCCACTGGGCGTGACAGACACGCCGGTCACTAAGCAGCACAAACCAAAGAGCGAGAAACCTATGCTTTCACCGCAGGCTGAGCTGGATATGCTGGAGAACGATGAGCGCCTGGATGCGCTGCTGGAACGTCTTGAAGAGGGTGAAACCCTGACCGCTGAAGAGCAGTCCTGGGTAGATGCCAAACTGGATCGCATTGATGAATTGATGCAGAAGCTGGGTCTGTCCTACGATGATGAAGAAGACGAAGAGGAAGACGAAAAGCAGGAAGATATGATGCGTCTGCTGAAAGGTGGAAACTAACATTTGCACCCGGCAGGTACACTCGTCCTGCTTATAACCCTTCCGGTTATATGTTATCTGGTGTGGTTATTCGTTAAACTACGGCGGTTGTCGCGGCGACAGAAGTGGCTGCGCACCCGAATGATGGCCCGCAACGGGACCAGAACGGGCCGCCGTATACGAACGCGACACCAACGGAAGGAGTGAGCATGTCTGTACCATCTATCGACTGGGATTTGGCCCTGATCCAGAAATATAACTATTCCGGGCCGCGTTATACCTCATACCCCACCGCGCTGGAGTTTTCTGACGCTTTCGGCGAGGCGGATTTTCAGCATGCTGTGGCGCGCTATCCCGAGCGCCCGCTGTCGCTCTACGTCCATATTCCGTTCTGCCACAAGCTCTGCTACTTCTGCGGCTGCAATAAAATCGTTACCCGCCAGCAGCACAAAGCCGATCAATACCTCGATGCGCTTGAACAGGAAATTCTGCACCGCGCACCGCTGTTTAAAGGCCGTCACGTCAGCCAGCTTCACTGGGGTGGCGGTACGCCAACCTATCTGAATAAAGCGCAGATCAGCCGCCTGATGGCGCTACTGCGCGGCAATTTCAGTTTTAACCACGACGCTGAAATTTCGATCGAGGTCGATCCGCGTGAAATCGAGCTGGATGTGCTGGATCATTTACGCGCCGAAGGCTTCAACCGCCTGAGTATGGGCGTACAGGACTTCAACAAAGAAGTACAGCGCCTGGTCAACCGCGAGCAGGATGAAGCGTTTATCTTTGCCTTACTCAACCATGCGCGTGAAATTGGCTTTACCTCAACGAATATAGACCTGATTTACGGCCTGCCGAAGCAGACGCCGGAGAGCTTCGCCTACACGCTTAAACGCGTGGCTGAGCTCAACCCGGACCGTCTGAGCGTCTTTAACTATGCGCACCTGCCGACGCTGTTCGCCGCGCAGCGCAAAATCAAAGATGCGGATCTGCCTTCCGCCCAGCAGAAGCTGGACATTTTGCAGGAGACCATCGCCTCGCTGACCGAAACCGGCTATCAGTTTATCGGGATGGATCACTTTGCCCGCCCTGACGACGAACTGGCGATTGCCCAGCGCGAAGGTGTTCTCCACCGTAACTTCCAGGGATACACCACCCAGGGAGATACCGATCTGCTCGGAATGGGTGTCTCCGCTATCAGCATGATTGGCGACTGCTACGCCCAGAACCAAAAAGAGCTGAAGCTGTATTACCAGCAGGTTGATGAAACGGGCAACGCGCTGTGGCGCGGCATTGCGTTAACGCGCGACGACTGCATCCGTCGTGATGTGATTAAGGCGCTTATCTGCAACTTCCGTCTCGAATTCCGCGAGGTGGAGTCGCAATGGGATCTGCAATTCAGCGATTACTTTGCCGAAGACCTGAAGCTTCTGGCGCCGCTGGCGAAGGACGGGCTGGTGGATGTGTCGGAGAGCGCGGTGGTCGTCACGCCGAAGGGGCGTCTGTTGATTCGTAATATCTGCATGTGCTTCGATGCCTATCTGCGCCAGAAAGCGCGTTTACAGCAGTTCTCGCGCGTGATTTAAGTTGCAATGCCGGGAGGCGCTTCGCTTACCCGGCCTACAACTCGCACTTATGTAGGCCGGGTAAGGCGAAGCCGCCACCCGGCTTTTCATCGACAGCTCGTTAGCTAAACAGCCCAACCAGTGCCGCACACAATACCGCCGCAACGGCAGTTTGTGGCGTGTGGCTTTCTGCTGCACCGCTCGAAAGCAAGGTCACTAATGATTCCAGCATGATGCACCCCTCCAGTTTCCGGGCACGATCATACAAAACTCATCGGAACAGTAAAGCGCAAAATAACGGCACTTTGCGCTCAATTAGTAACCTTTACACAGCGGAGTAAGATCACTCCATTCCCAGCTCTTTCAGCTTGCGCGTCAGGGTGTTTCGACCCCATCCCAACAGGCGAGCCGCTTCCTGTTTGTGGCCCTGGGTATGACGAAGCGCGGTGGTCAACAGCGTGCGCTCCATTTCAGGCTGGGCTTCAGAGAGCAAGTTTTGATGACCGGAACGCAGAGCGCGATCTGCCCACTGCGCCAGCAGCGTTGCCCAACTGTCCGGCAACGTATGTCCTGCGGTGCTCTCGGGCACGGTGGCTTCAAACAGTTCTGCCGGTAAATCCTGAATCAGCACTTCCTGGCCGGCGGCCATCACCGTCAGCCAGCGACAGGTGTTTTCCAGCTGACGCACGTTGCCCGGCCACGCCAGACGGGTGAGGGCGGCATCCGTTTCCGGATGAAGCTGCTTGGCTTCCACGCCCAGCTCGCGGGCCGCCACCTGCAGGAAATGGCGCGCCAGACGCGGGATATCTTCCCGACGCTCGCGCAGCGGCGGCAGGAGGACGCGGATCACGTTCAGACGATGGAATAAATCCTCACGGAATTTCCCCTCCTGTACGCGCAGCTCCAGGTTCTGGTGCGTCGCGGCGATAATGCGTACGTCCACCTTCACCGGCGCATACCCGCCCACGCGGTAAAACTGTCCATCTGCCAGCACGCGCAACAGTCGGGTCTGTACATCCAGCGGCATATCGCCGATTTCATCCAGGAAAAGCGTGCCGCCGTCAGCCTGTTCAAAGCGTCCCTGACGAATGGTATTGGCTCCGGTAAATGCCCCTTTTTCGTGGCCGAACAGCTCAGATTCAATTAAATCCTTAGGGATCGCTGCCATGTTCAGGGCGATAAAGGGGGCTTTCGCCCGCGGGCTGTGGCGATGCAGGGCGTGTGCGACCAACTCTTTACCGGTCCCTGATTCACCGTTAATCAAGACGCTGATAGACGAACGCGACAGACGCCCGATGATGCGAAACACGTCCTGCATGGCTGGCGCTTCACCGATGATGTCCGTCGTTGGTCCAAAGTCGGGGGCATTGCGGGGCTGCTGTTGCTCCTGATAGTGGCTGATAGCGCGCTCAACCAGCGCAACGGCTTCGTCGATATCAAACGGTTTTGGCAGGTAATCAAACGCGCCCTGCTGGTACGCGCTGACGGCAGCATCCAGGTCGGAGTGGGCGGTCATTATGATGACCGGAAGCATAGGGTGGCGCTGTTTGATCTGCTTTAAGAGCGCCAGTCCGTCCATTCCCGGCATGCGAATATCCGAGAGCAGAACGTCCGGCGTTTTGGTGGTGAGTGCGTCGAGCACCTCGCTGCCACTCTCAAACGTCGTGCAGCTTAATCCCGCTCCTGTGAGCGCGCGTTCAAGCACCCAACGGATGGAGCTATCGTCATCGACTACCCAGACTATCCCTCGTTGCATAAACGTCACCTTTATTTTTTAATCGGCAGGAAAACCGAAAACTCGGTATGTCCCGGCCAACTGGTAAATTCAATTTTGCCGGAGTGTTGGTCAATCAAATTTCGGGCTATGGATAACCCCAGCCCGGTGCCGCCTTCGCGACCGCTGACCATCGGGTAGAACAGGGTGTCCTGGAGATGCGGCGGGATCCCCGGTCCGTTATCTTCCACATCAATACGTGCTGCCAGACGATAACGTACGCCGTGCAGCGTCAGCTGGAACGCGGTGCGGGTACGCAGAATAATTTCGCCACCCTCCGGGCCCAGCGCCTGCAACGCGTTACGCACAATGTTCAACAGCACCTGTTCAATCTGGTCCGGATCGTGCGCCAGCTCCGGCAGGCTTGGGTCATAGTCACGCACCAGCGTGACGTTATCCGGCAGCTCCATCGAGACGAGTTTCACCACCCGCTCCGCGACCTTGTGAATGCTTTCTGAAACGTGCATCCCTGGCTGCTGCGGCCCGAGCAGGCGATCGACCAGATTACGCAGACGGTCCGCCTGCTCAATAATGACGTTGGTATACTCCGCCAGGGCAGGGTCAGGCAGCGCTTTGGTCAGAAGCTGTGCCGCGCCGCGTAAGCCGCCCAGCGGGTTTTTGATCTCATGGGCCAGCCCGCGCACCAGGTCGCGCGCCGCAATCTGCTGCGCATGCTGAAGCTGCTCCTGGCTGAGACGACGCTGGTTATCCATCGGCGCCATTTCCAGCAGAATCATGCCATCTGGCAGACGCTGTGCGGTGAGGGACAAAATATGCGAGCGTCCGTCAATCACCAGCGTCACTTCGTTATCGGTGAAGCCCTGACCCGCCTGTAAACTCTCCTGCATCAGGCCAATATTCAGCGAGAAATAGCTCAGCAGTTCTGGCAGCGGCGTGCCGAATAGTTTACGGGCGCTTTGGGCGAGCAGCTGCTGCGCCGCCGGGTTGGCGTAATGCACCGCCAGCTCGTCGTCGACCAGCAAAATACTGTTAATTAAAGAATTGAGGATCTGCCCAGCATCGGGCAGCGTGCCAGTTGCCATTCAGCAGTCTCCTGGAGTCGTTGCACTATTTTAGTGCAGTATAGCGTTTTAGAGGTAAAAAGCGCGTGAGATCAGGTTGTTGGTGGAGAAAAAAGCCCATCCGAAGATGGGCTAAAGTTTCCACGGCAACGACTCCCGACGCGTATGCGCCGGGTAAAACAAATCAATTAAACGCTGTAGTACAGTTCGAACTCAACCGGGTGCGGCGTCATGCGAACGCGGTCGTTTTCTTCGGTACGCAGCGCGATGTAAGCGTCGATAGCTTCATCGGTGAACACGCCGCCAGCGGTCAGGAACTCGCGGTCTGCGTCCAGCGCCTGGAGGGCTTCTTCCAGAGAGCCGGCAACCTGTGGGATCTCTTTCGCTTCTTCTGGCGGCAGGTCGTACAGGTTTTTGTCCATGGCTTCGCCCGGGTGGATCTTGTTCTTGATACCGTCCAGACCGGCCATCAGCAGTGCTGCGAAGCACAGGTATGGGTTAGCCGCCGGGTCCGGGAAGCGCACTTCGATACGACGCGCTTTCGGAGACGCAACCACCGGGATACGGATAGAAGCAGAACGGTTACGGGCAGAGTACGCCAGCATTACTGGTGCTTCGTAGCCAGGGACCAGACGCTTGTAGGAGTTAGTGGTTGGGTTCGCCAGGGCGTTGATCGCTTTAGCGTGTTTGATAACACCACCGATGTAGTGCAGCGCCTGCTCGGACAGACCCGCGTACTTGTCGCCAGAGAACAGGTTAGTGCCGTTCTTGGACAGGGACATGTGGCAGTGCATGCCGGAACCGTTGTCGCCAAACATTGGTTTTGGCATGAAGGTCGCGGTTTTACCGAAACGGTGCGCAACGTTGTGTACAACGTATTTGTAGATCTGAATCTCATCCGCTTTTTTGGTCATGGTGTTGAAGCGGGTAGCGATCTCGTTCTGGCCAGCCGTTGCCACTTCGTGGTGGTGCGCTTCAACAACCAGGCCCATCTCTTCCATGATCAGACACATGGTAGAACGGATGTCCTGAGAAGAATCGACCGGAGGAACCGGGAAGTAACCGCCTTTCACGCCCGGACGGTGACCTTTGTTACCACCTTCGTACTTGGTGGAAGAGTTCCATGCGCCTTCGATGTCATCGATAGCGACGTGGGAGCCAGAAATGGAAGCACCAAAACGGATGTCGTCGAACAGGAAGAACTCTGGCTCTGGCCCGAACAGAACGGTGTCTGCAATACCGGTAGAACGCAGGTACTCTTCAGCGCGTTTTGCGATGGAGCGTGGGTCACGGTCATAGCCTTGCAGCGTGCCAGGTTCCAGGATATCGCAGCGGATGATCAGCGTAGGTTCTTCGTAGAACGGGTCAATGAGCGCAGTGGTTGCATCTGGCATCAGAACCATGTCGGATTCGTTAATGCCTTTCCAGCCGCCAATGGAGGAGCCGTCAAACATTTTGCCTTCTTCAAAGAATTCGGCGTTCACCTGATGAGCAGGGATCGTGACGTGCTGTTCTTTACCTTTGGTATCGGTGAAGCGCAGATCAACAAACTTCACTTCATGTTCGTTCAGCATCGTCAAAACGTGTTCAGCGGACATACTTAACTCTCCAGATTGGTCATTGTCGTCGTGGTAACGAGGTCTTCAAATCGGCTGGGCTGCCATATTTTTACTGTATTTCTGTAAAGCGAAATCTGTGCCAACTTTTAAAACACCCCAAAAAGGCGTTATCATGCGCACCATAGTGCAGAAGGGCTGCACCACATTGGATTCGTTGCACCATTATAGTGCTTCAGTGTGAACATTGAGCACCATATTGGTGCAATTTACGTTAAAGTGCCCTTTTACCGCTCCGTGAAAGCGATCACAAAGCATCTCTGCAATACTTGTTTGCGGGGGATGTTTGTGATCCTGTTTTGTAGTGCGATTAATCCGTGTACAATAACGCGCTATTTCTAAATGCCTGAGGCAAAGTTGTGATCGAAAAATTGCGTAATATCGCCATCATCGCGCACGTCGACCATGGTAAAACTACCCTGGTTGACAAGCTGCTACAGCAGTCCGGTACGTTTGATGCTCGTGCCGAAACTCAAGAGCGTGTGATGGACTCCAACGATTTGGAGAAAGAGCGTGGGATTACCATCCTCGCCAAAAACACCGCTATCAAATGGAATGACTACCGTATCAACATCGTTGATACCCCAGGGCACGCCGACTTCGGTGGTGAAGTTGAGCGCGTGATGTCCATGGTGGATTCCGTGCTGCTGGTGGTTGACGCATTTGATGGCCCTATGCCGCAAACGCGCTTCGTGACCAAAAAAGCATTTGCCCACGGCCTGAAACCTATCGTTGTGATCAACAAGGTTGACCGTCCTGGCGCGCGTCCTGACTGGGTTGTTGACCAGGTCTTCGACCTGTTCGTTAACCTCGACGCGACCGACGAACAGCTGGACTTCCCTATCGTTTATGCGTCTGCGCTGAACGGTATCGCCGGTCTGGATCACGAAGACATGGCGGAAGACATGACTCCGCTGTACCAGACGATTGTTGACCGCGTTCCTGCGCCAAACGTTGACCTGGAAGGCACCCTGCAAATGCAGATCTCCCAGCTCGACTACAACAACTATGTTGGCGTAATCGGCATTGGTCGTATCAAGCGCGGTAAAGTGAAGCCTAACCAGCAGGTCACTATCATCGATAGCGAAGGCAAAACCCGTAACGGTAAAGTCGGTAAAGTTCTGACTCACCTGGGTCTTGAGCGTATCGAGAGCGACATCGCTGAAGCGGGCGACATCATCGCTATTACCGGTCTGGGTGAACTGAACATCTCCGACACCATCTGCGATCCGCAGAACGTCGAAGCGCTGCCAGCCCTGTCCGTTGATGAACCAACCGTATCCATGTTCTTCAACGTCAACACCTCTCCGTTCTGTGGTAAAGAAGGTAAGTTCGTTACCTCTCGTCAGATCCTTGACCGCCTGAACAAAGAGCTGGTGCACAACGTTGCGCTGCGCGTTGAAGAAACCGAAGACGCTGATGCATTCCGCGTTTCCGGTCGTGGTGAGCTGCACCTGTCTGTTCTGATTGAGAACATGCGTCGTGAAGGTTTCGAGATGGCGGTATCCCGTCCGAAAGTTATCTTCCGCGAAATCGACGGTCGTAAACAAGAGCCATTCGAAAACGTAACGCTGGACGTTGAAGAGCAGCACCAGGGTTCTGTCATGCAGGCACTGGGTGAGCGTAAAGGCGACCTGAAAAACATGAATCCAGATGGCAAAGGCCGCGTACGTCTCGACTACGTGATCCCAAGCCGTGGCCTGATCGGCTTCCGTTCTGAGTTCATGACCATGACTTCCGGTACGGGTCTGCTGTACTCCACCTTCAGCCACTATGACGACATCCGTCCGGGCGAAGTGGGCCAGCGTAACAACGGCGTACTGATCTCCAACGGTCAGGGTAAAGCGGTTGCGTTTGCGCTGTTCGGTCTGCAGGATCGCGGTAAGCTGTTCCTGGGTCACGGTGCTGAAGTTTACGAAGGCCAGATTATCGGTATTCACAGCCGTTCTAACGACCTGACGGTAAACTGCCTGACCGGTAAGAAACTGACCAACATGCGTGCGTCCGGTACTGACGAAGCGACGGTTCTGGTTCCACCGATCAAGATGACGCTGGAGCAGGCTCTGGAATTCATCGATGATGACGAACTGGTAGAAGTGACGCCTCAGTCAATTCGTATCCGTAAACGTCACCTGACCGAGAACGATCGTAAACGTGCTATGCGCGGTGCGAAAGAAGAGTAATTCGGTTATGCCGTAGGCCGGGTAAAGCGTAAGCGCCACCCGGCAACGAAAAGCCGCTGAGCGATCAGCGGCTTTTTTATTAGAAGGAATAACGTAACCCTAACCGAATCCGGTACTGCTCGCGGTTGTAATCATTCCATCGGTCCAGCCACTGGAGTTCGAGGTACGGCAGCCAGTTTCTGTCGATTTTATAGCTGAACTTGTTGGTAATTTCCCAGTGATGATCTTTGCCATTTTTGCTGTGGTAATCATTCACCCGCTGGAAAAAGTGCGGCTCAAAGGTGTAGAAAAACGCATCCGTCACTTTGAAATTCCAGTAGTTGGCGAATTCGTGCGTGTCGTTTTTATCCATCTGTCCGTTATAGTCCGGCGTATCGTAATTGTTATGGTTATAGCGATAGCGGAACGTCAGATTAAACCAGTCCGTAAATTTATAGTTAGTATCTAAATAGAGTGCTCCACCCGATCCTGCGCTGCTGTCGTTAATTAACCCGCCGGGCTGGAAGGTGAGTTTGTCGGTCGGTTTGAAGAGCGGATACCAACCCTCGATTTCGTTATAGCTGTGCTTCAGTTCGTCCCATTTCCCCACGTTATAAGCGTTGGTGAACATCAGCCCCGCGCCCATATCGAAGTTATAGCCCGCACGCAGGATCACCTCGTGCAGCTCAGAGGCCGTATTGTACGCTTCGCGCGTTTCGACATAGGCCCCGACAAAAACCGGGCAGGACACAGACGACACGATCAGTACGGTGATGATTCTATTCATAATTTGTCCATGTATCAGGTACAGAAAGGCCTCCCTCCTGATTAACAGGAAGGACATATTGGCCGGATTTATAGTTATAAAGTGACTGCTGACGCTTTATTGTTGGTGGTTATCTCAGGGGTATTTGCTGTCTGTTTTTTCCGTTTTCCAATCTCCTCGATAATAAAGGCGAAGCGCGCTTCGTTGAGTTTATAAAACAGCCCCATGGTCACGGCAGCAACGATCGCCAGGCCGCACGGCCAGAGGAAAATCAGCTGACGCAAACCCAGCAGCGTGCCCGCGCTCTGCACGGCATGAGGAACGTAGCCAATCTGGGTCAGCATGATGCCGGGCAGAAAACCGGCGAGCGCAGCGGAGATTTTGCGCGAGAAGGTATAGCCGGTATACACCGACCCTTCGGCGCGAATCCCGGTTTTCCACTCGCCGTAATCAACCGTATCCGGCACCAGCGCCCAGTTCAGGCTGTTCACAAACGCCGTGCCGAAGAAGGCCATGCAGGAAAAGAGCACGAACAGCAGGGAGCTGGTTCCCCAGAAGAAATTCAGCACGTCGCCCACCGCCCACAGCGCCAGCCCGCCCAGATAGACCGGTTTCTTGCCAAAGCGCTTTACCGCGGCAGGCACCAGAAACACGCCAATCAGAATGCAGCCCATACTGAAAAAGCCCATCCACGACAGGAGATGCAGATCGTTCAGCACGTACTGGGTGTAGTAGACCTGAATCGCCAGCTTGATGTTAAACGCGGCGAGGGTACAGAGGTTGGCGATGCACAGCACCAGCAGCGGCGGATTGCGGAAAATCGCGCAGAATGATTTCAGAATGCCGGGCTTATGGTGATCGGGCGTAAGCTCGACGTAGCGCTCTTTCACCCCGCTGTAGCACCACCACATGCAGAACAGCCCCCCGGTGACGAACACCAGCGCGGCCACCAGATAGCCGAGTGAGGGCTGGCTGACGAACAGCGCCTGAATCGGCATAAAGCCGACGGTGCAGAGCAACAGTCCTACCGTTGCGCCGCCCTGACGCCACGCCGCAAGCTGCGCGCGCTCGTTCGGGTTTTTGGTGATGGCCGGAACCATTGCACCGTAGGCGCAATTCATCAGGCTGTAGCAGAGGCCAAACATCATGAAGAGCACGGTGGCGAGGGCCGTTTTCACCGTTAGGCTAAAGTCGTTGGCCATAAACTGCGCCGTGGCCACCAGCGCCACCGGGACGGAGGCGTAGAGAATGAATGGCCGGAATTTCCCCCGCGCGCCGATATTACGCCGGGAGTCCAGCAGCACCCCGGTCAGCATGTCGGTAAACGCGGTAAAGAACTTGGCGACCAGAAAAATGATGCCGCCGTAGAACGCGGGCATGCCCAGCTCGTCCGTGTAAAACTTCAGCAGATACAGCGTGCCAATACAGAGCATCAGGTTCGAGCCAAAATCGCCCATCCCGTAGGCGCACTTCTCTCGCAGGCTCAATTTCAGGGTTAACGGATCAGTATTGTGTGTCATGGTCGATCCTCAAAGCGCCCCGCAGGGCGCTCAATCACGTCATTTATGCCGTACGTTTGCGCAGCTCAATTTCTTCCACGATGCGCACATACATCTTCTCGTTGAGGTTGTAGAAGCAGCCCATCGCCACGATGGTGATGACCGCCAGCAGGCTCGGGTAGATAAATATCAGCTGCCGCAGCCCTTCAACCGTGCCGGCGGATTGCACCACGTTGGGCACATAGCCAATCTGCGTAAGCATGATCCCCGGGAAGAAGCCCGCCAGCGCCTGCGATACCTTGCGGAAGAAGGTAAAGCCGGTATAGACCGTCCCCTCGGAGCGTACGCCGGTGCGCCACTCGCCGTACTCCACGGTATCGGAGACCAGCGCCCAGTTCAGGCTGTTCACGAACGCGGAACCGAAGAACGCCAGACAGGAGAACGCCACAAAGCTCACCGAGCCGCCGCCGAAGAAGTAGTTAAGCAGATCGCCTGCCACCCAAATTGCCAGCCCGCTGATATAGACCTTTTTCTTACCAAAGCGCCGCACCGCGCCAGGCATCATAAAGACGCCGATAAAAATACAGCCCATGCTGAAGAAGCCCATGTACGACAGCAGGATCGGGTCGTTCAGCACGTACTGCGTGTAGTAGACCTGAATGGCGAGTTTGACGTTAAAGGCACCCAGCGTGCACAGGTTAGCGATGCACAGGATAAACAGCGGACGGTTCCCGGCGATGGCGCGAAACGACTGCAACAGCCCCGGTTTCTGCGCCGGGTTAGCAGGCTGCGTCTCGACGTAACGCTCGGTTACGCCCTTATAGCACCACCACATAAAGAACAACCCGAACAGCGAGAAGAGGGTGGCGGCAAAGATGTAGCCAAGCTGGTCATTGCCCTCAATGAGGTTCATCACCGGTACAAAGCCCACCGTACAGAGCAGCAGGCCGAGCGTGGCGCCGCCCTGACGCCAGGCCGCCAGCGAGGCTCGCTCGTCCGGGTTTTTGGTAATGGCGGGCACCATCGCGCCGTAAGAGCAGTTCATCATGCTGAAGAACAGGCCGTACAGCATGAACAGCACCGTTGCCATCACCGTTTTGCCGGTCATCTCAAACGGTGTGCCTACGAAGTTGGCAATCGCCAGCAGCGTCACAGGGAAGGCTGCATACAGCACGAACGGGCGGAATTTCCCTTTCGGGCCAATCTTGCGCCGGGAGTCGAGCATGATCCCGGTGCCCATATCGGTGAAGGCGGTAAAAAACTTCGCAATCAGGAAGATAATCCCCCCGTAGGTACCGGGCAGTCCCAGCACGTCGGTGTAGAACTTCAGCAGATACAGCGTGCCGATATCCAGCAGGATGTTAGAGCCGAGATCGCCCATCCCGTAGGCGAGTTTTTCTTTAAACGGCAGGCGCAGGGTTGCCGGGTCAGAAGTATGTTGACTCATTATTGTTCTCCGTCTGCCCGCAGGTTTCCCCGCGGGCGAGCCTTATCAGATATGACGTAAGGTGCTAAACAGATCTGCCCATTCGCTTTGCTGGCGATAGAAGACCGGCGGTTTGCCGAGCGGGGCATCAACGGTCACGTCACCGCCCTGGCAGGTTTCCCCCGTCCACGCATTGACCCAGCTGTCCTGCGGCAGATAGAGCGACCAGTCGCGGCGTCCCTCTTCATGAACCGGGGCCACCAGCAGATCGCGGCCAAACAGGTACTGGTATTTCAGCGTGTAGGCGCGCGCGTCGTCCTCGTAGTGCAGGAACAGCGGACGCATCACCGGCAGGCCGCTTTTCGCGTTCTGCGCAACCGCAGCTTTGATGTACGGCTTCAGAGTGGTGAACACGGTGGTCATGCGCGCGAAGTGCGCGATGGTTTCCGCGTCGCCGTCGAACTGCCAGTTGTCGCCAGGGCGATTGCCCTCGTGGGTACGCATCATCGGCGTAAAGGCGCTGAAATCGCACCAGCGCAGCAGCAGCTCTTTGCTGCGCTTCATCTCGAACAGCGTCGTATAGCCGCCAATGTCGCTGTGGTGCAGCCCGTGCCCGGTCATCGCCAGAGACAGCGCCGCCGGTACGACGGACGCCAGACCGTCGTCCAGGCTCCAGTCGACGTTCTGATCCCCCGCCCACATCATCACCGAGTGCTTCTGGCTGCCGGTGTAGCCCGCGCGCATGAAGAACAGGATCTCCCCGAGCTTGCCGGTCTCCTCCAGTGCTTCGTAGTTACATTTCGCCCACAGGGCAGGCCAGGCATTATGCATGATCTCCGCGCTAACGCCGTTGTGCAGGTGGGTATCGGTCGGCAGATATTCCCCGAAATCGGCCATCCAGCCGCCGCAGCCCAGTTCGATCAGGTTCTTTTTGATGACCTCTTTGTACCAGCCGTAGGCTGCCGGGTTGGTCAGGTCGATAACGCCTGCGTAGAACTCGCCGAACTCAACGTGGTAATCCTCGCCGTTGGCGTTTTTGGTCAGATAGCCGCGTTTCGCCGCCTCTTCGCAGAGATCTTTATCGCTGGCGACGTACGGGTTGATATAGGAGAGGAACTGCACGCCTTCCTGTTTCCACTGCGCAATCCGCTCATCAAGCTGCGGATAGAGCGCGCTGTTCCACTTCCAGTTCCACATCACGCGTTTGCCGAAGGAGGTCATCCGGATGCCGGACCAGTCCTGCGCCCAGATGCCGTTCACCTTCACGCCGCCCTCGCGCATGGCGTCGAGCTTCTGCTGACACACCTCGGTGCCACCCTGAATACCCAGCGTCACGCCGTCGTAAACCCAGTCCGGCAGTTCAGGCTGACGCCCCAGCAGGCCGGTCAGTTTTTCCAGCAGATCGACGTAGGTTTCTGCGCATTCGAAGCGCAGCGTGGCGTTATCTTCCCAGAACGCCAGCTCGTGGAAGTCCGGCGCGCTGAAGTCGAAGTTCATATAACAGCTGTTATCCACGTGGCAGTAGTACTTCTGGGTGCTCACGAAGGTAGGCTGCGGGAAGAAGGTCCAGTAGTAATCGCCGCCCGCGTTCTCTTTGCAGTCGGCCTGCCAGGTGACGTAGGTCTGCTTATTGCGGCCCACGCCCTGCTCGCTGGTCCACAGCGGAAACGGCTTGCCGCGCAGATCGAAATACGAGAACTGCTCTCCGCAGCCGTAGATATGATCGTCAGGCTGAGCTGCCAGCCGCAGCCAGATGCGGTTATGGCTGGCGGCGTCATTTTTCAGCTTCAGCTCCAGACGGCCTTCACCATCCACGCCCACCAACAACGTCGCGCTCACCGCGTCGCCGCGGGTAAAGCGGATTGCCCAGCCCGTGCTTTGCTGCGTAACGGTCGCGTTCGTCAGGGCAATCTTTTCGTTGAGCTTGTCTTTGATGCTGAAGTTGCCGCGAAACATCTCGATATCCGCCTCACCTGCGCCGATCCACAGGCAAGGGGCATCCGCAGAGTGGGATAAAATCAGACGGTCCTGCCAGCGCAGGGTAAAACCACTTTCGTTATTTTTCAGGTCAATATTGTGTAGGGTACGCATAAAAACTCCGTCTTTATTATTTGGCCAGGCTATCCAGTAATCCGGCGGCTACGGCAGGCGCTAAGCCCGGCGCCAGCGGCAGGCGGGGGATCACCAGGCAGTGCAGCAGATGGTAAATATCCTGCTTGCCGTCCCAGACTTTGGTGGTCACTTCGTTATTGGTGTCCAGCTCCTGCCACCATGAACCGTTTTCGTAATCCATCAGGTACTTGATGCAGTAATCCCACCACTTCTGATACCAGGCTTCGTACTGCGCCTCACCGGTGACGGTGTAGAGCGCGTAAGCCGTACCCATCGCTTCGACGATTGGCCAGCGCACGCGTTCGCGGACGATTGGCTTGCCGTCCCAGCCCACGGAGTAGACAAAGCCATCGGCCCCGTCGGGTGCCCAGGCGTCCCGGATGGTGGCGTGGAACAGGCCTTTCGCATCTTCCAGCAGCCATTCCGGCGGGGTTTCACAGCGCGCTTCCAGGGCGGCGCGCAGGTGCAGCATCAGGCGACCCCACTCAATCCAGTGCCCCGGCGTGCCGCCGTAGGCGCGGAAGCGGTGGGCGGGGTTATCGATGTTGTAGTCGCGGATCGGGTTCCAGTTGGTGTCGAAATGCTCGTTAACGCGGTACTCCCCTTTGCGCGCCACGTCGTGAATAATCACCGAGGCGATGCGCAGGGCGCGGTCGAGCCATTTGCGGTCGAGGGTCACGTCATAGACGATGAGGAAAGCTTCCACGGCGTGCATGTTGGCGTTACCGCCGCGGTAATCTTCCGTTTTGCTGAAGGCTTCATCCCAGGACTCCAGGCACATCTGCTCCTGTTCGCTCCAGAAGTAGCGCTCAATCACCTCGATGGCGTCGTCCAGCAACTTGCGTGCCTGCGGATGGCCGGTGGTGACGGCGCTCGCCGCGCCCAGCAGGACGAAGAAATGCTGATAGCCCTGCTTGGACGCATCAATCACGCCTTCATCGTTTACGCAGGCGTACCAGCCACCGTGCTGCTTGTCGCGCAGCGGACCGTTCAGGGCATTAATGCCGTGCTCAACCAGGGCGTACGCACCAGGACGTCCCATGTTCGCCGCCACCGCGTAAACGTGCAGCATGCGGGCGGTGATCCACAGATGGGTGCCCATATCGCTACGCACCTGCCCGTTATTGCCCAGCCAGCCAAAGCCGGTCGGTACGGCGGCGTTTTTACCGAAATCAAGAATGCGGTCGGTCTCTTGTTCGAGCCAGCGGTTATGGCTCAGGGTATTAAACCATTTCATGTTCGGATCCTTTCTTAACGGCGAGCCATCATTTCGTCGACGATCTCACCCAGACGCTGAAGTTTTGGTACGGAAATATCACGCAGCATCAGCTCGGTGTCCGGCAGGCCAATCACAGAGGACCAGACGGCGCGACCGGCTAAAAAGCCCGATGCCCCCGCCTGCATCGCCACGCTCACCGCGCGCGGGAATAACTTATCGTCCACGCCGGAGGAGAGGATCACCCACGGCATGGCGATGTTCTCGTGCAGCTTCTGCGAGGCCGCCAGCAGCTCCTGCTGCGTGCCCTTACCAAACAGCGGCATTTCCACTTTGTAGAGGTCGGCACCGCTGTCGCCCAGCTCTTTGGCCGCATCGATAATCGCCTGCTCGCGGTCAAACGCGGCGCCGCGGCGCGGTGGACGCACAACCGGCTCGATAATGCTCAACAGCCCGTTGTCGTGGCACAGCGTATTGAACGCTTTCACCATCTCCAGGCGCTGCTGCGGATCTTCATCGCTGCGCCACAGCACCAGCAGCTTCAGCGCCTTGCCGCCGTCGCGTTTGACCGCCTGCGCGTCAATGCTCTTGTCGATCACCACGCTGTCGACCGGAATACCGTTCCCCGGAATAAACTCGTCGGCTGCCACAATCATCGCGCAGCTTTTGGCCACGGCCCGCTGCTCGACAATCTGGCGATAGCAGAACTGCTGGTCGACGAGAATGGCAGAGGCGTACGGCGACAGAATTTTTGCCGCGTTGACCTTAAAATCGGTCAGGTGCTGGTCGGTTACCGGTACCGGCGCGCCTGCCGCCGCAAACATCAGGCGCATCGCTTCGCGCTGATCCACGGCCAGCATCGCAAAACCGCCGGAAGGTCGGGTGATATCTTTCAGGGTGTACATCGTCATTCCTCAGTCCTTTCGTATCAGTGTGATTTTTTCAGCCCGGCAGATGCGCGAACCTGTTCAAGAATGGCTGTCCAGTCTTCGCGCCCGCGCCCGGCGGCGCGTGCCTGGTTGTAAACTTCTCGTGAAGCCGCGCCCAGCGGCATTGGGACATGCAGCTGGTTGGCCACGTCGAGGGCGATCCCCAGATCCTTATGCGCAAGGTCGATCATGAAGGCGGGTGAAAGATCCCCTTTCAGCACCTTGTTCGGCCACGACGTGGTGAAGTGGCCTTTGCCCGCAGGTGTGCCGCTCATCACCTTGAGCGCCACGTCAAAGGAGAGGCCAAGCGCTTCGCACAGTACGGCGGCCTCGGCGGAAAGGGCGTTCAGGGCGATGCTCATGTAGTTATTGATGAGCTTCACGCGGATGCCCATTCCCGGCCCGCCGGCGTTAATCAGTTCATTACCCATCGCCATTAAGACGGGGGTGGCGCGCTCAACCTGCTCTGCCGTGCCGCCTGCCAGCAGGAGTAGCGTACCGGCGATGGCATGATCAGAGGTGCGCCCGACGGGCACGTCCATCAGGCTGAAGCCTTGCTCTGCCATGTCGCGGATCAGCGCGTCGGTTTGCAGCGGGTGAATGGTGGACATATCAATGACCAGCGCGTCGCGGGATAATCCTTCGCACACGCCGTGCTCGCCGAACAGCACGCTGCGCACCAGGTCGCCGTTTGGCAGCATAGTGATCACGAATTCGGCATCCGTTGCTGCCTGTGCGGGCGTTGCCGCCGCCCGGGCGCCGCTCTCTACCAGCGCCTGAACCGCCTGCGGGTTCACATCAAAAACGTTAAGCTGGTGGCCCTGTTTCAACAGATTCTTCGCCATGGGCGCGCCCATCTGTCCTAAGCCGATAAATGCGATTGCTGACATGCCTCTCTCCTGTCACATCGTGTCAATTTTTGCGCGTTTGTGGTGTCTGTTTTTGATCGTATTTGTAATTTATAGTCAAAAAATTGACACGGGTCACTTTTTAAACATTTGGTGAAATTAAAATGAAGGCATCAGAAATCGCAGAAGGAATCACCATGACTCGCATCGTTTGTGTCGGCATTACCGTGCTGGATCGCATCTGGTATCTCGATGATTTACCAAAAGAAGGTGGGAAATATGTCGCAAAAGACTACACGGAAGTGGGCGGCGGCCCGGCGGCAACGGCGGCAGTGGCAGCCGCGAAACTGGGCGCGGAAGTGGATTTTATTGGTCGGGTGGGGGACGACGATACCGGCAGACGGTTGCTTGCGGAGCTGGAATCCCTGGGGGTGAACACTCGCTATACGCGCGTAGTTAAGGGGGCCCGATCGTCGCAATCGGCGGTGCTGGTGGATGCAGGTGGGGAAAGAGTGATTGCCAACTACCCCAGCCCCGATCTCCCTGCGTCGGCAGGCTGGCTGCATGAAATCGACTTCTCTCAGTGGGACATTGTCTTAGCCGACGTGCGCTGGCATGACGGGGCAAAACAGGCATTTACCCTGGCCCGTCAGCAGGGCGTTCCGACGTTGCTGGATGCGGATGTTACCCCGCAGGATATCGCGGAGCTGATCGCCTTAAGCGATCACGCGGCCTTCTCTGCGCCGGGACTGCGGCGTTTAACGCAGTTGGATGAAACAGAAGACGCATTAAAAAAAGCACAAATGCTCACAAATGGACATGTGTATGTCACGCAGGGGCGAGACGGCTGTTTCTGGCTGGAAAACGGCGCGCTATGTCATCAGCCTGGTTTTGAAGTGAACGTCATTGATACCACCGGCGCGGGCGACGTGTTCCACGGTGCGCTGGCGGTCAGCCTGGGGCAGAAATTGCCCGCCGCAGACGCCGTGCGTTTTGCCAGCGCCGTCGCAGCACTGAAATGCACAAAGCCCGGCGGGCGCGCGGGTATACCCGACTGTGATCAAACCCGCTCTTTTTTGTCACTTTTTGTATAAAATGCGGGGCGTGATGGTTTTCAGAGGACAGCCCATGAGCCTTACCGAACTGACCGGCAACCCGCGTCACGATCAGCTGCTGACGCTGATTGCCGATCGCGGCTATATGAACATTGATGAACTGGCGCAGCTGCTGGATGTGTCGACGCAAACCGTGCGCCGGGATATCCGCAAGCTTAGCGAGCAGGGGCTGATCACCCGTCATCACGGCGGTGCGGGCAGGGCATCCAGCGTGGTCAATACGGCGTTCGAACAGCGTGAAGTTTCGCTTACCGAAGAGAAACGGGCGATTGCCGAAGCGATTGCGGACTATATCCCGGATGGCTCGACCATCTTTATCACTATCGGGACGACCGTGGAGCACGTTGCCCGGGCACTGCTTAATCATAATCATCTGCGCATCATCACCAACAGCCTGCGGGTGGCGCACATTCTTTATAAGAACCCGCGTTTTGAGGTGATGGTACCTGGCGGTACGCTGCGCCCGCATAACGGCGGCATTATCGGGCCTGCGGCAACGGCGTTTGTGTCTGGCTTCCGGGCGGACTACCTCGTGACCAGCGTGGGGGCGATAGAGCACGACGGCGCGATGATGGAATTTGACGTTAACGAAGCCAGCGTGGTGAAAACCATGATTGCCCACTCCCGTCACATTTTACTGGCGGCCGATCATACGAAATACCACGCCTCCGCGGCGGTTGAAATTGGCAACGTGGCGCAGGCGACGGCGCTGTTCACCGATGAGCTGCCCGGCCCGGCGCTGCAAAGTCACCTAAAATCCAGCAAGGTTGAGGTTGTCGAAGTGAATTCCGGAGAAGAGCAGCAGGCTGGCTGATCGTCTTATGGCCCGATATTGCGATTCGGGCCTTTCCTTTCTCTAAGCTGAATCTGGCGCATAGCTAAACTTTCTCTTTCCCGCTACAGTTACTTTTCCACGGCGAAAGGAGATAAACATGCTTTATATCTTTGACTTAGGAAATGTAATCGTCGATATCGATTTTAACCGGGTGCTGGGCGCATGGAGCGATTTTAGCCGTGTTCCGCTGGCGACGTTAAAGCAGAATTTCGCGATGGGTGAGACTTTCCATTTGCACGAGCGCGGTGAGATCAGCGACGAAGCGTTCGCAGAGCGTTTCTGTCAGGAAATGGGTCTCTCGTTAAGCTACGAGCAATTTTCCCACGGCTGGCAGGCCATATTTGTCGCGATCCGCCCCGAAGTGATCGACATCATGCACAAGCTGCGCGAGCAGGGGCATCGCGTTGTCGTGCTGTCTAATACCAACCGCCTGCATACCACCTTCTGGCCGGATGAATACCCGGAAATTCACGCGGCGGCAGATAAAGTGTATCTCTCCCAGGAGATGGGAATGCGTAAACCTGAGGCGCGCATCTATCAGGCGGTATTGCAGGAAGAAGGATTCACGGCAGCGGATGCGGTCTTTTTTGACGACAACGCCGATAATATAGAAGGGGCTAATCAGTTAGGTATCACCTCCATTCTGGTGACCGGAAAAGAGACGATACCGAACTACTTTGCGAAGCAGTTATGCTAAAAACCGTTCATCAAAAAGCCAATCACCACACGCGCCCGCTGAGGGCGTGGCTGAAACTCCTCTGGCATCGCATTGATGAGGACAACATGACCACGCTGGCGGGCAATCTCGCTTACGTGTCCTTGCTTTCGCTGGTTCCGCTGGTGGCGGTGATTTTTGCGCTTTTTTCGGCGTTTCCGATGTTTGCCGATGTGAGCATGCAGCTTCGCCATTTTGTTTTCGCAAACTTTATTCCTGCCACCGGCGATGTGATCCAGAACTACATTGAACAGTTTGTCGCTAACTCCAGCAAGATGACGGCGGTGGGGGCGTGTGGGCTTATTGTTACCGCGCTGCTGCTGATGTACTCCATCGACAGTGCGCTCAACACCATCTGGCGGAGCAAAAAAGTCCGCCCAAAGGTCTATTCCTTTGCCGTCTACTGGATGATTTTAACCCTCGGCCCCTTGCTGGCGGGGGCGAGCCTGGCGATCAGCTCCTACCTTCTTTCGCTGCGCTGGGCGAGCGATTTAAACAGCGTGATCGATAACGTGCTGCGCATCTTCCCGCTGATTTTATCGTGGCTTTCGTTCTGGCTGCTTTATAGCGTGGTGCCAACTACGCGCGTACCCAACCGGGATGCCGTGGTGGGTGCGCTGGTCGCGGCGTTGCTCTTTGAGTTGGGCAAGAAAGGATTCGCGCTTTATATCACCATGTTCCCCTCTTATCAGCTTATTTACGGCGTACTGGCGGTGATCCCCATTTTGTTTGTCTGGGTCTACTGGACGTGGTGCATCGTCTTGCTTGGCGCCGAAATAACTGTCACTCTCGGGGTCTACCGCGAACTTAAAAAAGCAGCAGAAGCTGAAAAACAACAAGAAGCAGACCAACCATGATTGCATTGATTCAGCGCGTAACCCGTGCCAGCGTCACCGTGGCGGATGAGGTGACGGGTGAAATCGGCCCAGGACTTTTGGTGCTCCTGGGTGTCGAAAAGGATGACGACGAACAAAAAGCCAACCGCTTGTGTGAGCGCGTGCTGGGCTACCGCATTTTCAGCGATGCGGAAGGCAAGATGAACCTGAACGTTCAGCAGGCGGGCGGCAGCGTGCTGGTGGTGTCCCAGTTTACGCTGGCTGCGGATACCGAACGCGGCATGCGGCCGAGTTTTTCGAAGGGCGCGGCACCGGATCGCGCAGAAGCCCTTTACGAGTACTTTGTTGAGCGCTGTCGCCAACAGGACATGAATACACAAACCGGACGATTCGCTGCGGATATGCAGGTTTCGCTGGTGAACGATGGCCCCGTCACATTCTGGCTCCAGGTATGAGCCAACTGGCGGCCTGGCCGCGGGTAACAAGAGAGAGTACAGCTATGTATCACCTTCGAGTACCGCAAACGGAAGAAGAGTTAGAGGTTTATTACCATTTCCGCTGGGAAATGCTGCGCAAGCCACTGCATCAACCGAAAGGGTCTGAACGCGACGCCTGGGACGCGATGGCGCACCACCAGATGGTGGTTGATGAAGAGGGCAACCTCGTTGCCGTGGGGCGTCTGTATATCAATGCCGACAACGAAGCTTCCATCCGCTTTATGGCCGTTCACCCCTCCGTGCAGGACAAAGGCCTCGGAACGCTGATGGCAATGACGCTGGAATCCGTCGCCCGTCAGGAAGGGGTCAAGCGCGTCACCTGTAGCGCCCGTGAAGATGCCGTTGAGTTCTTTGCCAAGCTTGGTTTCGTGAATCAGGGGGAAATCACCGCCCCGCAAACTACGCCGATTCGTCACTTTTTGATGATCAAACCCATCGCCACCCTGGACGATATTCTCCATCGTGCCGACTGGTGCGGGCAGCTCCAGCAGGCGTGGTATCAGCACATTCCGCTCAGTGAAAAAATGGGCGTGCGTATTCAGCAATATACCGGGCAAAAATTTATTACCACCATGCCGGAAACCGGAAACCAGAACCCACACCATACCCTGTTTGCCGGTAGCCTGTTTTCACTCGCCACGCTCACCGGCTGGGGACTGATCTGGCTGATGCTGCGCGAACGTCATCTCGGCGGCACCATTATTCTGGCCGATGCCCATATCCGCTACAGCGCGCCGATCAGCGGCAAGCCGAGCGCGGTAGCTGACCTGGGCGCACTGGGCGGCGATCTCGACCGTCTGGCGCGTGGGCGTAAAGCACGCGTACAAATGCAGGTTGAGCTGTTCGGCGATGAAACGCCGGGCGCGGTGTTTGAAGGCACCTATATCGTTCTGCCTGCGAAGCCGTATGGCGCGTATGAAGAGGGCGGGAACGAGGAGGAGTAGTCTCCTTCTCACTCTCGCCCGGCATGGTTAATGCGCCAGGCAATATCTCGCATAACGTCTCGCGCTGACTGGCTAATTCCACCCAACTGGAAGAAGCCGTGAATTACACCCCGCCATCGTTGAGCGGTACACTTCACGCCTTGCTCCGTGAGGCGCTGATAAAGCGCCTCGCCTTCGTCGCGTAACGGATCATACTCAGCGGTAACAATATGGACCTTCGGCAGACCGCTAAAGTCGTTGCGCCACAGTGGGCTGACTTCAGGATGCTGACGGTAAGCTCTATCCAGATACATTTCATAGCCGCTCAAAAGGGTATCGCGAGTAATTACGTAGTCCATGCCATTGAGGGTATAGCTTTCAAAACTGGCCGTAGCGTCGAGCATGGGGTAGATAAGAATGAGCTGTGCGGGATCCCAGAGACCTTTGGCCTTAAGCCGCAATGACGTTACCAGCGCAAGATGCCCTCCCGCACTGTCTCCACAAAGTGTAATCCGGTTTTTATCCACACCTAATTGTTCTGCATTTTGCCAGACAAGATCTGCCGCTCTCTCTGCATCGTCATGCGCAGCGGGGAAGGTATGCTCGGGTGCGAGTCTGTACTGAACCGCAATGACTCGACAGTTACCGTAAAACGCCAGTTGGCGAAGCTGATTATCATGGGTTTCAAACCCACCGCTGACAAAACAACCGCCATGATAGTAGAGGGCACAAGGTAACGTTTCAGGGGCATTGACAGGCGAAAATAGCCGAAAGGTCATCTCCTCAAGAACAAGCGTTTCAACCTGGACACGAGTTTCTGTCTCCCCGGCCAGAGCTGTGCTGGCAACATACCCGGCTCTCCGTTCATCTATATTCTGCTTTCGCGAGGAAGGCCGCCCTGCTGCAATAAAATCTTGTACAAGCTTATCAATTCCCTTTTCCAGCGCCATGGTTACGTCCTCATGCTGTATTTATATACAGCTTTATAGCCTGGTTTACGAAAGATGAAAACAGAGGAATTTGAAGATATAAATGTCCTGGAAAGCGGCTCGCAAAATCGGTGACTGCCTTAACAATGTTCTTTAACCATGTCTTAATTATGGATATATTGCCTGAAAATTAACCGTGGATGATATACTAAGGTGATATATGAGTCTTTTGGCGGACCTTACTATGGGCAGAATACTGATCGATTTGTCTGATGACGTGATTCAACGACTGGATAACCTGAAGCAGTTGCGCAACCGGCCGCGCGCCGAACTGCTGCGGGAAGCCATAGAACTGTATCTCGACCAGCAGAATTCATCGGTTATCCGCGAAGCGCTTGGCCTGTGGGGAAATCAGCAGGAAGATGGGCTTGAGTACGAACGCAAGCTGCGTGAGGAGTGGTAATGATGGAGCACATGGCTGTGTTTGACACCAATATTCTCATCGATCTTTTTAATAACCACGTTGAGGCTGCGGATGCGATCGATCGCACAGCTTCGCATCGTGCCATTAGCCTCATCACATGGATGGAAGTAATGGTGGGCGCTCGCAGGCACGGTCAAGAAGCAAGAACGGCAGCCGTGATGGGGGCCTTTGAAATTATTGATATAACGCGGGAAATTGCTGAAAGAAGCGTATTACTTCGCGAACAGCACGGGATGAAGCTTCCTGACGCCATTATTCTGGCTACTGCTCAGAGCAGAAGCTGTCCGTTAATTTCGCGCAATACGAAAGACTTTTCGGGTATTGCTGGGGTCGTTTCACCTTACCACCTGTAGGCCGGGCAAGCGTGCGCCGCCCGGCATTCTCACAGGAAATTACTCCCCTTCCCCCGGGAACAGGAACGGGTTGATCGAGCTACGGGCAAAGCCCTCCTGCTCCATCTTCGCGTCCAGGATCAGCGAGGCGAGATCGTCGGCTACCGCTTCGACTTTCGGGTCTTTTTCCTGATACAGAATCTTCAGGTAGGTCCCGCAGTCGCCGCAGCTTTCGGCTTTCACCGCCGCGTCTTCGTTTTCCAGCGACCAATAGTTCAGATCGCGGGTCTGTTCGCAGTTGCTGCACTTGATGCGCACCACGTGCCACTCGGTTTCACACAGGTTGCAGTGCAAGTAGCGCAGCCCCTGCGTCGTACCAATCTGTACCATGCTGGAGACCGGCATTGAGCCGCACACCGGGCAAAACTGGCGCGCTTCGCCATATTCAGCGCGGGCTTTACCCGGGATCAGGCTCGCCATTTGCGCCCAGTAGAGCGACAGCGCAGCCCAGATGAACGGCGCTTTATCGCTGCTCACCAGCGAGAAGTCGGAGGCAAACAGCGCGCTCGCCATCTCTTCCAGCTCTTGCTCTGAGGCTTTTTCCAGGTTCTCAATGACCGCCAGCGCCGTGCCGCTCATTTCGGGCTTCAGCTCGGCAATCAGCGAATGCAGCAGCTTATGCCAGTGCTTGTCGCGCGGCAGAACGTGAATGTCCAGCGGCGGCTTGCCCTGCGCGTTGGCTTCTTTGATGCGTGCGGTCAGATCCATTTGCAGCGGGTGGTCGTATAGCACCACTTCCTGCGCATGGGCGACCAGCGCGGCAAAACGCAGAAAATCGCCCAGCGGGTTGTTCTCTGCCAGCTCGCGCAGACGCTCTGCGCGGCGGTTGTAGAGGTTCTTGAGTCTGGGGAACAACAACGGCGGAATATAATCCGCCGTGCGTTTCTCGCTCGACCCCAGCTCATCTTGCGGGATTATGCGAATACTCATTCAGATGACTTTTCCTGTTTCTGGCGGACTTCACGGTACCAGCGCGGGTGATGTTTCTTCGCCCACGTACTGGTTACCCATCCTTCCACCATCGCGGTAATGGTGCCTTTCACCCAAAGGGCGGCGTAGATATGCACCATGATAACCACAATTAACGCCACTGCGGCAAATGAATGCAGCATCAGCGCAAATCGGATCACCGGGATTGAGAAAGCAGGCGCAAAGTACGGACGCCAGATGATCACGCCGCTCACCAGCAACAGGACCAGGAAGATAATCGCCGCCCAGAATACGCATTTCTGGCCGAAGTTATAACGCCCGGTATCACCCACTTCCTCGTTGACGACGATCTTACGAATATTCTTCGCCCAAAAGATATCATCCCGATTGATTAGGTTATGGTGCCAGTAGCGGAAAAACATGATGATAAACGAGGCAAACATCACCACACCCACGAACGGGTGCAGGATGCGCGCCAGCTGCGGCGTGCCCAGTATCTGCATCAGCCAGTTGAAGGAGGGGAAGAAGAACCCCAGCCCGCTTATCGCCGCCAGCATGAAGCAGAAGGCGGTGACCCAGTGGTTGATGCGTTCCGGCGCGGTGTAGCGCACGATGGTGTCACGTTTTCTCATTTGCGCACCTCGTCTTTCTCTTCATGCAGGTTATCGTCTTCCTCTTCCGCGCGGTTCGGACCAACGCCGACGTAGTGGAAGATGCTCGCTGCAAAGGTGGCCGCAAAACCGACCGCGGCCAGCGGTTTCCAGATACCTTTCCAGAACTTCACGGTGGCGCTGATTTCCGGGTTCTCCGGCAGGCCATGGTACAGATTCGGCTTGTCGGCGTGGTGCAGCACGTACATCACGTGCGTACCGCCAACCCCGGCCGGATCGTACAGGCCCGCGTTATCGTAACCACGGGTTTTCAGCTCGCCCACGCGCTCTGCCGCCAGCGTTTTCATATCCTCTTTAGAGCCAAAGTGGATAGCGCCGGTTGGGCAGGTCTTCACGCAGGCTGGCTCCTGACCGACATTTACGCGGTCAACGCACAGCGTACATTTGTAGACGCGGTTGTCTTCCGGGTTCATGCGCGGCACGTCGAACGGACAGCCCGCGATGCAGTAGCCGCAGCCAATACACTGTTCAGACTGGAAGTCGACGATGCCGTTGGCATACTGAATGATAGCCCCTTCTGACGGACACGCCTTCAGGCAGCCCGGATCCGCACAGTGCATACAGCCGTCTTTGCGGATAAGCCATTCCAGTTTGTCGTTCTGTTCCACTTCCGAGAAACGCATTACCGTCCAGGACTTGGCGGTCAGGTCCGCCGGGTTGTCGTACACCCCGACGTTGTGACCCACTTCGTCACGGATGTCGTTCCACTCTGAACAAGCCACCTGACAGGCTTTACAGCCGATACAGGTGGTCACGTCGATAAGTTTCGCCACTTCCTGCTGGTGGTCCCGCGCCTGAGGCGCGGGCGTGAAACCGTTAGTCGCGGAACGACGGATAATGTCTTGAGATTGATAAGCCATAAGTCGTCTCCGTTACACCTTTTCCACGTTCACGAGGAAGGCCTTAAACTCCGGCGTCTGCGTGTTCGCATCACCGACGAACGGCGTCAGGGTATTCGCAATGAACCCTTTCTTCGCCACGCCCTCATAACCCCAGTGAATTGGGATGCCGATGGTATCCACCTGCTGACCATGAACGTTCAGCGTGCGAATACGCTTGGTCACCACCGCCTTGGCTTTGATGTAGCCGCGGTTAGAGGAGACCTTCACGGTATCGCCATGGGCGATGCCGAGCTTGCCCGCCAGCTTCTCGCCGATCTCCACAAACTGTTCCGGCTGCGCGATGGCGTTAAGCAGCGCGTGCTTGGTCCAGTAGTGGAAGTGCTCGGTCAGACGGTAGGTGGTGCCGACATACGGGAACTTGTCCTTTTTACCCAGAGCTTCAAAATCGCCCTTGAAGATACGGGCTGCCGGGTTAGAGACCACGTTCGGGTGCAGCGGGTTAGTACCCAGCGGCGTCTCAAACGGCTCATAGTGTTCCGGGAACGGACCTTCCGCCATCTTATCGATAGCAAACAGGCGCCCCATCCCTTCAGGCTGCATGATAAACGGCCCGACATCGCTGCCTGGTGCGGCAGTGCTGTAGTCCGGAATATCCACACCGCCCCATTTCGCGCCGTCCCACTTGAGTAGCTGACGCTTCGGATCCCACGGGTTGCCCTGCGGGTCAGCAGAGGCACGGTTATAGAGGATGCGGCGGTTAAGCGGCCATGCCCATGCCCAGCCCAGCGTATTACCGAGGCCCGACGGGTCGGCGTTATCGCGGTTGGCCATCTGGTTGCCTTTCGGCGTCCAGCTACCGGCAAAAATCCAGCAGCCGCTTGACGTCGTACCGTCGTCACGCAGGTGTGCGAAGGTGCTGAGCTGATCGCCTTTCTTCGCCAGCACGGTGCCGGTCGCCGGGTCGATAACGTCCGCCAGCGCCTTACCGTTGCTCTCCATGGCCACTTCTTCCGGCGCAGGGTTTTCCGGCGTCGAATAGTTCCAGGTCATGTTCAGCACCGGCTCAGGCGTTGCGCCGCCTTCAGCCGCGTACATTTTACGCAGGCGTAAGAAGATACCGGCCAGGATCTCGCCGTCGTTCAGGGCGATGCCCGGGGCGTCCGCGCCTTTCCAGTGCCACTGCAACCAGCGGCCAGAGTTGACGATAGAGCCGTTCTCTTCCGCGAAGCAGGTGGACGGCAGACGGAACACTTCGGTCTGAATCTTCGACGGGTCGACATCGTTCGACTCACCGTGGTTCTGCCAGAACGTCGAGGTTTCGGTATTGAGCGGGTCAATTGTCACCAGGTACTTCAGTTTCGACAGAGACTCGACAACCTTGTTCTTGTTCGGGAACGACGCCACCGGGTTAAAGCCCTGGCAGATATAGCCGTTGACCTGGCCCTGGTGCATCATTTCGAAGTACTGGAGGACGTCGTACCCTTTGTCCCACTTCGGCAGCCAGTCAAAGCCCCAGCTGTTTTCCGCCGTCGCCTTGTCGCCGTAGAAGGCTTTCATTAGCGAGACGAAGAACTTCGGATAGTTGCCCCAGTAGTTTACCTGGCCTTCGAGCAGCGGTTTTGGCGTGCTGGCCGTCAGATAGGTTTGCAGGTCGGTCTGTTTCTCGCTCGGCAGGTTCATGTAACCCGTCAGGCTCTGAGACAGCAGGCCAAGGTCGGTCAGACCCTGAATGTTGGAGTGACCGCGCAGGGCGTTAACGCCGCCGCCTGCCATCCCCATGTTGCCGAGCAGCAACTGAACCATCGCCATGGTGCGGATGTTCTGCGCGCCGATGGAGTGCTGCGTCCAGCCGAGTGCATACAGGAACGACGCGGTCTTATCTTTGGCGCTGGTTTCCGCAATCAACTCGCACACCTTCAGGAAGTCCGCCTTCGGCGTCCCACAGATGTTTTCGACAACCTCTGGCGTATAGCGGGACACGTGCTCTTTCAGCAGGTTCCACACGCAGCGCGGGTGTTGCAGGGTGGTGTCGCGCTTCGCAAAGCCGTTTTCGTCCAGCTCGTAGTTCCAGCTGGTTTTGTCGTACCTGCGTTTTTCGGCGTCATAACCGCTGAACAGGCCATCTTCGAAGTGGTAATCCTCACGCACGATCAGGCTGGCGTTGGTATAGGCTTCGGTGTACTCGCGGTTATATTTTTCGTTGGTCATCAGGTACAGCAATACGCCTGACAGGAAAGTGATGTCAGTACCTGAACGAATAGGGGTGTAGAAATCCGCCACTGACGCTGTACGCGTAAAGCGGGGATCGATCACAATCAGCTTCGCGCCGTTGTGGATTTTGGCTTCCATCGCCCAGCGGAACCCGACAGGGTGCGCTTCAGCGGCGTTACCGCCCATCACCACAATAAGGTTGGCGTTCTTGATGTCGACCCAGTGGTTGGTCATCGCACCGCGACCAAATGTTGGAGCAAGACTTGCTACCGTTGGTCCGTGTCAGACACGCGCCTGGTTGTCGACCGCGAGCATACCGAGTGCGCGCGTAAATTTCTGGGTTAAATAGCCGGTTTCGTTACTGGACGCTGAAGCACACAGCATGCCGGTGGAGAGCCAGCGGTTAACGGTGGTGCCTTCGGCATTCTTCGCAATAAAGTTGGCATCGCGGTCTTCTTTCATCAGCTTAGCGATGCGATCGAACGCCTCTTCCCAGCTGATTTGTTGCCATTTGTCAGAGCCGGGAGCGCGGTACTCAGGAAACTTCAGGCGGCTTTCGGAGTGGATAAAATCTACCAGACCGGCCCCTTTCGGACACAGCGCACCACGGTTGACCGGATGATCCGGATCGCCTTCGATGTGGAAAATAGATGCTTTGGCGTTTTTCGCACCGTCGCCGAGGCTATACATTAACAGCCCACAGCCGACGGAGCAGTACGTACAGGTGTTACGGGTTTCGCGGGTGCGCAGCAGTTTATACTGCCGAGTTTCCGCCAGCGCTACGCCGGGCGCAAAGCCCAGTGCCGCCGCCGTGGTGCCTGCCATACCGCCAGCGCAGATCTTAAAGAACTGCCTTCTGCTGACCTGCATGGGTCACTCCTTGGTTCATTACGACATTGCTATGTAGTTTTACTTTGCGGTTGAGAATTAACCGCAAAGGAGAAAAATTTGCGTTAATCCCTCATTTCTCCGAGGGATAAGCCCAGAATACCACAATGTCGGTACGCCTGTTCCAACGGCGTTAAAACAAAGTGAACGTATTATCACGGCATTGATTATAAAGTGTGATATCAATCACATTTCTCTCTGCGGATGTTAAGGGTGTGTAGCAGATGACCGGTTGCACCCCTCCGAATTGAGTAGGAGAATGGATGCTGAAAAGTTGATCCATACTATGCGTAAGGTCCGCTGTTTGTGGTGCAATAGCAGGCTCACTTCCGTGGTTGTTCAGGAATACCGTCGTGTTTAAACAAAACCGTGCTACCCACGCGTCGCCACTGCCTGCGGGCATTGTGGAACTGTCGGTACACAGACCGCCTCACATTTCACATGCCACGCCGGATTTTCTGGCGGAAGAGGTCCCCGTTGCCCTGGTTTACAACGGGATTTCGCATGTGGTGATGATGGCCTCGCCGAAAGATCTCGAGCTGTTCGCCATCGGTTTCTCCCTCTCGGAAGGCATCATTGCGCATCCGCAGGAGATCTACGGCATGGACGTCGTACCGGCCTGTAACGGTCTCGAAGTGCAAATCGAACTCTCCAGCCGCCGCTTTATGGGGCTGAAAGAGCGCCGCCGGGCGCTGGCCGGACGTACCGGCTGCGGCGTGTGCGGTGTTGAACAGCTTAACGATATCGGCAAACCCATTATCCCGCTGCCGTTCACCCAGACGTTCAATCTGGCGCATCTTGATCGGGCGCTTGAGCACCTGAATGACGTTCAGCCCATCGGCCAGCTCAGCGGTTGTACGCATGCGGCGGCGTGGGTATTGCCGTCGGGGAGCATTGCAGGCGGGCATGAAGATGTTGGCCGCCACGTCGCGCTGGATAAGCTGCTGGGCCGTCGCGCTCGGGAAAACAACGTCTGGCTGCAAGGGGCCGCGCTCGTTTCCAGCCGCGCCAGCTACGAGATGGTGCAAAAATCCGCCATGTGCGGCGTGGAAATTTTGTTTGCGGTGTCAGCGGCAACCACGCTGGCGGTTGAAGTGGCGGAGCGCTGCAACCTGACGCTGGTGGGGTTCTGCAAGCCAGGCAGGGCGACAATTTACACCCATCCGCAGCGATTAATTGTTAATCAGTAATTTTGAATGAGTATAGCAAATCCTTCCGCTTTTAGTTGTTCATGATGAGGTCTAGTATTTATCTCATCAAGGCATGGTGCCTTATCTAAACAACTTAACGAAAGGGTTTATCTCATGAAAAGCATCAAAACTTTTGTCGCAGTAATCGCTCTGGCTACATCTTTCGGTTCTTTCGCTGCGCAGACTGTGACCGCATCCGCCTCTACGCTGGACGGTGCAGAAGCTAAAATCGCCGCACAGGCTCAGGAAGCGGGCGCGTCATCCTACAAAATTACTTAGGCATTCACCGGTAACCGCGTACACATGACCGCTGAACTGAACAAATAATTTCGCAGTACCGTCGAAAGAGCGCCCCTGGGGCGCTTTTTTAGTTTATGCCCGCCAGACGCAGCAGCGCCGTCACCACCGCCGCCGCGACGATCACCACAATTAACGGCATTTTGCGCCAGGCCAAAAACACCGCGAACCCCACCCCCAGCACGCGCGCCATCCCGGCAAAATGGTCCCCTTCATAAAACGTTGTCGCCAGCGCGACGGAGAACAACAAAACGGTAGCCGCATCTGAAAGCAGCGCCTGCGACCGTTCAGAAAGCGCCAGCCGGCTGCCGAGTTTTGCCCCGCCGAGACGCATCAGATAGGTTCCGGCAGAAAGAATGGCGATGCCGAGAATAAAGACCGTCATGTTTTCCATTATTTTTTCCTCGCGGCAAGGCCGAGCAAAGAGAGCAGCACCGGTAGGCCAACCGGCGCAAACGGTACGGCGGCCAGCGACAACACCGCGCCGCTACAGGCGCGGATCAGCGTGGTACGGTTTTTAAATGCCGGCACCACTAACGCCAGCAGGATCGCCGGGAACACCGCGTCCAGCCCGATGGTTTCCGGGTCTGGCAGTAGCTTGCCGACCATCGCCCCCAGCACCGCGCCCAGCGGCCAGATGATTGCCACGCCTAACCCGCACAGCCAGTAGGCCGCTTTACGCTGCTCGGCGGTTTTTTGCGACAGGCCAAACACCACGCTTTCATCGTTCATGATATGACAGCCCAGAAAGCTCAGGCCGCGCTTGCCCACCAGGTCACGCACCGTCACGCCGAACGGCACATGGCGCGCGTTTACCAGTAAACCGGCTGCGGCCGCCGCCAGCGGATTGCCGCCGCTCGCTACGATGCCGATAAACATAAACTCGGATGCGCCTGCCAGCACCGTGAGGGAGAGGACAAATGGCACCCACAGCGGGAAGCCGTAGGCCATCGCCAGCGAGCCGTAGGACATGCCGACCACGCCCACCGCGAGGCAGACCAGGACGATCGCTTTTATCGTGTCGCCTTTCAGGCAAGAGAGGTGATTCTTCATACCATTTTAGCCATATCGAACGTATTTCCATTATAATGAACGCATCAAAAACGTTTTACAAGGCGAACGATTCGTTCGTTATAGAGAGAATGAGGCCGTTATTATGACGCAGCCAATCAGCGTAATCGCCAGAAGCCTGGTGCGAGAACGCCTGCGAACCGGACTTTCGCTGGCGGAGATCGCCCGCCGTGCCGGGATCGCCAAATCCACGCTTTCACAACTGGAGTCTGGCAACGGCAACCCTAGCCTGGAAACGCTCTGGTCGCTTTGCGTGGCGCTGGATATTCCGTTTGCCCGGTTACTGGAGCCACAGCAGCCCGTCACGCAGGTGATCCGCCGCGGCGAGGGCACAAAAGTTGTCGCCGGGCAGGCGAACTACGAGGCGATTTTGCTCGCGGCGTGTCCGCCGGGGGCGCGTCGTGATATCTACCTGCTGCTGACTCAGCCGGGGGCAGACCGTATTTCCCAGCCGCATCCGCCAGGGTCGGTTGAGCATATTATCGTGACCCAGGGGCGGGCGATGGTCGGTCTGATCGACGCGGCGGAAGAACTCGGCCCGGGAGATTACATTTGCTACCCTGCTGACCAGCCGCATATCTTTAAGGCGCTGGAGCCAGATACGCACGCGCTGCTGGTGGCGGAACAAAACTAAAGAAGATACGGAAAATCATGTCGCTTAAAGCCATTGCCAAAGAACTGGGGCTGTCTGTTACCACCGTCAGCCGCGCCCTCAACGGATATGACGACGTTTCTGCTGAGACGCGCGCCCGCGTGGAAGCGGAGGCCCAGCGCCGTGGCTACCGACCAAATACCTTTGCCCGTCGCCTGAAGATGGGCAAAATCGACGCCGTCGGGTTGGTGTTTCCGGTGCATCCTGTTCCGCTCAATAACAGCGTTTTTATGGACATGGTCGGCGAAATTAGCCACGAACTGGCGCGACATGAGATTGACCTGCTGCTCATCGCTGACGACGATCTGGCGGACAAACACAGCTATATGCGCATGGTGCAGAGCCGACGCGTGGATGCGCTGATAGTGGCGCATACGCTGGATCACGATCCGCGTCTTGAGCAGCTTCAGGCCGCCGGGTTCCCGTTCCTGGCGCTCGGCCGCAGCCAGCTGCCGCAGCCGTACGCGTGGTTCGATTTCGACAACTATGCCGGTACGTATCAGGCCACCCGCTGGCTGATCGAGAAAGGCCATCAGCGCATTGCGCTGCTGGGCGAAAGCAACAACCAGGCATTCATCACCCAGCGTCGCCAGGGCTTCCTGGACGCGCTGCGGGAAGCCGGTCTTTCCAGCGAATGGCTGCGCGCCATGCCCCCTTCGCGCCGCGTGGGGTATGCCACCACGCAAGAACTTCTCTCCCTGCCGCAGCCGCCCACGGCCATCATTACCGACTGCAACACTCACGGCGACGGCGCAGCGATGGCTCTGGCGCAGATGGGGCGCTTAACCGGTGAAAATGCCGTCTCGCTGGTGGTCTATGACGGTTTACCGCAGGACAGCATTGTCGATATCGACGTCGCGGCGGTGATCCAGTCTACCCGTCAGGGCGTCGGGAAACAGATTGCCGATATGGTGCGCCAGCTGATTAACGGCGACGACATTGATACGCTTCAGGTGCTCTGGCAGCCGGAATTTTCCCCAGCCCAGACGGCCTGATTACACCAAAAATTCAAAACTCGATCACAGATCCGAAACGTTGTGGTTTATATCCGAAACGTTTCGGATCAACACTCAGGACATCCCGATGACAGGAGATGTCCGATGCAAGATGCCATTTTTCGACTTGAAAGCAATACGGTTGACGTGGTGCTAAAAACCCATCCGTTCGCCGAAATTCTCTACTGGGGACCGCACCTTCACCACTTTTCGCCGCAGGATGTGCTGAGTATTGCGCGCCCGGTTGCTAACGGCAGGCTGGACGTCGACTCGCCCGTCACGCTGATGGCAGAGCTGGGGCACGGCCTGTTTGGTTCGCCCGGCATCGAGGGGCATCGCCAGGGGCTGGACGGTTCGCCTGTCTTCACCACCACAGGCGTACAACAGCAGGGGCAAACCCTGACGGTAACGGCGGAAGATAAACAGGCGGGCCTGCGCCTGACCAGCGAGCTGGTGCTGGATGCCAGCGGCGTACTGGTGGTGCGCCATGGGTTAACCAACCTGAAAACGCTGGCGTGGCAGGTGGATCGCTTTGCCGTGACGCTGCCGGTGGCCGAACGTGCGCAGGAGGTGATGGCCTTCCACGGACGCTGGATCAGGGAGTTTCAGCCGCACCGCGTTACGCTTGAGCACGACAGCTTCGTGATTGAAAACCGCCGGGGTAAAACCTCCCACGAACATTTCCCGGCACTGATTTCAGGTACGCCGTCATTCAGTGAAATGCACGGCCACGTCTGGGGCGTGCATCTGGGCTGGAGCGGCAACCACCGCCTGCGCGCGGAAGCGAAAACCGATGGCCGCCGCTATATGCAGGCCGAAGCGCTCTACCTGCCGGGTGAAATGGCGATTGAAGAGGGGGAAACGCTCTGGACGCCGCGCCTGTATGCCAGCCACTCCCCGCACGGGCTGAACGGCATGAGCCAGCAGTTCCACCGTTATCTGCGCGACAACGTTATCCGCTTCCCGGAAGATAAACCGCGCCCGGTGCACCTCAACACCTGGGAGGGGATCTACTTCAACCACGATCCGGACTACATCATGCGCATGGCCGACGAGGCCGCAGCGCTGGGCGTGGAGCGCTTTATTATCGACGACGGCTGGTTCAAAGGCCGCAACGATGACCACGCGGCGCTGGGCGACTGGTATCTGGACGAGAAAAAATACCCGAACGGCCTTAAGCCGGTGATCGATCACGTTAAACAGCTTGGCATGGAGTTTGGTATTTGGGTTGAGCCGGAGATGATTAACCCGGATTCCGATCTGTATCGCGCGCACCCTGACTGGGTGCTGGCGCTGCCGGGCTACGCCCAGGCGACCGGGCGACATCAGCTGGTGCTCAATCTTAATATTCCGCAGGCCTTTGATTATCTGGTCGAGCGCATGAGCTGGCTGCTGGGCGAGCATGCGGTCGACTACGTGAAGTGGGACATGAACCGCGAGCTGGTGCAGCCAGGGCACAAGGGCAAAGCCGCCGCCGATGCCCAGACCCGCCAGTTTTATCGCCTGCTGGACGTGCTGGGCGAGCGTTTCCCGCACATTGAGTTTGAATCCTGCTCCTCCGGCGGCGGGCGAATCGATTATGAAGTGCTGACCCGCTGCCACCGCTTCTGGGCGTCCGACAATAACGACGCGCTGGAGCGCAACACTATCCAGCGCGGCATGAGCTACTTCTTCCCGCCGGAGGTGATGGGGGCGCATATCGGTCATCATAAATGTCACGCTACCTTCCGCCAGCACAGCATTCAGTTCCGCGGACTGACGGCGCTGTTTGGTCACATGGGGCTGGAGCTGGATCCGCTCACCGTCGACGCGCAGGAGCGTGAAGGCTATCGACATTACGCCGCGCTGTATAAGCGGTGGCGCGAGGTCATTCATCACGGCACCCAGTGGCGCGTGGATATGCCGGACGCCACCACCCTGGCGCAGGGTATAGTGAGCGAAGACAAGACGCAGGGGCTGTTTTTGGTCAGCCAGCTCGCGATGCCGGATTACACCCTGATGATGCCGCTGCGCATGCCGGGGTTAGACGCCAGCGCGCAGTACCGCATCACGCTGCTCGATCACCCGAACATTCAGATTACGGGCGAGGGCGGGCACACCATGCGCAAGCTGCCGGCGTGGATGGACGCGCCGCAAACGGTAAGCGGTGAATGGCTGATGCAGGCGGGTATTGCGCTGCCAATTCTGGATCCGGAAACCGCCATTCTGATTGGTGTGGAACGCGTGTAAGGGTGACGGGCCGGGCAACCGGCCCTCCGTTGAGGATAAAAATAATGAACACAACAACCTGTACCCACAAAGACAACCCTAACTTCTGGATCTTCGGGCTGTTCTTCTTTCTCTACTTCTTCATCATGGCCACCTGTTTTCCGTTCCTGCCGATCTGGCTGTCGGACATCATCGGCCTGAACAAAACCCATACGGGGATTGTTTTCTCCTGCATCTCGCTGTCGGCCATTGCCTTCCAGCCGGTGCTGGGGGTCATTTCGGACAAGCTGGGGCTGAAAAAACACCTGCTGTGGATCATTTCGGTGCTGCTGTTCCTGTTCGCGCCGTTCTTCCTGTACGTCTTCGCCCCGCTGCTGAAAACCAATATCTGGCTGGGGGCGCTGAGCGGTGGGTTGTATATCGGCTTTGTCTTCTCAGCGGGTTCGGGGGCGATTGAGGCCTACATTGAACGCGTGAGCCGCAACAGCTTTTTTGAGTACGGCAAGGCGCGCATGTTCGGCTGTCTCGGCTGGGGGCTGTGCGCCTCAACGGGCGGCATCCTGTTCGGCATCGATCCGTCGTATGTTTTCTGGATGGGATCGGCGGCAGCGCTTTTGTTGATGCTGCTGCTGGTGGTTGCGAAACCGAAGCCCAACCAGACGGCGCAGGTGATGAATGCCCTGGGCGCCAATCAGCCGCAGATCACCGCTAAAACCGTCTTCACCCTGTTCCGCCAGCGCAGAATGTGGATGTTCATCCTGTACGTGATTGGCGTGGCCTGCGTGTATGACGTCTTCGACCAGCAGTTTGCCACCTTCTTTAAAACCTTTTTCGCCACACCGCAGGAGGGGACCCGCGCCTTTGGTTTCGCCACCACGGCCGGGGAAATCTGTAACGCGATCATCATGTTCTGCTCGCCGTGGATCATTAACCGCATCGGCGCGAAAAACACGCTGTTGATTGCCGGGGTAATCATGGCGACGCGCATTATCGGCTCGTCGTTTGCCACCACTGCCGTGGAGGTGATTGCCCTGAAGATGCTGCACGCGCTGGAAGTCCCGTTCCTGCTGGTGGGGGCATTCAAGTACATCACCGGGGTGTTTGATACGCGCCTGTCGGCCACCATCTACCTGATTGGCTTCCAGTTTGCCAAACAGTCGGCGGCGATCTTCCTCTCCGCCTTTGCCGGAAATATGTATGACCGGGTCGGCTTCCAGGAGACGTACCTGATGCTGGGCTGCTTCGTGCTGGCGATTACGGTTGTGTCGGCGTTTACGCTGAGTGGCAGGCGGGAGATAGCTGCTACCGCAGGGGCAGCAGCGTTAACACATCAGTCCAGGTAAAACACCTCGTTCAGCTCCGCACTCACCGGGCTGTTGTCCGGGTTAGACGGCATAACGTCAGCCATATGTTTCCACCAGCGCTGGCAGACGTCGGTATTTGCCACCGCGTTCCAGCGCTCCTCCGATTCAATCTCCACTGTCGCAAACAGCAGGTTGCGGGCTTTGTCGAGGTAAATGGCGTAGTGGTGCGCGCCGTGGGCTTTCAGTACCGCTTCCAGCTCAGGCCAGATCGGGTTGTGGCGGCGCGCATACTCCTCGTGCGCATCCGGGTTTACCTGCATCACAAACGCTTTGCGGATCATAATGCCTCCAGGTACAGCTCGCGGACCTCATCGCGGCTGGCGGTACGTGGGTTGCACGGCGCGCACGGGTCAGCGAGCGCTTTATCCAGCCAGCCTTCAATATCGGCTTTGGTGACGCCGAGCTGGCTAAATCCGGACGGAATGCCGACGCGGGCACTTAGATCGCGAATCGCTTGAATGGCGGACATGCTGGCCGCTTCGTCGCTCATGCCGCGCGTGTCAACGCCCATCGCCTGCGCCACACGGGCGAATCGGGCGACCGCGTTCGGGCGGTTAAAGTTTTCGATGATCGGCAGCAGGATGGCGTTGCAGACGCCGTGCGGCAGGTTGTGCGTCGCGCCCGGCTGGTGCGCCAGAGCATGCACCAGCCCCAGCCCGGCGCTGTTAAACGCCATGCCCGCCAGATACTGCCCAAAAGCCATCTGCTCGCGCGCTTCCAGGTTGTGACCGTCGTCGACCGCTTTCGGCAGCCAGAGGTTGATCAGACGAATGGCTTCCAGCGCGTTGGCATCGGTCAGCGGGTGTGCGCCCACGGAGACGTAAGCTTCAATGGCGTGGGTTAGCGCGTCCATGCCGGTTGCGGCGGTCACGGAGGCCGGAATATCGAGCATCACGCTGGCATCGTCCACGGCGATATCCGGGATGATGTGCGGGTCGATAATCACCTCTTTAACCTGACGCGCGGCGTCGATGATCACCGCGTTGCTGGTCATCTCCGCTGCCGTGCCTGCGGTGGTGTTGATCGCCACCAGCGGCACGCCCGCGTTTTTCACCTTGCCGACGCCGGAATAATCGGTTGACGGACCGGGGTTGGCAGTGAGGATTTTGATTGCCTTGGCGGTATCAATCGGGCTGCCGCCGCCAAAGGCAATCAGGTAATCACACTCTGCATCCTGATATGCCGCATAGCCTTTTTGCACCAGCGCTTCCGTTGGGTTTGGGAAGACCTCATCGAACAGGTGATACGACATCTGATGGGCGTCCAGCGCGTTAAACAGGCTGTCGAGCAGGCCGAGTTTTACCAACTGACCGTCGGTGACAACCAGTGCCTTTCCCCACTGCTTGCTCGCCACCAGGTTGACCATATCGCCGATTGCGCCCGCGCCGTGCAGGCTGATTTTGGGGAGTGCCAACATAAAGCTCATGATAATTCTCCTTAATATGCTTTTGAGGTAATCCGTTCCCCTCACCCTAACCCTCTCCCCGGAGGGGAGAGGGGACTGCTTGGTGCGGCTTTTCACCCTCTCCCCTCAGGGGAGCGGGCAGGGGTGAGGGGCAATTTAATTCCGTCTTCGCAGCATCATCCGGCGGGTAATAATCGGCAGCGAAATCACCACGATCAGCATCGCGCCGATAATCACCGACATCACAATGCCGGGCACGTTGAGCAGGCTCAGGCCGAAGGTCACCAGCCCCATCAGGAAGGCGGCGATAATCACGCCCACCATGCTGCCGGACCCACCGAGAATATTGACGCCGCCGAGCACCGCCATCGTCACCACCGCCAGCTCCCAGCCCATCGCGATGGTCGGGCGGGTGCTGCCCAGACGCGAGGTAAGCAGCACCGACGCCAGGCCGGACATCAGCCCCACCAGCGCGAAGAGGATCAGGTTGTGGCGCTTCACGTTGATGCCGGAGTACCACGCGCCGGTCGGGTTGTTGCCGATGGCGTAGGTGCGGCGGCCAAAGTTGGTGCGGTGCAGCACAAAGGCAAACAGAGCGGCCAGCACGATAAACAGCGCAAACTCAAACGACAACGCGCCCCAGACGTAGCCCTGGCCGAACCAGGCGAAGCTCTCAGGGTAGCTGTTCAGCGCCTGGTCCCCGAGCAGGATGTAGGTGATCCCGCGGTACAGGCTCATGGTGCCGATGGTGATGACGATGGACGACAGGTTAAAGCGCGTCACCAAAATGCCGTTGAACAGCCCGCACAGTAGCCCGACGCCTAATCCGACGCAGACCAGCAGCGGCGTATCGACGCCCGCCGCAGCGCAAAAGCCCATCACCGTGGAGCTGAGCGCGATGGTGGAGGCTACCGACAGGTCAATTTCCCTGGCGATAATCAGCATCGCCATCGGCAACACGATGATCGCTTTTTCGGTGAAGTTGAACGTCGCGTCGGAGAGGTTCCAGATATTGAGGAAGTAGGGTGAGGCGAGCGCGTTCACCACAAACACCGCCAGCGTCACCGCCAGCAGGAAGCCCTCCCAGCACAGCAGACGCTGGAAGAAGCCCGGCGCAGAAGTGGGTTTGATTGCTTCAGATGTCATCATTTTACTCATGATTTCACCGCCAGTTTCTGACGTGCCAGCGCCGCATCGCGTAGTATCAATCGGCCTTTACGTTTATTGCCGCGCTCGTTCAGCAGCACTGCTATCACAATTACCGTGCCGGAAATCGCCATCTGCCAGAACGGGGAGACGCCGATCACCGGCAGGGCGTTGTTAATCACCCCGAGGAACAGTGCGCCAAACAGACAGCCGAGCACGCGCCCGGTGCCGCCCATGGTGCTGATCCCCCCAATCACACAGGCTGCCACCACCTGCAATTCAAAACCGTTAGCGACGTCAACATACGCAACGGCAAAGCGCGATATCCACAGGTAGCCGCAGAACCCGGCCAGCAGACCGGAAAGGCAGAAACTAATGAACTGCATTTTTCCGGCGTTGATCCCGGTGTAGTACGCTGCCGTGGCATTACCGCCTGCGGTGTAGAGCGCTCGTCCGGTGCGGCTGTAGCGCAGGAAGTAGCCCACCAGCAGCAGCGCGGCGATGGCGCACCAGCTCAGCACCGGCAAGCCCAGCACTGACGCACGTGGCAGGCCGAGGAAATCTGTACCCATCTGGTTTGAGTTCACCCAGCCGCCGCCGGAGAGCAAAAAGATCATTCCGCGGTAGATGCTCATAGTGCCGAGCGTTACCACAATCGCCGGAATGCCCAGCTTCCACACCAGCAGGCCGTTTATCGCGCCCATCAGCAGCCCAAGCACGCTGGCAAGGATCAGCAGCGCCCAGACGGGCACGTCCGGGTAATGGAAATTAATCAGGGCGACAATCATCCCGGTCAGGGCCAGATTGGCCGCCATCGACAGGTCGATGCCTTTCGTGAGCAGCACCATCATCTGCCCGAGCGCGAGGACGATCAGAATGGCGGTGTCGTTAAACATCTCCACCAGGTTGCCCGGCGCGATAAACGATGGCACGCGGCTGCCAATGGCGACGATCATCAGGATAATCACCGCGCCCAGCAGGGCTTCGCGGTGTTTTAAGAGTGAGCTAAGCATTATGCCGCCTCCTGTTTTGCACCGCTGGCGGCGCTGACGATGGTTTCCGCCGTCGCGTCTCCCGCCTGGTACTCGGCCACCATCAGCCCCTCGTGCATGACGATAATGCGATCCGCCATGCCCATCACTTCCGGCAGTTCGGACGAGACCATAATTACCGCCAGCCCCTGACTGACCAGCTCGGACATAAACTGATGCACGGCTGCTTTTGAGCCGATATCGATGCCTTTTGTCGGCTCATCGAGGATAATCACGTCAGGGTGCGTCGCCAGCCATTTGCCGATCACAACCTTTTGCTGGTTGCCGCCAGAGAGGGTCTCCACCGCCTGCTTCCAGCTGAAGGCTTTCACTTGCAGGCGTTTGGCGTACTCGTCCGCCAGCTTCCATTCACGGTCGTCATGCAGCACACCGTTCGGATTGAGCTTGCTGAGCTGAGGCAGGCTGATGTTCTGGGCAATCGGCAGGGCGATAATCGCCCCCTGTTTCTGTCTTTCTTCCGGCACGCAGACGATACCGGCTTTGATCGCATCCGCAGGCTGGCAGAAGCGCCGGGGCTGTCCGTTGAGGATAATTTCCCCGGACGATGGCCGCGTGACGCCGGAAAGCGCCTGCATCAGCTCGGTACGCCCGGCCCCCACCAGCCCGTAAAAGCCGAGGATTTCCCCTTTACGCAGGGAGAACGAGATATGCGCAAACTCGGTCGGATGGCAGAGGTTTTTCACCTCCAGCACCGTCTCGCCTTTTTCGCAGTCGATTTTAGGGAAAGTTTGGGTAATGGCGCGCCCGACCATCATCGACACCATCCGCTCCTCGGTGATCTCATTTATTGCACCTGCGCCGACGAACGCGCCGTCGCGCAAAATGGTGTAATGGTCCGCCAGCTCAAAAATCTCGTCGAACTTGTGGGAGATAAACAGGATGGCTTTGCCCTCCTGCTTTAAGCGCTCCACAATCTGGTAAAACTCGAGGATTTCATGCTGCGACAGCGCCGCCGTGGGTTCATCGAGGATCACCACCTGCGCCTCAAACGACAGCGCGCGGGCAATCGCCACCATGTGACGCTGGGCGATGCTCAGGGTTTTCAGCGTCGCGCGCGGGTCGATTTGCACTTCCAGCCGCGTGAGGATCGCCTGCGCCCGGCGGTGCATTTCCGGCCAGTCGAGCTTTTTCAGGAAGCCTTTGTGAAGGTACTGACCGACAAAAATATTCTCGGTGACCGAGAGTTCATCAAACAGCACGGTTTCCTGGTGAATGGCGGTGATGCCCATTTTATGCGCCGACTCCGGCGTCGGGAGATGAACGGGGATCGCTTTATAGAGAATTTCGCCCTCGTCGGGCTGGTAAATGCCGGTCATCACTTTGACCAGCGTCGACTTGCCCGCGCCGTTTTCGCCGATAAGCGCCGTCACTTTGCCGGGCCACAGCGCAAGCTGCACGTTCTCAAGGGCACGCACGCCGGGGAACACCTTGGTGATGCCAGAAAGCTGTAGCAATGGGGTCATGATAGTTCTCCTGGACAGAGGAATTTGTCGGGCGGGTAAGCGGCAGCGCCACCCGCCTTTTGCCGGATGGCGCTACGCTTATCCGGCCAACAAATTGCATCAAAAGATTTTCGAGAACTTATCAATATTGCTGGCATCGTAGACGAACGGCTCGGCCATCGCGCCGTTGCCGTCAGCATCCAGCTTCACTTTGCCCAGTCTGCCCATGCTGGCCTCACCTTTCGTGGCCGTGCCTTTCACCAGGTCATCCGCCAGGTAGGTTGCCGCATAGCCGAGGTCGATCGGGTTCCAGATGGCAAAGCTCTTGCTCGCGCCGGACTTCACCGCGCCCGCCATCTCGGACGGCAGGCCTAAACCGGTGACGTACACTTTGCCAATCTTGCCCTGGTCCTTCACCGCCTGCGCAGCGGCCACAATGCCCACGGACGATGGCGAAACAATCACTTTCAGTTCGGGGTAGGTTTTCAGCAAGCCGACCGCTTCGCGGTAGCTTTTGTCAGAGAGATCGTCTCCGTAGGCCACGGTCACCAGATTGACGGACGGGTACTTCGGCAGCACCTTTTTCATCTCCGCAATCCATGTATTCTGGTTGGTGGAGGTTGGCGTGGCGCTCAGCACCGCCACGTCGCCTTTCTCGACATTCAGCGCTTTCAGCGCGTCGGCGGCGAGCTTCACGTTGGTTTCGCCAATCAGGGCATTATTGGACGGGTTGAGGTGGATCTGGCGTCCGGCTTTCGCCACCCCGGAGTCCCACGACACAACCTTAATGCCGCGCTGCATCGCTTTTTTCAGCACCGGCACGACGGCGTCCGGATCGTTCGCGGAAATCGCGATCGCATCCACGCCCTGGGCGATCAACCCGTTCAGCACCTCGATCTGCGCTTCCGCCGTGGTGGTGGTCGGGCCGGTATAAATCACTTTCACATCGCCTAACTCTTTGGCCGCCTCCTGCGCGCCGACGTTCGCTGCCTCGAAGAATCCATTTCCTAAGGACTTCGCCACCAGGGCGATTTTCACTTCTGCTAAAGCGGAACCGGACAACGCCAGAGCGGCAACGGTGAGGATCAAGCTTGCTTTTATTTTCATTGCTTTTACTCCACTGACTTGAGTTAGTTGTAGGGATTGCAGGTGGTTTTCGCCCCGTCTCAATGAGCGGGGCGCGATGTTGTTATTGGTACAGATCTAACGCCGACTGCATGGGGGTGACGCCAAAGCGTTTGCCCAGGGCGATCAGCTCTTCCCGGGTGATGGTCTGCTTCATGCCGCCCATGGAATAGACCTTCACCAGCACTTCCGCGGATTTCTCGGCGGTGTCGATCAGGCCGAAGGTTTCATCCAGCGTCGGGCCGCTGCCGAAGACGCCGTGGAACGGCCACAGCACCAGTGAGTGCTTCTGCATGTCCGTTGCGGTTGCCTGACCGATTTCGTCGGTGCCCGGCACCATCCACGGCAGAATGCCGACGCCGTCCGGGAACACCACCAGACACTCGGTACTGCCTTCCCACAGTTTGCGGGTGAAGAAATCAGAATTATTTTCCAGCACGTAGGTCAGGGCGATCAGGTTGGTGGCGTGGCAGTGCATGATCACGCGGTCCTTGCCATTGGTCGCCTTGATGCGCTCGCAGTGGGAGAGGAAGTGCGCCGGCAGTTCAGAGGTAGGCACCGCGTCGTCCGTCAGACCCCAGAGAATGTGGTAGCCCGCACCGTCGCTGTCCACTTTCACCACGCCAAGGTTGGCCTGCGGGTCGAGCTGGACGTTGCGGAAGAACTTCCCGGAACCGGTGACGATAAACGGCGTGTTGGCGAGCAGCGGCATCGGCTGGCTCAGGGCGATATAGCGCGGCTTCTGGTGGAAATCGGCGGCAAATGGCTCGATATCCGCGTCGTCCAGGCGTAGCGTCAGGTTGCCGCCGTTGCGCTCATCCCAGCCTTTGAGCCAGGCGTCAGAGGTGGCTTTGATCATGCCCTGGACGAACCAGGAGGTGGTGATGGTCTGCATAGTTTTCATTTCCAGTTATCGCGGTGAGGTTGAACCCCTCACCCTAACCCTCTCCCCAAAGGGGAGAGGGGATGGTTTGCTCCCTCTCCCCTTTGGGGAGAGGGCAGGGGTGAGGGGGCAGTTACCCGCGCTGACTCAACACGTCTTCCTCATATGCCCGCACGTTGTCCAGCCACTGGCTGCCCGCAGGCGCATCGTGACGCTGGCAGTACATCTCCCACACCGCCTGCCACGGCAGGGATTTCTGCTCTTCCAGCAGCGCCAGGCGCGCGGTGTAGTCGCCGTTTTCTTCCAGCTGTTTCAGGGCGGCGACAGGCTCCAGCAGCGCGCGCAGCAGGGCTTTCTTCATGTTGCGGGTGCCGATAACCCACGCCGCGATGCGGTTGATAGAGGCGTCGAAGAAGTCGAGGCCAATGTGTACACGGTCAAAGAGGTCGTGGCGGATGATTTCGCTGGCAATGGCCTGGGTTTCGTCATCCAGCAGCACCACGTGGTCGCTGTCCCAGCGAACCGGGCGGCTGACGTGCAGCAGCAGACGCGGCACGTAGAGCATGGCGGCGGAGATTTTGTCGGAGATCACCTCGGTTGGGTGGAAGTGGCCGGCATCCAGGCACAGCGCGGTCTGGCGGCTGGTGGCGTAACCCATGTAGAACTCGTTTGAGCCCACGGTGTAGCTCTCTGCGCCAATGCCGAACAGCTTGCTTTCGACGGCGTCGATGTGGTGCGCCGGGTCCAGTTTTTCGCTGATAGCTTCATCCAGCGCGGCCAGCAGACGCTGACGCGGGGCCAGTCGGTCTACGGTGATGTCTTTCATGCCGTCCGGGATCCAGATATTCATTACCGACGGCGTGCCAAGCTGCTCGCCGAAATACGCCGAGACCCGGCGGCTGGCTTTGACATGGTCGATCCAGAACTGGCGGATTTCGTCGTTGGCGTGCGCAAGGGTAAACCCGTCCGCGCTCAGCGGGTGCGAGAAGCAGGACGGGTTAAAATCGAGACCCAACCGGTTGGCTTTCGCCCACTCCACCCAGTTCTTAAAGTGTTCCGGTTTGATTTCGTTACGCGCGACCGGCTCGTCGGATTCGAGATAAATGGCGTGCAGGTTCAGGCGCTTTGGCCCGGGGATCAGGCTCAGCGCCAGCTCCAGATCCGCACGCAGTTCGGTGGCGTTGCGCGCTTTGCCCGGGTAGTTACCCGTGGCCTGAATACCCCCCGTCAGGGAACCGCCCGGGTTCTCGAAACCGGCGACGTCATCACCCTGCCAGCAGTGCATGGAGACGGGCAGACGGTCGAGCTGGCGCAGCGCCTCTTCGACATCCACGCCGACGGCGGCGAAACGCTGTTTAGCCAGATCCCAGGCTTGTTCAAGTTGAGTGGTCATGCGCAAAGCTCCTTAGTCAGTCGTTTTTGCTGAAACTGCGCCCGGTAGCGGGCAATTTCATGGCAGGGATGGGGGGTGAAGGTGGTCAGGCTGTTATTCGCCGTCACCACCGAACGGAAATCGTCGACGTTTGAAAGTTCGTCCAGGGTCATCAGCTGAATGCCGATATTGCCGAGCGTGGAGGCTTCAATCGGACCTGCCACCACGGTAATGCCGCAGGCATCCGCGCAGAGCTGGTTCAGCAGCTGGTTCTGGCAGCCGCCGCCCACGATATGCAGTTGTGTGAACGGTTTGCCGCGAAGGTCAGCCAGCTCGCTCAGGATGTCGGCATACAGCAGGGCGAGACTGTCAAAAATGCAGCGTGCCAGCTCGGCGGAGCGGGAAGGTACCGGCTGCCCCGCTTCAAAACAGGCGGCCTGGATTTCGGCGCTCATGTGCACCGGGTTGATAAAGCGTTCGTCGTTCGGGTTGATCAGGAAGGTGCAGGCCTTCAGCGTTTCGGTTTCCGCGATAAGCGCGGGCAGGTCGGTGATGTTCTGCTCTTTCAGCACCCGCTGGAGCAGCCACAGCCCCATGATGTTCTTCAGCACCCGGTAGCGGCCTTCGGCACCGCCTTCGTTGGTGATGTTCGCCGCCATCGCGGCATCGCTGGTGTACGGGGTTTTGCTCTCGAAGCCCATCAGCGACCAGGTGCCGGAAGAGAGATAGGCCGCATCTTTGTCGGCGAGCGGCGAGGCAATGACCGCACTCGCGGTGTCGTGACTGGCGACGGCGACAACAGGGATTTCATTCCCCTGCGGGCAAAGCCAGTGGCCGATCACATTGCCCGGATGGGTTGGCGCGCCGAACCAGGACGGCGAGGCGCCCGTCCAGGCCAGCAGATGTCCATCCCAGTTATCGGTGTTGATGTTGACCAGCTGCGTGGTGGTGGCGTTGGTGTATTCCCAGTTCATATTGCCGGTCAGACGGTAGCTTAAGTAGTCCGGGATCAGCAGCGCATGCGCCACCTTTTCGACCAGCTCAGGCTGTTGCTCAACCAGCGCACGTAGCTGATACAGCGTGTTAAACGGCAGAAACTGGATGCCACTGCGACCATAGATGTTCTCCTTGCCAAGCTGCGCGATGGCGTGCGCCATCAGCCCATCGGTGCGGCTGTCGCGGTAGGAGACCGGCAGGCCGACGCGTTCGCCGTGACTGTCCAGCAGCACGTAATCCACACCCCAGGTATCAATGCCGATACTGTCGATGCGAATACCGTCTTCACAGACGTTGTGAAGTCCGGTGCGGATCTCTGCTTCCAGGGCGTCGATATCCCAGGTAACAAAACCGTCCTGTTTTTGCAGACAATTGGCGAAACGGTGCATTTCGCGAAGCGTAAGGGTGTGCAGGTCGCAGTCCCAGGTGGCGAGCATTACACGGCCGCTGGATGCGCCTAAATCGACAGCCACACAATGGCGAAAAGTCATGGTCGGGTCCTTTCTTAAGTCATTACCGAGGAGTGTAAGAAAGGGAAGAAATAGCCACCTTCTCGCCACTGACAGCCCAAATCTCGCGCTGGCAAGAAAGCAAAGATGAACGTGAGGGAGTTCACAGTTTCCAGTAATCGCGGGGTTTGCAGGCAGTGTGACGCTGACCGCATTTCCCGATCTTTCCGCCTGTTTCTTGAAAAACCGGCAGCTTTTGCGCGGTTTGCTGTCAAAAATTTAAGGTGAGCGGGGAAGGCCTTAATTACTATTTTGAGAACTTTTCTCATTGGTAGAGGCCGTTATGACCGTACTGCACAGCGTCGATTTTTTTCCTTCGGGGGCTTCGCCGGTTGCGATTGAGCCACGGCTGCCTCAGGCTGCGTTCCCGGAACATCATCATGATTTTCATGAAATTGTGATTGTTGAGCACGGAACGGGCATCCACGTGTTTAATGGTCAGCCGTATACCATCAGCGGCGGTACGGTGTGCTTCGTGCGCGATCACGACAGGCACCTGTATGAACATACCGATAACCTGTGCCTGACCAATGTGCTCTATCGTTCTCCGGATGCGTTTCAGTTTCTCTCCGGGCTGAATCAGCTGTTGCCGCAGGAGAAGGACGGCCATTATCCGTCGCACTGGCGGGTGAATCAGTCCACGTTGCAGCAGGTGCGTCAGCTGGTAAGCCAGATGGAGCAGAGCGAGGATGGACAGGAGACGCACGCCATTGCTACCCGCGAGATGCTGTTTATGCAGCTGCTGGTGCTGCTGCGGCGCAGCAGCCTGGTGGAAGGGCTGGAAAATAACGACGCGCGCCTGAATCAGCTGATGGCCTGGCTGGAAGATCATTTTGCCGAAGATGTCTGCTGGGAAACGCTGGCGGATGACTTTTCGCTCTCGCTGCGCACGCTGCATCGTCAGCTCAAGCAGCATACCGGGCTGACGCCGCAGCGCTACCTCAACCGTCTGCGCCTGATCAAAGCGCGTCACCTTTTAAGGCACACGGATGAAAGCGTCACCGATATCGCCTATCGCTGCGGTTTCGGCGACAGTAACCACTTTTCGACGCTGTTTCGCCGGGAGTTTAGCTGGTCGCCGCGCGATATCCGTCAGGGGAAAGACGCGTTGCTTCAGTAACGCGAGGGCAGTCACCGTTTTTTTACCGCAGAAAGGCTAATAATGTCCGGTTATTCGCCGTCGAGGTTGTGGTGTGGCTGCTCAGTTAATTCTTCGTAAAGATGATTTTTTTGCCTCCGCGAGTCAGGCCGTCGCGGTGGCGGATCGCTATCCGCAAAACGTCTTTGCCGAGCATACCCACGAGTTCTGCGAGCTGGTGCTGGTGTGGCGGGGCAACGGCCTGCACGTCCTCAACGACCGTCCCTACCGCATCACGCGCGGAGACCTGTTCTACATCCGCGCCGAAGATAAACACTCTTACGCCTCGGTTAACGATCTGGTGTTGCAGAACGTCATCTACTGCCCTGACAGGCTTAAACTGAATGTCGACTGGGCGGGCAATATCCCCGGTTTACATGATGCCAGAGGCGAACCGCACTGGCGCTTAAGCAGCAACGGCATGGCTCAGGTGCGCCAGACGATTTCCCAGCTGGAGCAGGAGAGCCAGAAGAGCGATCCGGTGGCAAACCAGATGTCGGAGCTGCTTTTTGCCCAGCTGGTGATGACCCTGAAGCGCCATCGTTACGCTACGGATAATCCCTCTGCCACCACGCAGGAAGCGCTGCTGGATAAGCTCATCACCCGGCTTGCGGGCAGTCTTAACAAGAGTTTCGTGCTGGAAAAATTCTGCGAGCAGGAGCAGTGCAGCGAGCGCGCGCTGCGCCAGCAGTTCCGCACCCAGACGGGGATGACGGTAAACCACTATCTGCGCCAGCTGCGCATCTGCCACGCTCAGTATCTGTTACAGCATACGGAGCTGATGGTGAGTGAAGTGGCGATGCGCTGCGGCTTTGAGGACAGTAACTACTTTTCGGTGGTGTTTAACCGTGAGGTAGGGATGACGCCGGTTCAGTGGCGTCATCGCAGTCGAAAGGCAGCGTAATCAGTTCGCCATGCCGAGGCCGACGATATTGGCCGCAATAATTATCACCACGCAGCCCAGGCTCAGCACGCCAACCGGACGACGCCCGGCGTTGTTCCACTCCTTCAGTACCAGCCCAACCAGCCCGCCGCACAGCACGTAGAAGCTCATGTGCAGCATCCAGCTCATGTAGTCATACTGCGCCGGAATACTGGCGTGACCCCAGGCGTAAAAGAAGAATTGCAGATACCACATCAGACCGCCGAGGGCGGAAAGCAGGACGTTGGTGACGATCAGCGGTTTTGCCAGCGAGAAGTCGGCTTTTACCGACAGATTCTTCACTTTTGCCAAACGAATGAAGCAAAAGCCGAGGTTTACCAGCGCGCCGCCGCCCATGATCACCACGTAGCTTGGCAGGGCAACGTACAGCGGGTCGACGCCCAGCGCTGCAGCGGCGTCGTGCATCGGTTTGGCGGCGTTCATCGCGAACGACATGCCCGCCGAGAAGACGCCGCACATCACCGCCAGTAGCAGCCCTTTCTTCAGATTGAACTCTTCGGCTTTGATGCCCATCTTGCGTTCTTTCAACTGGCCCGCGCGGGTGACAATTCCCACGCCGATCACCGCTACCAGCACGCCCAGCAGCGTCATTCGCCCACCCTGGGTGTTGATCAGCACATCGAAGTTGCCGTTGAGGATTGGCGTCATCAGGGTGCCAACAATCAGCGTAATGCCGATCGCGATGCCAATCCCCATCGACATTCCGAGGTAGCGCATGGTGAGGCCGTAGTTGATATTACCGATACCCCACATCGCGCCGAACAGGAATACCGGCAGCAGGGTGGAGGCGTTGAAGGAGGAGAAGTAGCCCCAGAAATCGGGCAGCAGCATGGCGCTGATTGTCCACGGCAAAATCAGCCAGGACACGGTACCGCCAACGGACCACATGGTTTCCCATGACCAGCCTTTCACCTTTTTAAACGGGGCATAGAAACAGGCTGCACTGGCCGCGCCTATCAAATGCCAGAAGATACCCATCGTAATCGCATGATTCATTTTTACATCCTCATCGTTTTTATAGCCGGAGGCTTCCCGCCGACTTGATGAGTGTAAAAATTAGGCGGTTTGGGAACCTTCAGAAGGTTGCCGCACTTTTGTTTTGAATGGCAATCAGCACGTTAACCGCGTGAGCAGACTCACAATTCCTTCATTTCTCAAAAACCGAATAACCTTATAAAAACTACGGCATTGATAATCATTTTCAATATCATTTAATTAACTATAATGAACCAACTGCTTACGCGGCATTAACAGCTGTGCCGCCCGACAATAATGGAGAGGATTATGAGTTATACACTGCCATCCCTGCCGTATGCCTACGACGCACTGGAACCGCATTTCGACAAGCAGACGATGGAAATCCATCACACTAAACATCACCAGACCTACGTGAATAACGCGAATGCTGCGCTGGAAAGCCTGCCAGAGTTCGCTAATCTGCCTGTTGAAGAGCTGATCACCAAACTGGACCAGCTGCCAGCAGACAAGAAAACCGTGCTGCGCAACAACGCGGGCGGTCACGCTAACCACAGCCTGTTCTGGAAAGGCCTGAAAACCGGCACCACCCTTCAGGGCGACCTGAAAGCGGCTATCGAGCGTGACTTCGGTTCCGTTGACAACTTCAAAGCGGAATTCGAAAAAGCCGCTGCAACCCGTTTCGGCTCTGGCTGGGCGTGGCTGGTCCTGAAAGGTGACAAACTGGCGGTCGTTTCAACCGCAAACCAGGACTCCCCGCTGATGGGTGAAGCTATCTCTGGCGCATCCGGCTTCCCAATTCTGGGTCTGGACGTGTGGGAACACGCTTACTACCTGAAGTTCCAGAACCGTCGCCCTGACTACATCAAAGCCTTCTGGGATGTAGTGAACTGGGACGAAGCAGCAGCGCGTTTCGCCGCTAAAAAATAAGGTTGCATTGACGCCTGTGAGAAGCGAGTCTGATGACTCGCTTTTTTTGTATCTGAAGGAGTGGAGATGCATTACCCGGTGAATGTGTTTACAGGCAAGGTAAGGGAGTACGAAGGCAGTCGCCCGAGCGCTATCGCCAAAGTGCAGGTCGACGGTGAGCTGACGCTTACCGAGCTTGGTTTGGCGGGCGACCAGCAGGCCGAAAAGAAAATCCACGGCGGGCCCGATCGCGCGCTGTGCCACTATCCGCGCGAGCACTATCAGCACTGGAAAACCGAATTTCCTGAACAGGCGGACCTTTTCGTCGCCCCCGCGTTTGGCGAAAATCTCTCAACGGAAGGGCTGACGGAGAAGAACGTCTTTATTGGCGATATTTATCGCTGGGGCGATGCTCTGATTCAGGTCACCCAGCCGCGCTCGCCGTGCTTCAAACTTAACTACCATTTTGGCATTCAGGATATGTCGGCCCAGCTGCAAAACGCGGGTAAAACCGGCTGGCTGTATCGCGTTGTGCAGGCGGGACAGGTTTCGGCGGATGCGCCGATTGAGCTGGCTTCGCGCCTGAGTGAGGTGTCGGTATTCGAGGCCTGTGCCATTGCCTGGCATATGCCGTTCGACGATGAACAGTTTCACCGCCTGCTGTCAGCGGCAGGATTATCCACCAGCTGGACCAGAACGATGCAGAAGCGGCGGATAAGCGGCAAGATCGAGAGCAGTTCGCGGAGATTGTGGGGGAAATAATTGCCCCTCACCCCGGCCCTCTCCCCAAAGGGGCGAGGGTGAAAAGACCGCACCGAGCCGTCCCCTCTCCCCTATGGGGAGAGGGTTAGGGTGAGGGGATTACGAACGCTTATACAGCGGCAGCCACAGCGTTAACCGCAGACCGCCCAGCGGGCTGTCATCGGCTTTCACCCAGCCACGGTGCTGCTGCATGGCTGTTTCAACAATCGCCAGACCCAGCCCCGTACCGCCAGATTCACGGTCGCGCGCCTCGTCGGTACGGTAGAACGGACGGAAAATCTGCTCGCGATCTTCCGGGCTGACGCCTGGACCGTCGTCGTCCACGATGATAGTGATCCCGTCTTTATCCACCGAGAACGCCACTTCAATCTTCGTGTGCGAGTAGCGCAGGGCGTTACGCACGATATTCTCCAGCGCGCTTTCCAGCGTGTTGGGGTTACCGTACAGCGGCCACGGGCCCGGCGGGAAATTGACGGTGAAGGATTTGCCCATCTGTTCCGCTTCGAAGGCCGCGTTGTCCAGCACCTCATGCCAGAGGTGATTGGCTTTCACCGTTTCGCTCACCAGCGCGTTTTTCTGCTGATTGCGCGACATCACCAGCAGATCGTTGATCATGCTGTCCAGGCGATGCGCTTCCGTCTCAATACGCTCCAGCTCTTTGCTCTCACCGCTGCGACGGCGCAGCAGGGCGGTACCCAGCTGTAAACGCGTGAGCGGCGTTCGCAGCTCGTGGGAGATATCCGACAGCAGACGTTGCTGGGCCGTCATCATTCGATCAAGCGCGCTCACCATCTGGTTAAAACTGGTTCCGGCGGCCAGGAACTCCTGCGGCCCGGATTCCAGCTCCGGATGCTGCCTCAGGTTGCCCTGCGCCACTTCGTCCGCCGCGTTTTTCAGCTTACGCGCCGGTTTCGCCAGGCTCCACGCCAGCCATAACAGCAGTGGGGAACTAACCAGCATGGTGACAATCAACAGCAACAGCGGACGGTCAAACAGCAGGTTGATGAAGTCGGACTGGGAACTGCTCGCGGGGCGAATCAGGTAGAGCTGGTAGTTATCTTCCCCATCCCGCACCGAGAAAGGACCCACCATTTCTACCCGACCATATTTCTTTTTCTGTGGGTGATCGGCGTTATCCGCCTGGCCAATAAAGTTGCGGATAATCTGCATTTCATTGCGATCGGCCCCAATCACGCGGCCTTCACTGGTGACCAGTAAAAGACGTTGTCCGGGGGGCGCCCACTTGTCGATAGCGCGAAACAGCCTGCGCCACCACATTAAATCGTTCGGCGGATCGTTTGCCAGCTCCGCTTCCACGTGCTGCTCGATCATCACGCCCTGACGTTGCTCGCTGTCGAGCAGCTCCGTCATCTGGCGTGAGTCGAGTTTTGGCAACATCAAAACGAGCATTAAAACCAGTGCCAGCGTCAGCCAGAAGATGGCGAAGATGCGGGCGGTTAAGCTGCCTATCATGAAGCGGAAACCATCAGATAACCGCGACCACGCAGGGTTTTAAACCAGGGGTGACCGTCTTTACGCTCCGGCAGTTTACGGCGCAGGTTCGAGATATGCATATCGATGGCGCGGTCAAACGGGGTAAGGCGTTTGCCCAGCACTTCCTGGCTCAAGTGTTCACGCGACACCACCTGGCCGAGATGCTGCGCCAGCAGATACAGCAGGGTGAACTCGGTGCCGGTTAGCTCCAGCGTTTCACCGTCGAAGCTCGCTTCCTGGCGGCCCGGGTTCAGGCTCAGGGAGTCCACTTCCAGCGTAGGTGAGCTGTTGTCGGTATTCTGCTGCTGCTCGCTCCAGTGAGAGCGGCGCAGGATCGCGCGAATACGGGCCACCAGTTCACGGTCGTTGAACGGCTTAGGTAAATAGTCATCCGCACCCAGCTCAAGGCCGAGTACGCGGTCAAGCTCGCTGCCGCGCGCGGTCAGCATAATGACGGGGGTCTGGTGTGTCTGGCGAAGCTCTTTCAACGTATCAATGCCGTTTTTCTTCGGCATCATGACGTCGAGCAAAAGTAAATCGATGCTGTCGTCAAGGAGACTCAGCGCCTGTTCCCCATCGTGGGCAACCAGGACGTTGAAACCTTCCATGTCGAGCAACTCCTTTAAAAGAGATGTGAGCTCTCGGTCATCATCAACTAACAGGATTTTATTCATTGTTTAAATACCTCCGAGGCAGAAATTACGACATCAAGGCTATCTAATCCATGACTTTACGTTGTTTTACACCCCCTGACGCATGTTTGCAGCCTGAATCGTAGACTGTCTCTCGTTGAATCGCGACACGAAAGATTTTGGGAGCAAGTGATGCGCAAAGTTACCGCTGCCGTCATGGCCTCAACGCTGGCCTTCTGTGCGTTTAGCCAGGCTGCTGTAGCTATCAACAGCGATAACGGTTCCTCAGCAGAGGGCGCAACGCAGCACAGCAGCCAAAGCCATATGTTTGACGGCATAAGTTTAACCGAACATCAGCGTCAACAGATGCGAGATCTGATGCAGAGGGCACGACACGACCAGCCCCCTGTTAATGTTAGCGAAATGGAGACAATGCATCGCCTTGTCACCGCAGAAAATTTTGACGAAAGCGCTGTACGCGCTCAGGCAGAAAAAATGGCGCAGGAACAGGTTGCCCGCCAGGTAGAAATGGCGAAGGTACGCAACCAGATGTTCCACCTGCTAACGCCCGAGCAGCAAGCGGTTTTGAATACCAAACATCAGCAACGTATGAACCAGTTGCGTGAGGTTGCACGGATGCAGCGAAGCTCAGATATGACGCTTTTCAGTAGCAATAGCAGTACCCGTAGTAACCAGTAAACCCTGTTTTCCTTGCCATAGACACCATCCCTGTCTTCCCCCACATGATGTGGGGGTTTTTTTTGCCCATCGTTCAGTGTTGTTAACCGTTTATTCATCCTTTGACTCCTCAACCATCCGTTATACTAGCGCCATGGCATGACAGGAGTGTTTATGAATCAATCCTATGGACGGCTGGTAAGCCGGGCCGCAATCGCCGCGACGGTGACGGCGTCGTGTTTGCTGATCATTAAAATTTTCGCGTGGTGGTACACCGGGTCGGTTAGTATTCTGGCGGCGCTGGTGGATTCACTTGTGGATATTGCCGCCTCGCTGACCAACCTGCTGGTGGTGCGCTATTCGCTGCAACCGGCGGATGAAGAGCATACGTTTGGCCACGGCAAAGCGGAATCGCTGGCCGCGCTGGCACAAAGTATGTTTATTTCTGGCTCCGCGCTTTTCCTGTTTTTGACCGGCATTCAGCATCTTATTTCGCCTTCTCCGATGAACGATCCGGGCGTTGGTGTGGTCGTAACCGTAGTTGCACTTATAAGCACACTTGTTCTTGTAACGTTCCAGCGCTGGGTTGTACGCAAAACACAAAGCCAGGCTGTACGGGCCGATATGCTTCATTATCAGTCTGATGTTATGATGAATGGGGCAATTCTTATTGCGCTCGGTCTGGCCTGGTATGGCTGGCATCGTGCCGATGCGTTGTTTGCGTTAGGGATAGGGATCTATATTTTATACAGCGCGTTGCGGATGGGGTATGACGCGGTACAGTCGCTTCTTGACCGTGCGCTTCCGGATGCAGAACGTGATGAAATTTATGCCATCGTGACCCACTGGCCTGGCGTCAGTGGTGCTCACGATCTTCGTACGCGGCAGTCAGGGCCGACCCGCTTTATTCAGATTCATTTGGAAATGGAAGACAACCTGCCACTGGTTCAGGCGCATATGGTCGCTGAACAGGTGGAGCAGGCGATTTTGCAGCGTTTCCCTGGGTCAGACGTCATTATTCACCAGGATCCGTGCTCTGTCGTCCCCAGGGCGTTTTGAGCTTTCGTAATTCGTTGTAAAAAAGTGAGCCAGACCAGCATTTTGTGGATAAATTACCACCATATGGCCTGACCTGAATCAATTCAGCTGGAAGGGATTGATATACTATTTGCAGTATTCGACGGTTGAACAGTTTCTTCCGGCAGCAGATTTCAATTTTGCATTCCTAAGTTCAGAGGTAGTCATGATTAAGAAAATCGGTGTGTTGACAAGCGGCGGTGATGCGCCGGGCATGAACGCGGCAATCCGTGGGGTTGTCCGTGCAGCGCTGACGGAAGGTCTGGAAGTTTTTGGTATCTATGACGGTTACCTGGGTCTGTATGAAGACCGCATGGTTCAGCTCGACCGCTACAGCGTGTCTGACATGATCAACCGTGGCGGTACTTTCCTCGGTTCCGCGCGCTTCCCGGAATTCCGTGACGAACACATCCGTGAAGTGGCTATCGAAAACATGAAAAAACGGGGTCTGGATGCGCTGGTGGTTATCGGCGGCGACGGCTCGTACATGGGTGCAAAACGTCTGACTGAAATGGGCTTCCCGTGCATCGGCCTGCCTGGCACCATCGACAACGACATCAAAGGCACTGACTACACCATCGGTTACTTCACCGCGCTGGGTACCGTTGTGGAAGCGATTGACCGCCTGCGTGACACCTCTTCCTCTCACCAGCGTATTTCCATTGTTGAAGTGATGGGCCGTTACTGCGGTGACCTGACCCTGGCGGCGGCCATTGCCGGTGGCTGTGAGTTCGTGGTAGTTCCGGAAGTAGAGTTCAGCCGTGAAGATCTGGTCGCAGAGATCAAAGCCGGCATCGCGAAAGGTAAGAAACACGCCATCGTTGCTATCACCGAGCACATCTGTGACGTTGACGAGCTGGCGAAGTACATCGAAACCGAAACCAAACGCGAAACCCGCGCGACCGTTCTGGGTCACATTCAGCGTGGCGGTTCCCCAGGCCCGTACGACCGTATCCTGGCGTCCCGCATGGGTGCGTACGCGATCGAGCTGCTGCTACAGGGCCACGGCGGCCGCTGCGTCGGTATTCAGAACGAGAAACTGGTTCACCATGACATCATCGACGCCATTGAAAACATGAAGCGTCCGTTCAAAGGTGACTGGCTGGACTGCGCGAAAAAACTGTACTGATCGGCTCTGTTGCCCGGTGGCGCTGCGCTTACCGGGCCTACAAAAGCACGGATCGTAGGCCGGGTAAGGCGTAGCCGCCACCCGGCTTTTTTGTGCCCATCCTTTTTTTATTCCTCCACGTTATAGCCAATCTTTTTTTATTCTTTAATCATCGGTTAGCTTTCTGGCACGCTGCATTCATCAAAACACTAAACAAGAGAGCCGGGCGATGAATAAATGGGGCGTGGGGTTAACATTATTGCTGGCATCGACCAGCGTTCTGGCAAAGGACATTCAGTTACTGAACGTGTCGTACGATCCGACGCGTGAACTGTACGACCAGTACAACAAAGCTTTTGCGGCGCACTGGAAACAGGAAACCGGCGATAACGTGGTGGTTCGCCAGTCTCACGGCGGTTCAGGTAAGCAGGCGACATCGGTGATCAACGGCATTGAAGCCGATGTGGTTACCCTGGCGCTGGCTTATGACGTAGACGCGATCGCGGAGCGTGGCCGTATCGACAAAAACTGGATCAAGCGCCTGCCGGACAACTCTGCGCCATACACCTCGACCATTGTCTTCCTGGTGCGCAAAGGCAACCCGAAACAGATTAAAGACTGGAACGACCTGATTAAGCCGGGCGTGTCTGTCATCACGCCGAACCCGAAAAGCTCCGGCGGCGCACGCTGGAACTACCTGGCGGCCTGGGGCTACGCCCTGCACCACAACAACGGTGACCAGGCTAAAGCGCAGGAATTCGTGAAAGCGCTGTTTAAAAATGTCGAAGTGCTGGACTCCGGCGCGCGCGGCGCAACTAACACCTTCGTCGAGCGCGGCATCGGCGACGTGCTGATTGCCTGGGAAAACGAAGCCCTGCTGGCGACCAACGAGCTGGGTAAAGACAAATTCGAGATCGTGACCCCGAGCGAATCCATCCTGGCTGAGCCGACCGTCTCCGTCGTCGATAAGGTTGTTGATAAGAAAGGCACCAAAGCGGTGGCGGAAGCCTACCTGAAGTACCTCTACTCACCGGAAGGGCAGGAAATTGCGGCGAAAAACTTCTACCGCCCGCGCGATGAGGCCGTCGCGAAGAAATACGAAAACGCCTTCCCGAAACTGAAGCTGTTCACTATCGATGATGTTTTTGGCGGCTGGACCAAAGCGCAAAAAGAGCACTTCTCTAACGGCGGCACCTTCGACCAGATCAGCAAGCGCTAAGCGTTTTACAAAGAACGACACGGTAACCCGGTGTGAGAAATCCACCGGGTTTTTTATTTGGTCATCATTTTGCGTTACTCTTTTGCCTCTATTGAAAACAGGGAACGCGTTGTGAAAAAAATTATCTTACTGATTCTGATCGTTATCGCCCTTGCCGCAGGCGGCGTGTACTGGATGAAAGCGGGTAATCCGAATGCGTTGCGTCATATCGTTCTCGACCAGTGTGTGCCCAACCAGCTGCATAACCGTAACCCGGCGCCGTGTGCGCAGGTGATGCCAGATGCGGGCTACGTGGTGTTCAAGGACCGCAACGGACCGCTGCAATACCTGCTGATGCCCACGTACCGTATCAACGGCACCGAAAGCCCGCTGCTGACTGAGCCTCAGACACCGAATTTCTTCTGGCTGGCATGGCAGTCTCGTCATTTTATGAGCATGAAACGGGGAGCCGACGTGCCTGACAGCGCTGTTTCTCTGACCATCAACTCCCCGACCGGGCGCACGCAAAACCATTTCCATATCCACATCTCCTGCCTGCGCCCGGACGTGCGCGAGAAGCTGAACGCGGCGCAGGGGCAAATCAGCACCCAGTGGCTACCGCTTCCGGGCGGGCTGGAAGGGCATGAGTACCTTGCCCGTCGGGTGACGGAGAACGAACTGGTGCAGCGCAGCCCGTTTATGATGCTGGCGGAAGAGCTGCCGGAAGCGCGCGACCATATGGGACGCTTCGCGCTGGCGATGGCGCAGCAGTCGGACGGCTCGTTTGTACTGCTGGCGACGGAGCGTAACCTGCTGACCTTTAACCGTGCGTCGGCTGAGGAATTGCAGGATCATCAATGCGATATCCTGAAGTGACCCCACCATAAATAGCGTTTACTCGCCCTGCCTGTCGCCGTAGACTTGCTGAAAAATTCTACAGGAGACAGGTATGTCGCTCTGGTTAACGCATCCTCTGCTGCTTCCCTCGCTGATCGTCGGCGTCACCATCGTGCTGTGGGCGACGTCGCTGTTGCCGGAATTTATCACCGCGCTGCTGTTCTTTACGGCGGCGATGACCGCCAGAATCGCCCCGCCGGAAGTGATCTTTGGCGGCTTCGCCTCGTCTGCCTTCTGGCTGGTGTTCAGCGGCTTTGTGCTGGGCGTGGCGATTCGGAAAACCGGCCTGGCGGACAGGGCCGCCCGGGCGCTGTCGGCAAAGCTTACCGACTCCTGGGTGCTGATGGTGGCAAGCGTTGTGCTGCTGAGCTATGCCCTGGCATTCGTGATGCCGTCGAACATGGGACGTATTGCGCTGCTGATGCCGATTGTCGCCGCGATGGCGAAGCGGGCCGGCATTCCTGATGGCTCGCGGGCCTGGTTTGGCCTGGCGCTGGCGGTCGGGTTTGGCACCTTCCAGCTCTCGGCCACTATTTTGCCCGCTAACGTGCCAAACCTTGTGATGAGCGGCGCGGCGGAGGGCTCATACGGCATCCACCTCAACTATGTCCCGTATCTGCTGCTGCATACGCCGGTGCTGGGTATTCTCAAAGGCCTGATTCTGATTGGCCTGATCTGCTGGCTGTTTCCCGGCAACCCAAAACCGGCGAAGGATCTCGCGCCATCGGAACCGATGGCGCGTGACGAAAAACGTCTCGCCTGGCTGCTGGCGGTGGTGTTGACGATGTGGGTAACGGAAAGCTGGCACGGCGTGGGGCCAGCATGGACGGGGCTGGCGGCCTCGGTCATCGTTATGCTGCCGCGCATCGGATTTATCACCGGCGAGGAGTTCTCGGCGGGGGTGAATATGCGCACCTGTATTTACGTCGCGGGTATACTCGGGCTGGCCATTACGGTGACGCAGACCGGTATCGGTGCGGCCGTAGGCGAGGCGTTGCTCCATATCATGCCGCTGGATGCAGACCGCCCGTTTACCAGCTTCCTGGCGCTGACGGGGATCACCACGGCGCTCAACTTCATTATGACCGCCAACGGCGTTCCGGCGCTGTACACCACGCTGGCGCAGAGCTTCTCCGACGCGACCGGCTTCCCGCTGCTGTCGGTGATCATGATTCAGGTGCTGGGGTATTCCACGCCGCTGCTGCCGTATCAGGCGTCGCCGATTGTGGTGGCGATGGGCTTAGGGAAAGTGCCTGCGAAGGCGGGGATGCTGCTCTGCCTGGCGCTGGCGATTGCTACGTATCTGGTGCTGCTGCCGCTGGATTATTTGTGGTTTAGCGTATTAGGACGTTTGTAGTGGTTTTGTAGGGCGGGTTAGCGAAGCGCCACCCGCCCCAAAGGCAATTACGCCTGCTTAGCCGCTTCTGCCGCTTTAACGATCACCGCGAAAGCGTCTGCTTTCAGGGATGCGCCGCCAACCAGCGCGCCATCGATGTCTGGCTGGGTGAACAGCTCAGCTGCGTTTGATGCGTTAACGGAACCGCCGTACTGGATGATGACCTGCTCAGCCACTTTCGCGTCTGCTTTTGCAATGTGGTCACGGATGAACTTGTGCACCGCCTGTGCCTGCGCTGGAGTTGCAGATTTGCCGGTACCGATCGCCCAGACTGGCTCGTACGCGATAACCGCGCCTTCGAACGCTGCCGCGCCCTGGGTTTTCAGCACAGCGTCGATCTGACGTGCGCACACTTCTTCGGTTTTACCCGCTTCGTTTTCTGCTTCGGTTTCACCGATGCACAGAACCGGGATCAGACCCTGCTCTTTCAGCACAGCGAATTTCTTCGCGATGAACTCGTCAGATTCTTTGTGGTAGGTGCGACGCTCAGAGTGGCCGATGATGATGTATTTCGCGCCGATGTCTTTCAGCATTTCAGCGGAGGTTTCACCGGTAAACGCGCCAGACAGGTTAACGTCAACGTTCTGCGCGCCCAGAATGATGTGGCTGCCGTCAGCGGCACGTTTAGCCAGATCCAGGTACATATCCGGCGGAGCGATAGCAACCGCGCAGCCGGTCACGCCAGCCAGCTCTTTACGCAGGTTAGCAACCAGTTCGTTTACCATGTGGCGGCTGCCGTTCAGTTTCCAGTTACCCATCACTAAAGGATGTCGCATTTCAATTCTCCACGCTCAATAAGCGAATTAAGGAATATGGCCACCCTTAAGGGCAGCATGGTCTGTGAATCAGTATAGAGATTTTCCCTCGAAAGGCTTTGCTTTTTGTCATTAATTCGCCCCCTCGAGTGCGTCTGATAGGGCCAGCTTAATCGGTTCAACCGCGAAGGTCAGCCCCTTTTCGCCGTTATCTGCGACAACATAGCGAACGGCACCTTCCGTATCCGCGTAATAGCGTTTGTTTTTCCCGGCGGTAAGCAGTTTTTGCAGCTTTTGCTGGCTTTGCGCTTTCGTGAAGGTGGGAGTAAAGGCGCGCAGAATAGCGCTCATATACTCCAGCGCTTTCGCTTTCGCCGCTTTCTGCTCTGGGCCCTGAATCGGCAGCCAGGTGATCTGCATGCTTTTGATTTTTAACGTTCCGCGCTCAAGGGCAGTGGAAGCATATAGATTCTCGTTAATTTTGCTGGCAGCGCGGGTCAGGGTTGGCGTATCGCGGGCACCGTCAATCGCACGGAACTCCCCCAGCGCAAGCGAGGGGTTTTCTTTATTGAAGGCTTCGCGGAACTGGCTGATAGATTGATCGAAAGAGGGGGCGCCCGCCAGAAGGTAGGGGGCGGTGACCGGGGAAGCCGGTTCCGCGGCGTGCAGAGAAAAACTGGCGCTCAGCATCGCTAAACACAAATAAAGAGAGTGTGCCGAACTTTTCATCAACATTGCCCCTGGCCGTTATTGCCCATGATTAAAACGATATCTGGTCGGCTTGTCAAAAGGTCACAACTCCAGGGTAAAATGCGGGCTAAACAATAATAAGGAACCTTACATGACCATACAGCAGTGGTTGTTTTCATTCAAAGGGCGTATTGGACGCCGTGACTTCTGGATCTGGATGGCAGCGTGGGTTGTCGCCATGCTGCTTCTGTTTTTTGTTGCCTATAACGCCTGGCTGAGCACGCAAACTGCGGCCTTTGCGCTGGTCTGTTTACTGTGGCCAACCGCCGCCGTGGTGGTGAAACGTCTGCACGATCGCGGTCGCTCCGGCGCTTGGGCTTTTCTGATTATTCTGGCGTGGATGCTGGTGGCGGGGAACTGGTCAATGCTGCCCTCCATCCTCCCGTGGGTGGTGGGCAGACTGCTGCCGACGGTTATCTTTGTGATGATGGTTGTCGAACTGGGCGCGTTTATCGGCACCCAGAGCGAGAACAAATACGGAAAAGATACCCTTGAGGTGAAGTACCGCTGATCACCAGTAGTGTTCGGCGGTCATATGGCCCGGTCGGCGGCGAAGGTGTTTCGTCATCTGCCGGGTATCCTTCAGCAGTTGCTGCGTATCGCGCACCATCTGCGGGTTACCGCACAGCATCACGTGGCTGGTTTCGGTATTCATCGGTAAACCCACCGCCTCTTCCAGCGCGCCGCTTTCAATCAACGCCGGAACGCGGCCGGTTAACGAGCCAGCTGCGGTTTCGCGGCTGACCACCGTCTGAATTTTTAACTTCCCGCCATATCGCTGTTCCAGCGCCTGCATCTGCGGCAAATAGCTCAGGTCTGCGGCGTAGCGCGCGGCGTGAACCAGCACGATATTCTTAAAGCGCTCCAGATCTTTGCCGTACTCCAGGATAGAGAGATACGGGCCGATGGCCGTGCCGGTCGCCAGCATCCAGAGCGTGTCACAGTCGGGGATTTCATCCAGCACGAAGAACCCCGCCGCGTCGGAGACAATCTGCACCTCATCGCCCGGTTTCAGCGCGGCGAGGCGCGGGCTGAGCTTACCGTCCGGGACGGTGACCAGATAGAACTCGAGATCCGGGTTATCAGGCGCGTTAACGTAAGAGTAGGCGCGCTGTACGCGTTCACCGTCGATATCCAGCCCGAGCTTGGCAAACTGCCCGGCGGTAAACGGATGAACGGGAGCGTGCAGCGTGAGGCTAAATAGCGCATCGGTCCAGAACTGTACCTTTGTGACTTTACCTGTTACCCAGTCCGCCATGTTCTTCTCCTGTGCTGTTTCTCTCTTCTATCTTCCGTACTTGTGGGAAACATTTCCAGCCCATTCGGGCCGGAAAGCTCTATCGATCAAACGGTTTTACAGAATGTACGTCTGTACGTCCGGGTCTTTGCGGTCGAGATAATGAATGGACTGAATGCGGCGAATGGTGCGGGATTTGCCGCGGATCAGCAGGGTTTCAGTGGTGGCCATGTTTCCCTTGCGGGTGATGCCATCCAGCAGATCGCCTTTGGTGATGCCGGTTGCGGAGAAGACCACGTTATCGCTGCGAGCCATCTCGTTCAGCGCGAGCACTTTATAGGCCTCGATGCCCATCGCCGCACAGCGCGCCAGTTCGTCTTCACCAATGCGAAGGTTCTCGTCGCTGTCGCCTTTGACCTCATGGCGTGGCAGCAGACGCGCCTGCATATCGCCGTCCAGCGCGCGGATCACTGCCGCAGAGACCACACCTTCCGGCGCGCCGCCGATGCCGTAAAGCACGTCGACCTCGCTGTCCGGCATGCAGGTCAGAATAGAGGCGGCAACGTCGCCATCAGGAATGGCAAATACGCGCACGCCGAGTGCTTGCAGATAAGCGATGGTGGCGTCGTGGCGCGGTTTCGCCAGGATGGTCACGGTGAGTTCGTTGAGCGGTTTACCCAGCGCCGCTGCGATATTGCGCAGGTTGGCATCCAGCGGCAGGCTAAGGTCGATAGCGCCTTTAGCACCAGGACCGACAATCAGCTTTTCCATGTACATATCTGGCGCGTTGAGGAAGCAGCCCTTATCGCCCACCGCCAGCACCGCCAGCGCGTTGGCCTGGCCCATCGCCGTCATGCGCGTGCCTTCGATCGGGTCGACGGCGATATCCACCGCATCGCCTTTGCCCGTCCCGACTTTTTCACCGATGTAGAGCATCGGGGCTTCGTCGATTTCGCCTTCGCCAATGACGATAGTGCCATCGATATTGACCTGATTAAGCACAATGCGCATGGCGTGGACGGCTGCGCCGTCTGCGGTATTTTTGTCGCCACGGCCCAGCCACTTGTAGCCTGCGAGGGCGGCAGCTTCGGTGACGCGGGAAAACTCGATAGCAAGTTCACGTTTCATGAGGTACTCGTACAATCAAAAGGAATTGCACGAAGTTTATCACAGAGTGGGGAGGGGGAGGGGTGGTGCGGTCTGAGCCCCTCACCCCGGCCCTCTCCCCAAAGGGGAGAGGGTGTTTTAAGTCCCCTCGCCCCTTTGGGGAGAGGGTTAGGGTGAGGGGTGAGTCTGTCTTACTCGTCGTGCTCTTCCCATGCCAGGGCACGTTTCACCGCTTTCTTCCAGCCGCTGTAGCGGTAGTTGCGCTCGGTGGTTTCGATGCCTGGACGGAATTCGCGTTCGATCACCGCTTTTTCCTGAAGCTCGTCAAGGTTTTGCCAGAAGCCAACCGCCAGACCTGCCAGATACGCCGCGCCCAGCGCCGTTACTTCTCGCACCTCAGGACGTTCAACGCGGGTACCCAGAATGTCGGACTGGAACTGCATCAGGAAGTTGTTGGCTACCGCACCGCCGTCCACGCGCAGGGCGTGCAGACGAATGCCGGAGTCCGCCTGCATCGCTTCCAGCACGTCGCGCGTCTGGTAGGCGATGGATTCCAGGGTCGCACGAATAATGTGGTTTGAGTTCACACCGCGCGTCAGGCCGAAAATCGCGCCGCGGGCGTACGGATCCCAGTACGGTGCGCCCAGACCGGTAAACGCTGGCACCACGTATACGCCGTTGGTGTCTTTCACTTTGGTCGCGAAGTATTCGGAGTCAAACGCATCGCTGATCAGCTTCATCTCGTCGCGCAGCCACTGAATGGAGGCGCCCGCCATGAATACCGCCCCTTCCAGGGCATAGTTCACTTCACCGCGTGGGCCGCAGGCGATGGTGGTCAGCAGACCGTTTTCTGATTTCACCGCTTTCTCGCCGGTGTTCATGAGCATAAAGCAGCCGGTGCCGTAAGTGTTCTTCGCCATCCCTTCCTTGACGCACAGCTGGCCGAACAGCGCCGCCTGCTGGTCACCGGCAATACCGGCGATAGGAATACGGGTGCCGCCTTTACCGCCGATGTTGGTCTGGCCGTAAACTTCTGAAGATTTGCGCACGTCTGGCAGCATCGCACGCGGAATGTCCAGCGCGTCCAGCATCTTGTCATCCCACTCCAGGGTGTTGATGTTGAACAGCATGGTGCGCGAGGCGTTGGTGTAGTCGGTGACGTGAACGCGTCCCTGAGTCATCTTCCAGATAAGCCAGGTATCGACGGTGCCAAACAGCAGCTCGCCGCGTCGTGCACGTTCGCGTGAACCTTCCACGTGATCGAGGATCCACTTCACTTTGGTGCCGGAGAAATAGGGGTCAATGACCAGACCGGTTGTACTGCGCACGTACTCTTCCATTCCGTCGCGCTTCAGTTTTTCGCAGATCTCTGAGGTGCGGCGGCACTGCCAGACAATGGCGTTGTAGATGGGCTTACCGGTTTCGCGCTCCCAGACAACGGTGGTTTCACGCTGGTTGGTGATACCGATAGCGGCAATCTCGTCAGAACTGATGTCGGCTTTCGCCAGCACTTCCACCAGCGTGGAGCTTTGTGACGCCCAGATCTCCATCGGGTCGTGTTCAACCCAGCCTGGACGCGGATAGATTTGCTCAAATTCGCGTTGAGACACGCTGACAATGTTCGCGTCATGATCCATTACGACAGCGCGGGAGCTGGTAGTGCCCTGGTCGAGCGCAACGATATATTTTTTTTCGGTCATGGTATGTGTCCCGTAGTCAGATTACAGCGAAGCTTTTTGTTGTGTGGTGGAAGTCGACTCTTTTTCCTCTTCCACACAGGTGTCGCACGGTAAGTGGCGACCAATTAATTTGCGATAGCCGAATGCGCCCAGCGCCGCCCCTACGATTGGCCCGAACAGCGGAACCAGGAAGTAAGGAATGTCTTTGCCGCCGGTAAAGGCGACATCGCCCCATCCTGCAAAGAAGGCGAAGGTTTTTGGACCCAGGTCACGCGCCGGATTCATCGCAAAGCCGGTCAGCGGACCCATGGATGCGCCAATTACCGCAATCAGAAGGCCAATCAAAAGTGGTGCCAGCGGGCCGCGCGGAATGCCGTTTCCGTCGTCGCCCAGCGCCATAATGACGCCCATCAGAATAGCGGTAATCACCATTTCAACTGCGAACGCCTGCACAAAATTAATATGCGGATTCGGATACGTTGAGAAAATGCCTGCCAGATCCAGACTTTCGACACTGCCACGCACCATATGATGCGTCTGTTCGAAGTCGGTGAAAAGATTGTAATAAAGCCCGTAAACTAACGCCGCTGCGCAAAAGGCGCCGGCAAATTGTGAAATGATGAAAGGGACAACTTTGCGTCCGTCAAAGCACGCGAATAGCCACAACGCGATGGTCACCGCCGGGTTAAGATGTGCGCCGGAAACCCCTGCGGTCAGGTAGATGGCCATCGCCACGCCCAAACCCCAGATAATACTGATTTCCCACTGACCAAAACTGGCACCTGCCACTTTCAGTGCAGCGACACAGCCTACTCCGAAGAATATCAACAACCCGGTACCCAGGAACTCGGCAATGCACTGGCCTTTTAAGGTTGATGTCTGACTCATAATCGGAATCCTGCAAAAGAGTAATGTTTATTGTTTGCGTGACCGCCCGTGACAGCCACGATGCCCTGTAGACATAGTGTTAATTTATCGTTAACGAGCACAAACGAGAAATATCGAAATCAAAATGTGTGGTCTGTGTCAATAAAATGAGCGTTTTCGCGCCATAAAGCGCGTTTTTGCACCAACGGTATAATGTGAGCTGAATCATTTCATTAACTAAAGAGTTAACAATTTAGGGGTATATACCGCGAACGCACCAGGACCAGACCTAAAAGTGTTGCAAACCGCGATCTGCGCGGTGTGTCGCTGGACACAGAGCGCCGCGCTCCATACAATCGACGGTATATGTCGTGCGCGTTTACGTTAAAGCGTCGCCTTGCAATTCAGGAGAGGTAGCATCATGTCTTTAGAAGTGTTTGAGAAACTGGAATCGAAAGTACAGCAGGCGATCGACACCATCACCCTGCTGCAGATGGAAATTGAAGAGCTGAAAGAGAAAAACAACTCCCTGTCCCAGGAAGTTCAGAATGCTCAGCACAGCCGTGAAGAACTGGAGCGCGAAAACAACCAGCTGCGCGAACAGCAGAACGGCTGGCAGGATCGCCTGCAGGCACTGCTGGGACGTATGGAAGAAGTTTAATTCCGGTGGGGTTAACTGATTAGGCCGGGTAAGGCGAAGCCGCCACCCGGCTTTTTTATGGTTTTCGCTAACCGATATCAAACCATAAAAAAGGCCGCCTGAGGCGGCCTTAACGCTACTTGTCCTGCGCTGTCGTAGCAAAAGCAACAAACCCAACAGGTTCATCGCTCTTTACAACGAGTACGCTGGCGGCAATGAACGCGATACATAAATAGCGTTTCATTATGCGGTCCCTGCTGCTTACCGCTCCACCGTTCACCACCGGTGATAAGTCGGTGGACACAAGCCCGGTTAAAGGTTGCTTTACGGTGGTGAATACACCTTTCCCTGGACCGGCGCCCATTTGCGAGATGGCGGAAAGGGACACAGCATCATAATGAGCAACAGCTGCGGAGTTAAGGTTCCCACACATAATTAGGAATTCATAAAGGGTCGACAGGGGTTACCTGAGGAATGAATCAGGGTAAGATAAAAATCCTGGTTAAAGGTTGCAATATCACCCAACGGACCGCGAATCCCGAGGGACAAAAAAACCGCCACATTGCTGTTGGCGGTTTTTTTATGCATCTCGCTTACCGATTAACTACTCAATATCCAGCGCATCCTCAGAAAGGATAATGCCGGTATTGTCAGCATAAAGGTGGTCGCCCGAGAAGAAGGTCACGCCGCCGAAATTGACGCGCACGTCGCTTTCGCCGATGCCGTCGCCCGCTGCGCCTACCGGTATGGCCGCGATGGCCTGAATCCCGATATCCATGTCTTCGAGATCGTCCACCTGACGCACGGAACCGTACACCACAATGCCTTCCCACTCGTTCTGGACGGCAATTCCCGCCAGTTCAGCATCAATCAATGCACGGCGCACGGAACCGCCGCCGTCGACCACCAGAACGCGGCCACGGCCGTTCTCTTCGAGCAGATCGTACAGCAACCCGTTGTCCTCGAAACATTTCACCGTGATGATTTGCCCGCCAAACGACGACCGTCCGCCAAAGTTGGAGAACAGGGGTTCAACGACGTTGACATCTTCCTGGTAGATGTCACAAAGCTCGGAGGTATCGTATTTCATAGGTTTAACGCTCTGTTGCTGCGAATGTGTTCAGTATATCGTGCGAAATGCCTTGTTGGCAAAATCATCAATTGTTAATTGATATTTGTCAGCTAACTCAGCGTCTGGCTTAAGACAATCCCGATGACGAACAGCAGGTTAGTCAGCAACGCGCCTTTTACCGTGCGCTCCAGCATCGGCGGCATGGCAGCCGGGCTGAGTTCACGCATGACATAGCGGGCCTGCTTAACCAGCAGCGGTGCGGCGAGCACAAACAGCCAGCCCCACAGGCTGTGCAGAGAGATCAGATTGAACAGCGCCAGGCAGACCAGCGCGCCGATGAGCAGGCAGGCGTGATAGCGGCGGGCATTCACCGGGCCCAGACGCACGGCCAGCGTGTTCTTACCGTTCTCACGGTCGCTGTCGATGTCGCGCAGGTTATTGATATTCAGCACCGCCGTCGCCAGCAGACCGCAGGCGGTCGCGGGCAGGAACAGGGCGGGGATCACCGTATGCGCCTGCAAGTACCAGCTTCCCATGACGCTCAGCCAGCCGAAGAACACCAGTACGGAGATGTCGCCCAGACCAATATACCCGTAAGGACGCGTCCCAACGGTATAGGTAATTGCTGCAATAATGGCGAGCAAGCCCAGCACCAGGAAGCCAATGAAATCGCTGGTGGTTTTCGAGGCGACCGTCACCAGCGCCAGGCCGGACAGGCAAATCAACACCACGGTGATAATCAGCGCCCGCTTCATCTGTGCCTGGGTAATCACCCCTTTTTGCATCCCGCGCAGCGGCCCGATACGATCAGGTTTATCGCTGCCTTTTACCGCATCGCCGTAATCATTGGCGAGATTAGAGAGGATTTGCAGTAGCCCGGCGGTGACAAGCGCCAGACCAGCCACCAGGGGATCGAAATGCCCCTGCCACCAGGCAAGTGCGGTACCGACGATAATGGCGGCAAAAGCCAGAGGAAGCGTTTTTGGACGCAGACTTTCGAGCCACGCCTGCGTACGGCTGATATCAGTCATAGTTATTTAGCCAATAAAAATGGGGGCCATAGCCCCCATCAACAGTGATGAAAATGCATTGAACGCGATTATAGAATAAAACGGCTCAGATCTTCATCTGCCACTAACGCATCCAGGTGTTTGCCCACATACTCTGCGTCAATGGTAATGGTTTGACCGTTAAGGTCGCTCGCATCGTAAGAGATATCTTCCACCAGGCGTTCCAGCACGGTGTGCAGACGACGCGCACCGATGTTTTCGGTGGTTTCGTTGACCTGCCATGCGGCCTGAGCGATGCGTTTGATCCCATCGTCGGTGAACTCGATATTCACGCCTTCGGTCGCCATCAGCGCTTTGTACTGTACGGTCACAGAAGCGTTTGGCTCAGTCAGGATACGTTCGAAATCTTCAGTGGTCAGCGCCTGCAGCTCAACGCGGATTGGCAGACGACCCTGCAGTTCCGGAATGAGATCGGATGGGCTGGCAACCTGAAACGCACCTGACGCGATAAACAGAATGTGGTCAGTTTTCACCATGCCGTGCTTGGTAGAGACGGTGCAACCTTCCACCAGCGGCAGCAAGTCGCGCTGAACGCCTTCGCGGGAAACATCCGGGCCGGAGCTGTTGCCGCCGCGCTTACAGATTTTGTCGATTTCGTCGATAAACACGATACCGTGCTGCTCAACCGCGTCGATAGCGTCCTGTTTCAGCTCTTCCGGGTTAACCAGCTTCGCTGCTTCTTCTTCAATCAGCAGCTTCATCGCGTCTTTGATTTTCAGCTTACGCGCTTTCTGCTTCTGCCCGCCCAGGTTCTGGAACATGGACTGCAACTGGCTGGTCATCTCTTCCATGCCCGGAGGGGCCATGATTTCCACGCCCATTGGCGCGGCAGCGAGATCGATCTCAATCTCTTTGTCGTCCAGCTCGCCTTCACGCAGTTTTTTGCGGAATGCCTGACGCGCAGCAGAAGGTTCAGGCTGCTGTTCAGCCTGTCCCCAGTTATTTTTTGCCGGTGGGATCAGCACGTCGAGAATACGCTCTTCGGCCATCTCTTCGGCGCGATAGCGGTTTTTCTCAATCGCCTGGACACGCACCATCTTAATCGCTGAATCGGTCAGGTCGCGGATGATGGAGTCCACTTCTTTACCCACATAGCCCACTTCGGTGAACTTGGTGGCTTCAACTTTGATGAACGGCGCGTTAGCCAGTTTGGCCAGACGACGGGCGATTTCGGTTTTACCCACCCCGGTCGGGCCGATCATCAGAATATTTTTTGGTGTCACTTCGTGGCGAAGCTCTTCGTCGAGCTGCATGCGACGCCAGCGGTTACGTAGTGCGATAGCCACGGAGCGCTTGGCGTTGTCCTGGCCGATAATGTGTTTGTTCAGTTCGCTGACAATTTCGCGTGGGGTCATTTCAGACATGGGCGATCCTTACGCTTTGGAGGTCAATTCTTCGATGGTGTGATTGTGGTTGGTATAGATGCAGATATCACCTGCAATATCCAACGCTTTCACCGCGATATCGCGCGCGTTCATGTCGGTATTTTCCAACAGCGCACGGGCTGCGGCCTGGGCGTACGGGCCGCCAGAGCCGATGGCAATCAGGTCGTTTTCAGGCTGAACCACGTCGCCGTTACCGGTGATGATCAGCGAGGCGTTTTCGTCAGCCACGGCCAGCAGTGCTTCGAGCTTGCGCAGCATGCGGTCGGTACGCCAGTCTTTTGCCAGCTCAACGGCGGCTTTCACCAGATGACCCTGATGCATTTCCAGTTTGCGTTCAAACAGTTCAAACAGCGTGAAGGCATCAGCCGTGCCGCCTGCGAAACCGGCGATCACTTTGTCGTTATAAAGACGACGTACTTTCTTCACGTTGCCTTTCATGACGGTATTACCCAGCGTGGCCTGGCCATCACCGGCAATTACCACCTGGCCGTTACGGCGTACACTTACTATTGTTGTCACGAGCAGACCCCCTGGTTACAGATTCGGGAAACAGAAGCCCTGAGCCTGTGCTCAGGGCTGAATTAAATGATAGATGGGGGGGATTTTGGGGGTTTCAACCCCCGGAGGCGAGTCGAATGCAGTTTGTGTGGCCCGCCACTTTCAAACGGGAAATGGTGCCGTCTGCGTTTTCTTTGCCTTTGACCGGTCCAATCACCACGCGATTCCAGCCGTTATTGGTGGTAATGCGTGAGTCAAATCCTTCAAATGCCAGCTGAGCTCGCACCGTTTCTGCCTGCTCAGCGCCTTTAAACGAACCGCACTGAACCATCCAGCGGCGTTCATCTTTTTTCTCAGCCGTCTGCTTTGGTGCCTCGGTCTCTTTAGTGACCGGCGCAGCCTGCTGCGTTTTTGGCTGTTGCGCAGTGGTATGTGCAGGCGTCTGCAACAGATCCTGATACGGCTGTGCTGTTTGCTTCTGCGGCTGGGCTTTCGGCTGCTGCTGAACAGGCTGCGTTTGTACGGTACGCGTCTGCTGCTGCGGTTGTGTACGCGGCTGTTGTACCGGCTGCGTCTGCGTCCACTGCTGCTGTTGCGTTTGCTGCTGTGCCTGACGCTGGCGCTGCAACGTTTGCTGACGCTGCGCCGGGGTTTGTTCGTTCCACGGTACTTCGTTCAACTGCGTAGGCTGCTGGCGCATGTCCGCCTGCATCTGAGCGAGCAACTGGCGCTGTTCGTCCGTCAGCTGATCGGCATTCTTCACTTCACCCCCGGCAGAAGGCTCGGTAGGCGCACGTACGCCAGGCTGGCGGCTTTCCAGCTCTTTAATGTAGCGCCAGCGCTCTTCAGGCTTCGGAGGAAGGCCGTTGCCGACGACCTTGTTACCCTGAAGGGCTTCAGACTCTTCTTTTTTATGATGCGTAATGAAGTAGAGGCCGCCAATAAAGGCCACCAGCACAGCCGCAGCAATGGCGACCATGGCTGGGGAGACAGCAGACAGGCTACGTTGCTTGCTTTTTGAACTACTCTTTTTGCGTCGCGAAGGTGCCGGCTGGCCGCGACGTACATAATCTCGTTGTGCCACTATCGTTTCGCTGTATTTATTCGTTCGTCAGCCCGCCATGTTACTTAAGCGACGGGGCTTTGACCAGATAAGGGTGTCGAAAGGTATTTACTTTAAGTTAATGCCTGGGTAGAGCCGCGCACAATCAGCTCACAATCCAGTAGTCGTGACCCACTGCTAACTGTTTGACCGTGCAGCTGATCCAGCAAAAGCAGCATCGCTTCCCGGCCAATGTCATACCGCGGCTGCGAAACAGTCGAAAGCGGCGGATCGCAAAACTCCGAAAGCGAAATATTATCAAAACCGATTATCGACAGGTCCTTTGGCACGCGCAGGCCGTGACGTTTGGCGTAGGATAACGCCCCCAGCGCCATCACGTCGCTGTGGCAGAAGACCGCGGTAGGCGGTTCTGGCAAGGCAAGCAATTTTTCCAGCGCCTGCCCGCCCGCTTCAAAGGTGAAATCACCGCGCGCAATGTAGTGCGGATCGACAATAGCCCCGGTACGGCGAAGCGCCTGAACGTAGCCCTGCAACCGGTAATGACACAGCGGCATCTCTTCTGGTCCGGCAATACAACCGATACGCTTATGCCCCAGCTCCTGAAGATAGTTCACGGCGTTGAACGCGGCGGTGAGGTTATCGATATGAACGGTCGGCAGCTCCAGCTCCGGCGCGAATTCGTTCGCCATGACCATTGGCGGTAAATTGCGCTGTTCTTCAATGCTGGCATCAAACGGCAGGCGTGAGCCAAGCAGCAGCATGCCATCAATCTGCTTGGTGATGATCAGGTCGATGAACGTTTTTTCCTGCTGGTTCTGGTGGGCACAATCACCAATCAGCACCAGATAGCCCTGGGCGGCGGCCGTGACCTCAATGCCGCGGATGATTTCGCTGAAGAAGGGATCGCAGATGTCCGGCACGATCACCAGGATGGTGCGGGATTCGTTGCGTTTAACGTTGCGCCCCATGGCTTGCGGGAAATAACCGACCTCAAGCGCCGCCTTTTCAACCCGGTTTCGGGTCGCCTGGGAGACTTTGTCAGGGTTCATCAATGCGCGGGACACGGTTGCTGTTGAGACTTGTGCTTTCTCGGCAACGTCTTTCATGGTCGCCGAGGCAACCTCTTTCCTGGACTTCAACGTCTTCTCCTCGCCTGAACACCGAACTGCGGACCGCACCATTTTTACAGATAGTTAATGGAATCGGTTACAGAATTTTCATAAAAAGTGTGAGGCGCATTAAATTTTTCGATCCGTCTTCAGCCTTCAATCGGATCGACGTCCAGAACCCACTTCACTTTTCGTGCTTCCGGCAGGGTATTAATCAGCGCCAGCGTGCCGCTGACGATCTGCTGTAAACGGATACGCGAAGGGTGCTGAAGTAAGAGTTGCCAGCGGAAACGGCCGCCGCGTTTCGGGGCGAGCGCGGGTACCGGGCCTAAAATCCACAGCTGATTATCCACCAGTGGGCTGGCCTGCAGGAGATTTCTCAGCTGTTGCAGGAATAGCGGCGCCTGCTGGTTGTTATGATCTTCCGCACGGATGATGACGTGGCTGGTCCACGGAGGAAGCTGCATCGTCTGACGTTCGGCCAGCGCCTGGTCGGCGAAGGCGTCATAGCCTTTGTGCAGCAGCGTTTGCAGCAGCGGGTGCTCAGGATGGTGCGTTTGCAGCACTACTTCGCCCTGCTTACCCGCTCGACCGGCGCGACCAGCAACCTGGGTATAAAGCTGTGCGAAACGCTCCGCGGAGCGAAAATCCGCGGAGAACAGCGCGCCGTCGACGTCCAGCAGGGCGACCAGCGTCACGTCCGGGAAGTGATGCCCTTTCGCCAGCATTTGAGTGCCAATCAGGATGCGCGCGCCGCCGCGATGCACTTCCGCCAGCTGCTGCTCCAGTGCCCCTTTGCGGCTGGTGGTATCCCTGTCGATACGCGAAATGGGCACATCAGGGAAGAACGGCGCCAGCGCCTGTTCGAGCTGCTCCGTCCCCAGACCCACCGGCACGATGTGCGTTGAGCCGCAGGACGGGCACTGACGGGGTACCGGACGCTGGCTGTCGCAGTGGTGGCAGCGTAAATGGCGCTGAGCCTGGTGGAAGGTGTAGTAGTGATCGCAGCGCGGGCACTCGGCAATCCAGCCGCAGTCGTGGCACAGCAACGCAGGCGCGAAGCCGCGGCGGTTCAGAAACAGGATCACCTGGTTGCCCGCCTGCAAATGTTGGCGCATGCGGCTAATCAGCGCAGGCGCTAACCCGGCCTGCACCTGCTGGCCTTTCAGATCCAGCACATGCTGAATGGCCGGACGGGCATTCCCCGCGCGGCGCGTCAGGCGCAGCATGTGGTATTTACGCTGGCGAACGTTGTGCAGCGTTTCAAGCGCGGGGGTGGCGGACCCCAGAATAATGGGGATTTGCTCGCTGTGGGCGCGGTACACGGCTAAGTCGCGGGCGTGATAGCGCCAGCCTTCCTGCTGTTTATAGGAGCTGTCATGCTCTTCATCGATCACGATAACGCCGAGATTTTTAAACGGCGTAAAGAGTGAGGAACGGGTGCCAATCACAATCGCCGCTTCGCCGTTTTTCGCTTTCAGCCAGGCGCTGAGGCGCTCGCTGTCGTTCAGGCCGGAGTGCAGAACCTCAACGGGCGCATTAAAGCGTTCACGGAAACGGGCGATGGTTTGCGGCGTCAGGCCGATTTCCGGCACCATTACCAGCGCCTGTTTGCCCTGTGCGAGCACATTTTCCAGTACGCTCAGATACACTTCGGTTTTACCGGAGCCGGTGACGCCCGCCAGCAGCCAGGCGGAGAAACGATCGGCGGCGCTGTGAATCGCGCCCACGGCGGTGGCCTGCTCGGTATTCAGACGCAGGCGATCGCCCGAGACGGAAAAGCCGTCGCGCCAGTCGTGAAGGGCAGGTGCTTCGCTGGCCAGCTCGCTCAGCCCTTTCTTCCTTAATGCCTGCAACGCGGTTTCGCTCACCTCGAGCTCGTCGACCTGATGGCGCCAGATTTTCCCCTGGCGTAGCGCGGCCAACGCCTGCTGTTGTTTTTGCGAGCGCTTCAGGCTGTTAATGTCGACCGCCTGACCCTGCTCGGTGGCAAACCAGTACCACATTGGCGCATGGCTGGCGCGCTTACCCTGACGCAGCATAATCGGCAGGGCGTGGAACAATACGTCGCCAATAGGATGGTGATAATAATCTGCCGCCCACAGCAGCAGTCGCCAGGTGCTGTGAGAGTAAACAGGTTCATCGTCCAGCACTTCAACGATCGATTTCAGCTCGGTAAGCGGCAGCTCGCTTTTATCGCTGACGGAGACGACGATCCCCACGCGCTGCTGTTTACCGAACGGCACGGTCACGCGACAGCCCGCTTTGGCGCTCATGCTGTCGGGCAGCAGGTAGTCAAAGGTGCGGGGAAGCGGAACGGGCAGGGCAACGTGAGCGACGGGCATCGAATCTTCCTGACTTGAAAAGTGGCGCGTTAGTATACACATTAGTGAAAGCAGCGTGCGGATCAGTTTGCATACGTTGGTTAAATTCTGTATGATTCGCCGCCTTTGGTGTACTTTACGCCAAAGAACTTACATTCAACATCGCGTGGTGTCTGGCGTTAGGGCTGGAAGAGCGACGCGGCCTTAACTGAGGTTCTCCCATGAAAAAAGATATTCACCCGAAATACGAAATGATTACTGCAAACTGCTCTTGCGGTAACTCTATCCAGATCCGCTCTACCGTGGGTCACGATCTGAACCTGGACGTGTGCGGCAAATGCCACCCGTTCTACACTGGTAAGCAGCGTGATGTTGCAACCGGTGGCCGTGTTGACCGCTTCAACAAGCGTTTCAGCATCCCGGGCGCTAAATAAGTTTCCCGAAAAAAAGGCACCGCAAGGTGCCTTTTTTGTATCCGCTTATCAGTATTCCCACGTATCCGGGTCGATACCCAGTTCACGCATGATCACCTTCGCCTCTTCTGGAATTTCGTCACTGCGCTCTTTGCGCAGATCGTCATCGTTCGGCAACGGTTGGCCGGTAAACGCATGCAGGAACGCTTCGCACAGCAGTTCGCTGTTAGTGGCGTGACGCAGGTTGTTCACCTGACGACGCGTACGTTCATCGGTGAGGATCTTCAACACCTTCAGAGGAATGGACACCGTGATTTTCTTGACTTGCTCACTCTTCTTACCGTGCTCAGCGTATGGGCTGATATATTCGCCGCTCCATTCAGCCATGAGATACCTTTAATCCTCTCAGTCATTAATCTAAAGGTGCAAAACCCGTAACCATCAGTTTTGAACCGTAATCTTGCGTAGTTTACCGTAGAGACGATACCGAGGCACGGATATTGCCGCTGTAGCGTGTCCTAAAGCATATAATTTTAACGGCTATTTGCGCATTGCTCAATCTATACGCAAAGAAGTTTAGATGTCCAGATGTATTGACGTCCATACTTTCAATGTTTACTCTGGTGCCTGACTTTTCACCTCATTCGCCAGGAAGCCTCACCATGACGCGTAAACAGGCCACCATCGCAGTGCGTAGCGGATTGAATGATGACGAGCAGTACGGCTGCGTTGTCCCGCCAATTCATCTCTCCAGCACCTATAATTTCACCGGATTTAATGAACCTCGCGCGCATGACTACTCGCGTCGCGGCAATCCTACGCGTGACGTCACCCAGCGCGCGCTGGCGGAACTGGAAGGCGGCGCAGGGGCGGTATTAACCAATACCGGCATGTCTGCCATTCATCTGGTGACCACGGTGTTCCTGAAACCTGGCGATCTGCTGGTGGCGCCGCACGACTGCTACGGCGGCAGCTATCGTCTGTTTGATAGCCTGGCGAAACGTGGCTGCTACCGCGTGTTGTTTGTCGATCAAAACGACGAACAGGCGCTGAAACAGGCGTTAGCCGAACAGCCGAAGCTGGTTCTGGTGGAAAGTCCAAGCAATCCATTGTTGCGCGTAGTCGATATTGCGAAAATTTGTCAGCTCGCAAGGGATGCGGGAGCGATAAGTGTAGTGGATAATACGTTCCTCAGTCCGGCCCTTCAGAACCCACTGGCACTGGGTGCCGATCTGGTGTTGCATTCATGCACGAAATATCTGAACGGCCATTCTGACGTGGTAGCGGGTGTGGTGATTGCCAAAGATCCTGATGTTGTCACTGAACTGGCATGGTGGGCCAATAACATTGGCGTCACCGCGGGCGCGTTCGACAGCTATTTGCTGCTGCGCGGTATCCGCACCCTGTCACCGCGTATGGACGTGGCGCAGCGTAATGCCCAGGCGATCGTGGATTTCCTGAAAACCCAGCCGCTGGTGAAGAAGCTTTATCACCCGTCGCTGCCGGAAAACCAGGGGCACGAGATTGCCGCGCGCCAACAGAAAGGATTTGGCGCGATGTTAAGTTTTGAACTGGACGGTGACGAGCAAACGCTGCGTCGCTTCCTGAGCGGGTTGTCATTGTTTACGCTGGCGGAATCCTTAGGGGGAGTAGAAAGCTTGATCTCCCACGCCGCAACCATGACGCACGCAGGTATGGCACCCGAAGCACGTGCCGCCGCCGGGATTTCCGAGACGCTGCTGCGTATCTCGACCGGTATTGAAGATTCTGAAGATTTAATTGCCGATCTGGAAAATGGCTTCCGGGTCGCAGCCAAGGGGTAATCATGAGTGTGATAGCGCAGGCAGGGGCGAAGGGTCGTCAGCTGCACAAGTTTGGTGGTAGTAGTCTTGCTGATGTGAAATGTTATCTGCGTGTCGCAGGGATCATGACCGAGTATTCACAGCCGGGGGACATGATGGTTGTCTCTGCGGCGGGCAGCACCACCAACCAGCTGATTAGCTGGCTGAAACTGAGCCAGACCGATCGCCTCTCTGCGCATCAGGTGCAACAGTCCTTACGTCGTTACCAGAGTGAACTGATTGCCGGTTTGCTGCCTGCGGACGTGGCGGACGGGCTGATAAGCGCCTTTACTCACGACCTTGAGCGTCTGGCAGCTCTGCTGGACAGCGGCATTACCGATGCGGTGTATGCGGAAGTGGTTGGCCATGGTGAAGTGTGGTCTGCGCGCCTGATGGCCGCCGTGCTGCAACATCTTGGCGTGGAAGCCGCCTGGCTCGACGCGCGTGATTTCCTGCGTGCCGAACGCGCCGCACAGCCGCAGGTGGACGAAGGGTTGTCCTACCCGCTGCTGCAACAGCTGCTGGTGCAACATCCGGGTAAACGTATTGTGGTGACCGGCTTTATCAGTCGCAGCAACGCAGGTGAAACCGTACTGCTGGGCCGTAACGGCTCTGACTACTCGGCAACGCAGATTGGCGCCCTGGCGGGCGTGTCCCGCGTCACCATCTGGAGCGACGTGGCCGGTGTCTACAGCGCGGACCCGCGCAAAGTAAAAGATGCCTGCCTGCTGCCGCTGCTGCGTCTCGACGAAGCGAGCGAGCTGGCGCGTCTGGCGGCACCAGTGTTGCACGCGCGCACGCTACAGCCGGTTTCCGGCAGCGACATCGACCTGCAACTACGCTGTAGCTACACGCCGGATCAGGGTTCCACTCGCATCGAGCGCGTGCTGGCATCCGGTACGGGCGCGCGCATTGTCACCAGCCACGATGACATCTGCCTGATTGAGTTCCAGGTACCTGCGGGCCAGGATTTCAAACTGGCGCACAAAGATATCGACACCATCCTGAAACGTGCCCAGGTGCGTCCGCTGGCCGTTGGCGTGCATAACGATCGCCAGCTGTTGCAGTTCTGCTATACCGCTGAAGTGGTGGACAGCGCCCTGAAGATTCTGGATGAAGCGGGACTGCCGGGCGAGCTTCGCCTGCGTCAGGGACTGGCGCTGGTGGCAATGGTGGGCGCGGGCGTCACCCGTAACCCGCTGCACTGCCACCGCTTCTGGCAGCAGCTGAAAGGGCAGCCGGTGGAGTTCACCTGGCAGTCGGAAGAGGGCATCAGCCTGGTTGCTGTTCTGCGCAAGGGGCCAACCGAAAGCCTGATTCAGGGCCTGCACACCTCCCTGTTCCGCGCGGAAAAACGCATCGGCCTGGTACTGTTCGGGAAAGGGAATATCGGTTCCCGCTGGCTGGAGCTGTTCGCCCGCGAGCAGGTAACGCTTTCGGCGCGTACCGGGTTTGAATTTATTCTGGCTGGGGTGGTGGACAGCCGCCGCAGCCTGCTGAACTACGAAGGGCTGGACGCCAGCCGGGCGCTGGCCTTCTTTAACGATGAAGCGGTTGAGCAGGACGAAGAGTCGCTGTTCCTGTGGATGCGCGCGCACCCGTACGACGATCTGGTGGTGCTGGACGTTACCGCCAGCGAACAGCTGGCCGATCAGTATCTGGATTTCGCCAGCCACGGTTTCCACGTCATCAGCGCCAACAAACTGGCGGGCGCGAGCAGCACTGATAAATACCGTCAGATCCATGACGCATTCGAAAAAACGGGCCGTCACTGGCTGTATAACGCCACCGTTGGCGCGGGCCTGCCGGTGAACCATACCGTGCGCGACCTGATTGAAAGCGGCGACAGCATTCTGGCGCTGAGCGGGATCTTCTCCGGCACGCTCTCCTGGCTGTTTTTGCAGTTTGACGGCACCGTTCCGTTCACCGACCTGGTGGATCAGGCGTGGCAGCAGGGCTTAACCGAGCCGGATCCGCGCGTTGACCTTGCCGGTAAAGACGTGATGCGCAAGCTGGTGATCCTGGCGCGTGAAGCGGGCTACGACATTGAACCGGGTCAGGTACGCGTTGAGTCTCTGGTGCCTGCGGGCTGCGAGGAAGGATCTGTCGATCACTTCTTTGAGAACGGCGACGAGCTGAACGAGCAGATGGTGCAACGTCTCGAAGCGGCAAACGAGATGGGCCTGGTGCTGCGTTACGTGGCGCGCTTCGAGGCGAACGGTAAAGCGCGCGTGGGCGTGGAGGCGGTACGTCCTGAACATCCGCTGGCGGCGCTGCTGCCGTGCGATAACGTCTTCGCCATCGAAAGCCGCTGGTACCGCGATAACCCGCTGGTGATCCGTGGCCCGGGTGCGGGGCGCGATGTGACCGCCGGAGCCATTCAGTCCGACATTAATCGCCTGGCTAAGCTACTGTAACCCCTCACCCTAACCCTCTCCCCTTAGGGGAGAGGGGACTGCTCGGTGCGGTCTTTCCCCCCTCGCCCCTTTGGGGAGAGGGCTGGGGTGAGGGGCCTTCTCACCCCCCATCATGAATCCCCTTCATCTTCCCTGAACAAACCTCACCGTTAATGTTGATTATTTCTGTTGACGTCATCCCGCTTTTCCGTCATTTTTACATCTGGACGTCTAAACGTATAGAAGTTCACAACACAACAAACAATGACACGCGAAAGATAGAGGTAAGGTATGAGCTTTTTTCACGCCAACCAGCGGGAAGCCCTGAATCAGAGCCTGGCCGAAGTAAACGGCCAGATTAACGTCTCTTTTGAATTTTTCCCGCCGCGCACCAGTGAAATGGAGCAAACCCTGTGGAGCTCTATCGATCGCCTGAGCAGCCTGAAGCCGAAGTTCGTCTCCGTAACCTACGGCGCCAACTCCGGTGAGCGTGACCGCACGCACAGCATCATTAAGGGCATTAAAGACCGAACCGGTCTGGAAGCGGCACCGCACCTCACCTGTATCGACGCCACCCCTGATGAACTGCGCGCGATTGCTCAGGACTACTGGAACAACGGCATTCGTCATATCGTTGCCCTGCGCGGCGACCTGCCGCCGGGGAGCGGTAAGCCGGACATGTACGCCACCGATCTGGTTGCCCTGCTGAAAGACGTTGCTGACTTTGATATTTCCGTTGCCGCTTACCCGGAAGTTCACCCGGAAGCGAAAAGCGCCCAGGCGGATCTGCTTAACCTGAAGCGTAAGGTGGACGCAGGTGCAAATCGCGCCATTACTCAGTTCTTCTTTGATGTGGAAAGCTATTTACGCTTTCGCGACCGCTGCGTCTCGGCGGGTATTGATGTCGAAATCATCCCTGGCATTCTGCCGGTCTCGAACTTCAAACAGGCGAAGAAATTCGCGGATATGACCAACGTGCGCATTCCGCTGTGGATGTCCAAAATGTACGAAGGTTTGGACGATGACCCGGAAACACGCAAGCTGGTGGGGGCCAATATCGCGATGGATATGGTGAAGATTTTAAGCCGTGAAGGGGTGAAGGATTTCCACTTCTATACGCTTAACCGCGCGGAGATGAGTTACGCCATTTGCCATACGCTGGGTGTCCGCCCGGCGTTATAAAGTAAAAATCCCTCATAAAGTGAGGGTTTTTTACTCGAACAGAAAGTTAAAAGGTATTAGCTATCGAATCTGTGGATTAATTCAACTATCTCTTATCGCTAGTGGTGTATATCGTAACGGTAACACTGTAAAGGGAGCATAGCGATGAGCATGTCAGACGAGACCAATAACGCGGCATCCGCCGGCAAATGTCCGTTCCACCAGGGCGGCGTCGATCACAGCGCGGGTGCAGGTACCGGCAGCAAAGAGTGGTGGCCTAAACAACTCCGCATCGATTTACTTAATCAACACTCCAGCCGTTCAAACCCTCTGGGTGAAGACTTCGACTACCGCAAAGAATTCAGTAAGCTCGACTATTCCGCCCTAAAGGGCGATCTCAAAGCACTGTTAACCGACTCACAACCGTGGTGGCCTGCCGACTGGGGCAGCTATGCGGGCCTGTTTATCCGTATGGCCTGGCACGGTGCGGGTACCTATCGCTCCGTTGATGGTCGCGGCGGTGCCGGTCGCGGTCAGCAGCGTTTTGCGCCGCTGAACTCCTGGCCTGATAACGTCAGCCTGGATAAGGCTCGCCGTCTGCTGTGGCCAATTAAGCAAAAATACGGACAAAAAATCTCCTGGGCCGACCTGTTTATCCTCGCGGGTAACGTGGCGCTGGAGAACTCCGGCTTCCGCACCTTTGGTTTCGGTGCCGGGCGTGAAGACGTCTGGGAACCGGATCTGGACGTGAACTGGGGCGATGAAAAAGCCTGGCTGACTCACCGTGACCCGGAAGCGCTGGCGAAGCGCCCGCTGGCCGCCACAGAAATGGGCCTGATTTACGTTAACCCGGAAGGGCCAAACGCCAGTGGTGAACCGCTGTCTGCGGCGGCGGCGATCCGCGCTACATTTGGCAACATGGGCATGAATGACGAAGAGACCGTTGCGCTTATTGCAGGCGGCCATACGCTCGGTAAAACGCACGGTGCAGGCGAAGCCACGCACGTGGGCACTGACCCTGAAGCGTCGCCTATTGAAGCGCAGGGCCTGGGCTGGGCCAGCACGCACGGCACCGGTATTGGCGCTGACGCCATCACCTCCGGGCTGGAAGTTATCTGGTCTCAAACCCCAACCCAGTGGAGCAACTATTTCTTCGAGAACCTGTTCAAATACGAATGGGTGCAGACACGTAGCCCGGCGGGCGCAATTCAGTTTGAAGCCGTGGATGCGCCGGAAATTATGCCTGACCCGTTCGACCCGTCGAAAAAACGCAAGCCAACCATGCTGGTCACCGACCTGACGCTGCGTTTTGATCCGGAATTCGAGAAAATTTCCCGTCGTTTCCTGAACGATCCGCAGGCCTTCAACGAAGCCTTTGCGCGCGCGTGGTTCAAGCTGACCCACCGCGATATGGGGCCAAAAGCGCGGTACATCGGCCCGGAAGTACCGAAAGAAGATCTGATTTGGCAGGATCCGCTGCCTCAGCCGGTGTTCCATCCGACGCAGGAAGATATTGAAAGCCTGAAAGCGGAAATCGCGGCCTCGGGTCTCTCCGTGAGCGAGCTGGTTTCCGTGGCCTGGGCGTCGGCATCGACCTTCCGCGGCGGCGACAAGCGTGGCGGCGCGAACGGCGCGCGTCTGGCGCTGGCACCTCAGCGCGACTGGGACGTTAACACCGCGGCGGTGCGGGCATTACCGGCTCTGGAAGCGATCCAGCGCACCACCAACAAAGCTTCACTGGCCGATATCATTGTGCTGGCGGGTGTCGTGGGCGTTGAGCAGGCGGCGAAAGCGGCAGGCGTTTACGTCAACGTACCGTTCACTCCAGGTCGTGTGGATGCGCGTCAGGATCAGACGGATATCGAGATGTTTAACCTGCTCGAACCGATTGCCGACGGTTTCCGTAACTATCGCGCGCAGGTGGATGTGTCCACCACGGAGTCGCTGCTGATCGACAAAGCCCAGCAGTTGACCCTGACCGCGCCGGAACTGACGGTGTTGATCGGCGGTTTGCGCGTACTGGGTGCAAACTTCGATGGCAGCAAGAATGGCGTGTTTACTAACCGCGAGGGCGTGCTGAGCAACGACTTCTTCGTCAATCTGCTGGATATGAACACCCAGTGGAAAGCGACCGACGACTCAAACGAGCTGTTTGCCGGTAGCGATCGCGCCAGCGGGGAAGTGAAATATACCGCCACCCGCGCCGATCTGGTCTTCGGTTCCAACGCTGTCCTCCGCGCGCTGGCCGAAGTTTACGCCAGCAGCGATGCACAAGAGAAGTTCGTCCGCGACTTCGTTGCCGTATGGGCGCGAGTGATGGATTTGGATCGGTTTGACGTGAAGTAACCCTTGTGCCGGGTGGCGGCTACGCCTTACCCGGCCTACAAATTAAAGTGCCATGTAGGCCGGGTAAGCGCAGCGCCACCCGGTTTTTCTATTACTCCCACTCCTGCAAGAATCGCTGTCCATACTGGTCCGCCACCAGCAGCGCCGCATAGACCTGATCCGGCGTTACGCCGCCAGGCATGTTGTGAATGGTTTCCCCTTCGGCACAGGACGCCTCCGCGATCAGCCGCATTTTAGCCGGAATATCCTCTTTGATATTCAGCTGCGCCAGCGTAATTGGCAGCCCGACGCTATGGCACAGCGCCGCAACGGTTTCGATTTCTTCTACCGGCGCGTTCTCCAGTACCAGTTGCGTCAGCGTACCAAATGCCACTTTTTCACCGTGGTAGAAATGGTGCGCATCCGGCACCGCCGTCATGCCATTGTGAATGGCGTGTGCCGCCGCCAGCCCGCCACTTTCAAAGCCCACGCCGCTCAGATAGGTGTTGGCTTCAATAATGCGTTCCAGAGCAGGCGTCACCACGTGTTGTTCCGCCGCCAGCATCGCTTTCTCGCCCTCTTCAACCAGCGTGTTGTAGCACAGCTCAGCCAGCGCTAACGCTGCCTGCGTGCACTTGCCACCCGCCATGGTCGTGGCGCCGCTGCGCGAACAGGCGCGCGCTTCAAACCAGGTTGCCAGGGCATCGCCAATCCCGGCGGCCAGCAGGCGCGCAGGTGCGCTTGCCACCACCCTGGTATCGACAATCACCATGTTCGGGTTGTGCGGCAGCATCAGGTAGCGATCGAACTCGCCGCTGTCGGTATAAATCACGGAAAGGGCACTGCACGGCGCATCGGTGGAGGCAATGGTCGGGGCAATAGCCACCGGCACGTCCATAAAGTGCGCCAGCGCTTTGGCGGTATCCAGCGTTTTTCCGCCCCCGATACCCAGCACCGCCAGGCAGTCGGTACTGTCGGCCAGTTTTTTCAGGCGATCGATTTCATTTTGCGAACATTCGCCGCCAAACGGTGCAATTTCGGCATGGAGTCCGGCTTTTTTAAAACTCTGACGCAGGGTTTCTTCGGCAAAACCCAGCACAAATTTATCGCCTACCACCAGCCAGCGAGCCGCCAGCGGCTTCAGGTAGTCGCCGAGACGAGTGAGAACATCAGCGCCCTGGATGTACTTCCCCGGCGATTGAATGATACGGTCCATAACATATCTCCCTTAGAGGTTGAGGTTACCAAACGCGTTTTTCCAGTCCTGCTCGAACTTCTCTATGGCTGACTCTACCGCTGGCGTGCCGAGCATTTGTTGCGCTACGTCTAAGGGAAGCGTGATTGCCTCACATCCTGCCAACAGGCAATCCAGCGCCTGGCGCGGCGTTTTAAAGCTGGCAGCCAGCACCATGCTCTCTGGCGCATGCTGTTCCAGCAGGGATTGCAGTTCCTGTACCGTGCGAATGCCGTCACCGCCCTGCGCATCGACGCGGTTTACATACGGTGCGACATATTTCGCTCCTGCCAGCGCGGCCAGTAACCCCTGAGCGGCGCTGTAAACGGCGGTTCCCAGCGTGGTAATTCCCTCTTTCTTCAGCGCGTTAATCGCGATGAGCCCCTGTGCAGTGACGGGAATTTTTACCACGATGTCCGGCAGGGCATTGTTCAGCCGTTTTGCTTCCGCCACCATTCCTTCGGCGTCGCGGCTCATGGTTTGGGCAAACAGCCTGCCCTCCGGGCCGATAGCATGCTGCAGGCGCGGCAACACCTCCCAGACAGATTCGCCGCTGGCGGCTACGATGCTTGGGTTGGTGGTCACGCCCGCAATGGGAAAAATGCACGCCAGGCGTTCAACTTCTGCCACGTTGGCGGTATCCAGGTACAGTTCCATTATTTTTCCTTAAGTCAGAAAGGTTGAATAAAGGATACGGCGCACCCAGTCGCGGCGAATACAGGTCAATTTTGCCAAATACTGGATAAATGTAATGTCCCTGGCGAAGTGAGAGAGCGATCACAATGCTACTTTTTGGCGATCAGCTGGCTGTGATACTGGCGTCGATATTCGGAAGGGGAACGTTCAGTGTGCTTGCGAAAGAGACGGCAAAAGTAGTTACTGTCCGTAAATCCGCAGCTTGCAGCGATATCTTTGATTTTAAACTCGTAGCCTTTAAGAAGCTGACGCGCGTGCTCGAGGCGTGTTTGCGTAAGATATTCGTTGAACCCCACGCTGCCTGTTTTTTGAAAAAGATGAGAAAGGTAGTTCGGAGAAATATAAAACGCCTGCGCCACCGATTCACGGGTTAGTGCAGAGGCGTGATGTTCTTCGATGTAGTGACGAATCGCTTCAAATAATGCACGGCTGCGGCTGGCGGTATGGATATCGCTGCCCAGCAGATCGCGACAGTGGCTGAGCAAACTTAATACCACCAGTCTGGCCGTTTCCCGATCGTCTGGCTGCATTTGCAATTCAGCGAGCGTCTGCAAAAGGAATGCGCCCACTCGCGGCCCGCGTCTGGCAACCTGTTGCTGTTGCAAAAGCGTGTTGTCGCGCTCGAGCTGAAGAGTCAGTTGTTGCTTGCCGAAGCTGATGTTGAGCGAAAAGGCGGGTTGAAGCGGAATATTACCGGATGAAAAAAATAACGCTTCGCAGGCCGTATCAAAGCTAAGCACGAGGCAAGGTGACGTTCGGGGGAGAGGTTTAGCCGAAGGGGGGAAATGCACCTGACGCAGCGGCAAGGTGCCGTTGATCAGGTCATTCAGGATGTGGGGGATATCGTGGTGCATGGTGTGGATACCAGGGTATTGCCCGGCGGCGCTGGCGCTTGCCGGGCCTACGAAAAGCCTATTGTAGGCCGGGTAAGCGTAAGCGCCACCCGGCAAAACCGATCAACCGGTGTTACGCATCCCCGCCGCAACGCCTGCAATCGTCACCATTAACGCCTGTTCGACGCGTGGATCCGGCTCTTTACCTTCCTCTTCCGCCAGACGCGAACGGTGCAGCAGTTCAGCCTGTAAAACGTTCAGCGGGTCGGTGTAGATGTTACGCAGTTGGATAGACTCGGCGATCCACGGCAGGTCTTCCATCAGGTGGGAGTCGTTAGCGATATCCAGCACCACTTTGATGTCGCCTTCCAGCAGCTCGCGTAGCTCTTTACCCAGCGCCCACAGCTCGGGTTTCACCAGACGCTGATCGTAGTATTCCGCCAGCCACAGGTCGGCTTTCGAGAAGACCATCTCCAGCATCCCCAGACGGGTAGAGAAGAATGGCCAGTCGCGGCACATGGTTTCCAGTTCGCTCTGCTTACCGTCTTCCACCACTTTTTGCAGCGCCGCACCGGCACCCAGCCAGGCCGGCAGCATTAAGCGGTTCTGCGTCCAGGCAAAGATCCACGGAATGGCGCGCAGGGATTCAACGCCGCCAGTAGGACGACGCTTGGCCGGGCGCGAGCCGAGCGGCAGTTTACCCAGCTCCTGCTCAGGCGTGGCTGAGCGGAAGTAAGGCACAAAGTCTTTGTTTTCACGCACGAAGCCGCGATACAGATCGCAGGAGATGTCAGACAGCTCGTCCATAATCCGGCACCAGGATTCTTTTGGCTCCGGCGGCGGCAGCAGGTTGGCTTCCAGGATCGCACTGGTATAGAGCGACAGGCTGCTGATGGTCACTTCCGGCAGGCCGTACTTGAAGCGGATCATCTCGCCCTGCTCGGTCACGCGCAGGCCGCCTTTCAGGCTTCCTGGTGGTTGGGAGAGCAGCGCCGCGTGTGCAGGCGCACCGCCACGACCAATTGAACCGCCGCGTCCGTGGAACAGGGTCAGTTCAATACCGGCTTTTTCGCAGGTTTTAATTAGCGCATCCTGCGCCTGATACTGCGCCCAGGAGGCTGCCATCACGCCCGCATCTTTCGCGGAGTCGGAATAGCCAATCATCACCATCTGCTTGCCCTGAATAAAGCCGCGATACCAGTCGATGTTCAGCAACTGGGTCATCACGTCGTTGGCGTTGTTCAGGTCGTCGAGAGTCTCAAACAGCGGTGCTACCGGCAGTGCGTAGTCGATGCCCGCTTCTTTCAGCAGAAGGTGAACGCCCAGCACGTCGGACGGGGTCTTCGCCATGGAGATCACATAGGCGGCCACCGATCCTTTCGGCGCATCCACGATCGCTTTACAGGTGTTGAGCACTTCGCAGGTGTCATTGCTTGGCTCCCAATTGCGCGGCAGCAGCGGGCGCTTGGAGTTCAGCTCGCGGATCAGGAACGCCTGTTTGTCGGCTTCGGACCAGCTTTCATAGTCGCCAATGCCGAGATAGCGGGTCAGCTCGCCCAGCGCTTCGGTATGACGGGTACTTTCCTGACGGACGTCGATACGCACCAGCGGCACGCCGAAACACTTCACGCGGCGCAGGGTGTCGAGCAGTTCGCCATTGGCAATGATGCCCATCCCGCAGGCCTGAAGCGATTTATAACAGGCGTACAGCGGTTCCCAGAGCTGTTCGTTCTGGCTCAGCAGACCTTCCGGCTTCGGCAGGCGCTGGCCTTTCAGGCGCGCTTCCAGCCAGGCCTGCGTGGCCATCAGCTGACCGCGCAGTTTTTTCATCAGGAAACGGTACGGCTCACTGGCACCTTCTTCACCGGCCAGCGCGCGCAGTTCCGGCGTCGCTTCTACCATCGACAGCTCGGAGATCAGCACCTGAATATCTTTCAGGAACAGATCGGTTGCTTTCCAGCGGCTCAACAACAGGACATGACGGGTGATTTCCGCCGTCACGTTCGGGTTGCCGTCGCGGTCGCCGCCCATCCAGGAAGTGAAGCGAACCGGCACAAAGTCGACCGGCAGGCGATAGCCCAGATTTTCTTCCAGCTGTTCGTTCAGCTCGCGCAGGTAGTTTGGCACCCCTTCCCACAGGCTGTTTTCCACCACCGCAAAGCCCCATTTGGCTTCGTCGACCGGGCTTGGGCGATGCTTACGAATTTCATCGGTGTGCCAGGACTGAGCAATCAGCTGGCGCAGGCGGCGCATAAGCTGGTTACGTTCGTAGTCGGCAATGTCTTTGTTATCCAACTGCTTCAGACAGTTGTTCACTTCCACCATTTTGTGGATCAGCGTACGACGCGTGATTTCGGTTGGGTGTGCGGTCAGCACCAGCTCCAGCGAAAGGGATTCCACCGCTTTTTTGATGGTCGCTTCGTTGAGGTTGGGCTGGTCTTTGAGTTTACGAAGGGTGCGGGCAATGACTTCCGGGTTGCTGGCCGCTTCGCCTTTTGGCGAAATGCTGTGGTATTGCTCAGCGGTGTTTGCCAGGTTCAGAAACTGGCTGAAGGCGCGGGCAACGGGCAGTAGCTCATCATTAGAGAGGTTCTGCAAGGTGGTGAGCAGCTCCTGACGATTGGCCTCGTTACCGGCGCGGGAAGATTTGGACAGCTTGCGGATGGTTTCAACACGGTCGAGGATGTTCTCCCCCAACGCATCTTTGATGGTATCTCCAAGCACTTTGCCGAGCATACTGACATTACTACGCAACGCGGAATATTGTTCGTTCATAAAAACCCAGTCACCCCATCATTTTTGTTTATGCCCAGGCGAAAATTTTCTGGACATTATTTTGTCATCTCCCTTTATAAAGCCACGTAAAACCCCCGTCGTCAATTGCTGCGAAAACGGTTCAGCAGATGAATAAATGCGGGCAATTTACGAAATTTAATTCGTATTGCGTCAGATAAGAGATGCTTATGGGAATGTGACGTAGATCGCGGGATTTACTCCTCTCACCCTAACCCTCTCCCCAAAGGGGGGAGGGAACTTGAACACCCTCTCCCCTTTGGGGAGAGGGCAGGGTGAGGGGCCGTTTTAATGCCAGCAGAAGTGATGCACAACCTGGGTAATGAGTTCGCGGGTGGGCTTGATGAAGCGGGTTTCGAGATATTCGTCCGGCTGGTGGGCCTGGTTGATGGAGCCAGGGCCCAGAACCAGCGTCGGGCACAGGGTCTGAATAAACGGCGCTTCGGTACAGTAGTTCACCACGTCGGTTTTCTCCCCGAGCAGTTTTTCCACCACCTGAACCAGCTGGTGGTCAGGCGGGCATTCGTAGCCTGGAATCGGCGGATGCAGTTCGGAGACCGTCAGACGTCCCGGCCAGCGCTCGCTGACCGGGGCCAGCGCTTCGTTCAGTAAGCCATCCAGATCGCTCAGCGTCATACCCGGCAGAGGACGGATATCCATATGCAGTTCGCAGCAGGCGCAGATACGGTTGGACGCATCACCGCCGTGCAGGCTGCCGAGATTCAGCGTCGGATACGGCACGGTGAACGCCTCGTAGTGATAGCGCTCTTTCAGATCGTCGCGCAGGGTCATGATGCGGCCAATCGCGTCATGCATCAGCTCAATGGCGTTCACGCCGCGCGCCGGATCGCTGGAGTGACCAGACTGGCCCAGCACGCGCACTGCGGTAGAAATATGGCCTTTGTGCGCCCGAATCGGTTGCAGAGAGGTAGGTTCACCGATGATCGCGCAGTCCGGGCGAATCGACGTGTTTTCAGAGAAATACCGTGCGCCCGCCATGCTGGTCTCTTCATCGGCGGTCGCCAGAATGTAGAGCGGCTTTTTCAGCGTTGTCACGTCCACGTCACGCAGCGCGTCGAGGATAAAAGCAAAGAAGCCTTTCATGTCCGCCGTGCCGAGACCGTAGAGCTTGTTGTCGTGCTCTGTCAGGGTGAACGGATCGCGGGTCCAGCGGCCATCGTCAAACGGCACGGTGTCAGTGTGACCAGCCAGCAGCAGGCCGCCAGCGCCATGTCCGGTGCTGGCGAGCAGGTTAAATTTGTGACGTGTTCCGGGGACGGGCTGAACCTCAACGTTAAACCCAAGATCGCTAAACCAACCCGCCAGCAGATTGATTAAAGACTCATTGCTCTGATCCAGCGCTTCTTCCGTTGCGCTGATGGACGGTGTGGCAATCAGGGCGCGGTAAATCTCGATAAATGGCGGTAAGTTCATTTTCATTGTTGACACACCTTAGGTCGTGATAGTATCAATATTCATGCAATAAATGTGAATAAAAATACATTAACGTTGAGCATAAAGGAACCCGATGTTGAATACGCTGATTGTAGGCGCTAGCGGTTATGCGGGCGCAGAGCTTGTAAGCTACGTGAATCGCCACCCACATATGACCATAACCGCTTTGACCGTGTCAGCGCAAAGCAATGATGCCGGAAAGTTAATTTCCGATTTGCATCCACAACTTAAGGGCGTGGTTGATTTGCCTTTGCAGGCTATGTCTGACATCAGCGAGTTTACCGACGGCGTTGACGTGGTGTTTTTAGCCACCGCACACGAGGTCAGTCACGACCTGGCGCCGCAGTTTCTGGCAGCCGGTTGCGTGGTCTTCGATCTCTCCGGCGCGTTTCGCGTTAACGACAGCGCGTTCTACGAAAAATATTACGGTTTCACCCATCAGCACCCGGATCTGCTCGAAAAAGCGGTGTACGGCCTGGCGGAGTGGAGCGCAGATAAACTGAAAGAAGCGAATCTGATTGCCGTGCCTGGCTGTTACCCGACGGCGGCGCAGCTCTCCCTTAAGCCGCTGATCGACGCGGGTCTGCTGGATCTTGACCAGTGGCCGGTGATCAACGCCACCAGCGGCGTGAGCGGCGCCGGGCGCAAGGCCGCGATCTCCAACAGCTTCTGCGAAGTGAGCCTTCAGCCGTATGGCGTGTTTAATCACCGTCATCACCCTGAAATCACCACCCATCTGGGCGCGGAGGTGATCTTCACCCCGCACCTCGGTAGCTTCCCGCGCGGGATCCTCGAAACCATTACCTGCCGCCTGAAGCCGGGTGTGACCAAAGAACAGGTGAGCGAAGTCTTCACGCAGGCGTATGCGGATAAACCACTGGTGCGTCTGTATGACAAAGGCGTACCAGCGCTAAAAAACGTGGTCGGCCTGCCGTTCTGCGACATCGGCTTTGCCGTGCAGGGCGAGCACCTGATTGTGGTCGCCGCAGAAGATAACTTACTCAAAGGCGCTGCCGCACAGGCAATGCAGTGTGCAAATATTCGTTTCGGCTTCCCTGAAACGCAGGCTCTTATTTAAGGTGTGATGATGAACCCATTAATTATCAAACTCGGTGGTGTACTGCTGGACAGCGAAGAAGCGCTGGAGCGCCTGTTTACCGCGCTGGTGAACTATCGTGAATCACATCAACGTCCGCTGGTGATTGTCCACGGCGGCGGCTGTGTGGTGGACGAGCTGATGAAAGGGCTCAACCTGCCGGTGATTAAGAAAAATGGCCTGCGCGTCACGCCTGCCGACCAGATTGACATTATTACTGGTGCGCTGGCGGGGACGGCGAACAAAACGCTGCTGGCGTGGGCGAAGAAGCACCACATCGCGTCCGTTGGCCTCTGTCTGGGCGATGGCGATTGCGTGAAAGTGACCCAGCTCGACGAAGCGCTTGGCCATGTTGGACTGGCGCAGCCAGGTTCGCCTAAGCTGATTAACACCCTGCTGGAAGGTGGTTTCCTGCCGGTGGTGAGCTCAATCGGCGTGACCGAAGAGGGCGAGCTGATGAACGTCAATGCGGACCAGGCGGCAACCGCGCTGGCGGCCACGCTGGGCGCAGACCTGATCCTGCTCTCCGACGTGAGCGGCATTCTGGACGGCAAAGGCCAGCGTATAGCGGAAATGACCGCCGCAAAAGCCGAACAGCTGATCGATCAGGGCATTATCACCGACGGCATGATCGTTAAGGTGAACGCGGCGCTGGATGCCGCGCGCACGCTGGGTCGTCCGGTGGATATCGCCTCCTGGCGTCACGCGGAGCAACTCCCGGCGCTGTTTAACGGTACGCCGATTGGTACGCGTATTCTGGCTTAAGATTCTGTGCCGGATGGCGCTTCGCTTATCCGGCCTACGGGAATTTTGTAGGCCCGGTAAGCGCAGCGCCACCGGGCAAAAATATCATCATTAAGGAAATTCGTTATGGCACTTTGGGGTGGGCGTTTTACACAGGCAGCGGATCAGCGGTTCAAACAGTTCAACGACTCTTTGCGCTTCGACTACCGCCTGGCCGAACAGGATATTGTCGGCTCTGTGGCCTGGTCCAAAGCGCTGGTGACCGTGGGCGTGCTGACCGCAGAGGAACAGCAGCAGCTGGAAGAGGCGCTGAATAATCTGCTGGAAGAGGTGCGTCTGGATCCGCAGCAAATCCTCCAGAGCGATGCCGAAGATATTCACAGTTGGGTGGAAGGCAAACTTATCGACAAAGTCGGCCAGCTGGGTAAAAAGCTCCATACCGGGCGTAGCCGTAATGACCAGGTGGCGACCGACCTGAAGCTGTGGTGTAAAGAGACCGTCGGCGAACTGCTGGCGGCGAATCGTCAGCTGCAGAGCGCGCTGGTGGACACTGCGCAGAACAATCAGGATGCGGTGATGCCGGGTTATACCCACCTGCAACGCGCGCAACCAGTGACGTTCGCGCACTGGTGTCTGGCCTACGTTGAGATGCTGGCGCGTGATGAGAGCCGTTTACAGGATACCTTAACGCGTCTGGACGTCAGCCCGCTGGGCAGCGGCGCGCTGGCCGGTACGGCTTATGAAATCGACCGTGAGCAGCTGGCAGGCTGGCTGGGCTTTGCTTCCGCCACCCGCAACAGCCTAGACAGCGTCTCTGACCGTGACCACGTGCTGGAGCTGCTGTCGAATGCCTCTATCGGGATGGTGCACCTGTCGCGCTTTGCCGAAGACCTGATCTTCTTTAACTCTGGCGAAGCGGGCTTCGTCGAGCTGTCCGACCGCGTGACGTCCGGCTCCTCCCTGATGCCGCAAAAGAAAAACCCGGATGCGCTGGAGCTGATCCGCGGTAAGTGTGGCCGCGTGCAGGGCGCGCTGACCGGCATGATGATGACCCTGAAAGGGCTGCCGCTGGCATACAACAAAGACATGCAGGAAGACAAAGAGGGGCTGTTCGACGCGCTCGACACCTGGCTGGACTGTCTGCATATGGGCGCGCTGGTGCTGGACGGTATTCAGGTGAAACGTCCGCGCTGTCAGGAAGCGGCGCAGCAGGGCTATGCTAACTCTACCGAGCTGGCAGACTACCTGGTGGCGAAAGGCGTACCGTTCCGCGAGGCGCACCATATTGTGGGTGAAGCGGTAGTGGAAGCGATTCGTCAGGGTAAAGCCCTTGAAGAGCTGGCGCTTGCCGACCTGCAAAAATTCAGTGCGGTTATTAGGGAGGATGTCTACCCGATTCTGGCCCTGCAATCCTGCCTGGATAAGCGTGCGGCGAAAGGTGGAGTCTCGCCGAAGCAGGTAGCGCAGGCGATTGCGGACGCGAAAAACCGGTTGGTTTGATTTGTGCGGGCTGGTGCCCTCACCCCGGCCCTCTTCCACAGGGAGAGGGAGAAAAACGGAGCCTGGCTTAGTGCCGGGCTTTTTTATACGCAAAAAAAAGCGGACCACGGGGTCCGCAAAAGTTCACGTTGGCTTTAGTTTTTCGAGTTTTGAGAGAAACTCGCTGACGGTGCGGGGTCGTTTTGGGTCAAACACGTGCCGCCTCGTCTATGTGATGTATTATTCAACAGAATGCTTGATAGGGATAATCGTTCGTTGCTATGCTATCTATCGCCATGAACTATCGTGGCGACGGAGGATGAATAATGAATATTCGTGATCTTGAATACCTGGTAGCGTTAGCTGAGCATCGCCATTTTCGCCGCGCGGCAGACTCCTGCCATGTCAGCCAGCCAACGCTGAGCGGTCAGATCCGCAAGCTGGAAGATGAGCTGGGCGTGATGCTGCTGGAGCGCACCAGTCGTAAGGTACTGTTCACGCAGGCAGGTCTGCTGCTGGTGGATCAGGCGCGCACCGTACTGCGCGAGGTCAAAGTGCTCAAGGAAATGGCAAGCCAGCAGGGGGAGGCGATGTCCGGCCCGCTGCATATTGGCCTGATCCCAACCGTTGGCCCGTATCTGTTGCCGCAAATCATTCCGCTGCTGCACCAGACGTTCCCGAAACTCGAAATGTACCTGCATGAAGCGCAAACCCATCAGCTGCTGGCGCAGTTAGACAGCGGCAAGCTCGACTGCGCGATCCTGGCGCTGGTCAAAGAGAGTGAAGCGTTTATTGAAGTACCGCTGTTCGATGAGCCGATGATGCTGGCGATCTATGAAGATCACCCGTGGGCGAACCGCGATCGCGTGCCGATGGCCGATCTGGCCGGAGAAAAGCTGCTGATGCTGGAAGACGGCCACTGTCTGCGCGATCAGGCGATGGGCTTCTGCTTCGAAGCGGGTGCAGATGAAGATACCCATTTCCGCGCAACCAGCCTGGAAACGCTGCGTAACATGGTCGCGGCAGGAAGTGGCATTACGCTGCTGCCTGCGCTGGCCGTGCCGCGCGAGCGTAAGCGTGATGGCGTGGTCTATCTGCCGTGTATTAAGCCAGAGCCGCGTCGCACGATCGGCCTGGTTTATCGTCCGGGTTCACCGCTGCGCAGCCGCTATGAGCAGCTGGCAGAGGCCATCCGTGGTGCAATGGATGGCCATTTCGACAACGCGTTAAAACAGGCGGTTTAAGCCGTTCAGCGCAGCTACCCGATAGGCTTCCGCCATGGTCGGGTAGTTAAAGGTGGTGTTAACGAAGTACTCGATGGTGTTGCCACCACCTTTTTGCTCCATGATCGCCTGGCCGATATGAATGATTTCCGCGGCACGTTCACCAAAGCAGTGAATACCGAGGATCTCTTTCGTCTCGCGATGGAACAGGATCTTCAGCGTACCCACGCTCATCCCCACAATTTGTGCGCGCGCCAGGTGTTTAAACTGGGCACGACCCACCTCGTAAGGCACCTTCATGGCCGTCAACTGCTGCTCGGTTTTGCCGACAGAACTGATTTCCGGGATGGTGTAGATGCCCGTCGGGATGTCCTCGATCAGATGCGCCGTCGCTTCACCTTTCACCAGCGCCTGTGCGGCGATGCGGCCCTGATCGTAAGCAGCGGAGGCCAGACTTGGGTAACCAATAACGTCGCCGACCGCGTAAACGTGCGGCAGCGCAGTCTGGTACATGCTGTTGACCTTGAGCTGACCGCGGCTGTCGGTTTCAAGCCCGATATTCTCCAGCTGCAATGAATCCGTGTTGCCGGTACGGCCGTTGGCATACAGCAGGCAGTCCGCCTTCAGCTTCTTACCAGATTTCAGGTGCATGATCACACCGTCGTCGCAGCCTTCGATTTTCTCGTACTCTTCGTTGTGACGAATCACCACGCCACTGTTCCAGAAGTGGTAGGAGAGGGAATCTGACATCTCCTGATCGAGGAACGCCAGCAGCCGGTCGCGGGTGTTGATCAAATCAACTTTGACCTCCATTCCCCGGAAAATCGACGCATATTCACAGCCAATCACGCCCGCGCCATAGATGATCACATGGCGTGGCTCGTGGTGCAGGCTGAGGATGGAGTCGCTGTCGTAAATACGTGGATGAGAGAAGTCCACGTCTGCCGGATGATATGGGCGCGATCCGCAGGCAATCACAAATTTTTCAGCGGTGAGCGTCTCAACCGAACCGTCGTGGCACTCCAGCGCCAGGGTGTGTTCATCCACAAAATGCGCGTTACCCTGCAGAATTTCACAGTGGTTGCGCTCATAGAAACCCTGACGCATGCGCGTCTGCTGGTTAATGACCGTGTCTGCGTGATTCAGGATATCGGCAAAGGAAGAACGAAGAAGTCGGGAGTGGTCGCTGTAAAGAGGGTTCTGGTTAAATTCGATAATGCGGCTAACGGCGTGGCGGAGGGCTTTCGAAGGGATGGTGCCCCAGTGGGTGCAACCGCCGCCGACATTATGGTAGCGCTCAATAACCGCTACTCTGGCTCCCTGTTTTACCAGACCCATAGCAGCACCTTCGCCGCCGGGGCCGGAACCAATAACTATTGCGTCGTAATCGTAGGAATGTGGCATGGCAAGGCTTACCTGTTCTTATACATAAAAGCAACAGAATCATAACATCATTGCCTGGGTAACCCAATTATCGTTGTGCTTTTTTCGGGCAGTGGAGCACAAACCGCGCGTAAACAATCATTCACAAAGCCAGGTAAACAGATTAATTTTATTCTCTGGTATAGTGCCAACGGGCCTTTGGAAGGATTCAACTATCGTGATGGGCGTAAGAGCACAACAAAAAGAGAAAACCCGGCGTTCGCTGGTGGAAGCCGCATTCAGTCAACTGAGTGCTGAGCGGAGTTTTGCCAGTTTAAGCCTGCGCGAAGTGGCGCGCGAGGCCGGGATTGCGCCAACGTCCTTCTATCGTCATTTCCGTGATGTGGATGAACTGGGCCTGACCATGGTCGACGAGAGCGGTTTGATGCTGCGCCAGCTTATGCGTCAGGCGCGTCAGCGTATTGCCAAAGGCGGCAGCGTGATCCGCACCTCCGTGTCGACATTTATGGAATTTATCGGCAATAACCCTAACGCGTTTCGCCTTTTGCTGCGCGAGCGCTCTGGCACGTCGGCGGCGTTTCGTGCCGCCGTCGCGCGTGAAATTCAGCATTTCATCGCGGAACTTGCCGACTATCTTGAACTCGAAAACCATATGCCGCGTGCGTTTACTGAAGCACAGGCCGAGGCGATGGTGACCATTGTTTTCAGTGCGGGTGCCGAAGCGCTGGATGTCAGCATTGAACAACGTAAGCAACTCGAAGAGCGACTGGTATTGCAGCTGCGGATGATTTCTAAAGGTGCGTACTACTGGTATCGCCGTGAACAAGAGAAGTTGGCACATCAAAACGATGAGTGAAGGTGAGTAATGAAACAGTCAGGTCAGGATAAAGGAACGCTGTTGCTGGCATTGATCGCTGGCTTATCCATTAACGGTACGTTTGCGGCGGTTTTCAGCTCAATTGTACCGTTCTCGATTTTCCCGATTATCGCGCTGGTGCTGACGGTGTATTGCCTGCATCAACGTTATCTGAACCGCACCATGCCGGTTGGGTTACCGGGGCTGGCCGCAGCCTGTTTTATTCTGGGTGTACTGTTGTACAGCACCGTGGTGCGTGCAGAGTATCCGGATATCGGTTCTAACTTCCTGCCTGCGGTGCTGTCTGTGGCGCTGGTGTTCTGGATTGGCTCTCGCATGCGTAGCCGCAAGAGCCAGTTACCAGAGTAAAGGGTTTTGTCATTGTAGGCCGGATAAGCGAAGCGCCATCCGGCTTTTTTGGCAGGTGGCGCTTCGCTTACCTGCCCTACAAGGCCCACATTACTTCGCCGTGAGCAGTACGCCGCACTCCATATGGTGCGTATATGGGAACTGATCGAACAGCGCCAGACGTTCAACCTTGTGCGTCTGGCTTAATGTTTCCAGATTCTTGCACAGCGTCTCCGGGTTACAGGAGATGTACAAAATACGCGGGTACGCCTGCACCATCTTCTCGGTTTCGCTGTCCAGGCCACTGCGCGGCGGATCGACAAAAATTGTCTCACACTGGTAGCTCTTCAAATCAATCCCTTGCAGGCGGTTAAACTCACGTACGCCGTTCATCGCCTGGGTAAACTCTTCTGCCGCCATACGAATGATCTGCACATTATCAATATGGTTAGCGGCGATGTTGTACTGCGCGGCGGCCACCGACGGTTTGGCGATTTCCGTCGCCAGCACGCGTTCGAAGTTACGCGCCAGCGCCAGCGAGAAGTTGCCGTTACCGCAGTAGAGCTCCAGCAGATCGCCCGTCGACCCTTCCGTCGCATTCAGCGCCCACTCCAGCATCTGCACGTTCATTGCCGCATTCGGCTGGGTGAAGCTGTTCTCCACCTGACGGTAAACCATCTCTTTTCCTGCCACCGGCAAACGCTCGTCGATGTAATCCTGGTCCAGCATGATTTTGGTTTTGGTCGCGCGGCCAATCAGGTGCACGTTGATGTTCTGCGCGCGCAGCGCATCGCGCAGGGCTTCTGCCTGCTCGCGCCACTCGTCGGTCAGCGCTTTGTGATAGAGCAGAGAGACAATGGCCTGATTGCTTTGGGTGGTCAGGTAGTCAATCTGGAACAGCTTGTTGCGCAGCACCGGATTAGTGCGCACACCGTCGATCATCAGCGTCATTAGCTGGTTGATAAGCTCACTCGCCGCCGGGAAACTGTCTACGCGAATCCGGGATTTCGTCTGCTGATCGAAAATGATGTGGTACAGGTCATCGCCATCGTGCCAGATGCGAAACTCAGCGCGCATACGGTAGTGGCTGACCGGAGAACGAAACACCTCGGGAACGGGCGCGTTGAAAGGCGTCATCATACTTTGCAGGCGGACAACTTTTTCTGCCAGCTGTGCGTCGTACTGTTCTGTCGGGAGGTGTTCGGGGGTCATGATGCGTCCTGAGTGATAAAGAATTACGCGGGGATTGTAGGGATTGTGCAGTGGATGTCCAGATTTAATGGCTAATAGCTATCTGGACATCTATACGTGTCTAATTGTAGCATTCTGTTTCCGGTCTCCTGAGAGTGAAAAGGGAATCCAGTGCAAATCTGGAGCTGACGCGCAGCGGTAAAGACTGGCGGGATGAGAGTTGTAGACACTGTGAAAACGGGAAGTCTTCATCCGTATAACGCCACCCAGCCCGAAGACCTGCCGGGATCACGTCGCATTTGGTTTCATCATCGCGTGCTATCGATGAGGCCTGCGGCATCCTTCTTATATTGTGGATGCTTTAACAATGATTAAAAAAGTATCGCTGTTGACGGCGTTTTCCGTCACGGCATTTTCGGGCTGGGCGCAGGAAAGCGCCGACTCGTTGGTGGTGACAGCAAACCGTTTCGAACAACCTGAAAAATCTGTTCTGGCTGCGACTTCTGTCGTGACGCGGGCCGATATCGACCGCTGGCAATCCACCACGGTTCTGGATGTCATGCGTCGCCTGCCTGGCGTAGATACGGCACAAAATGGCGGGATGGGGCAGCTCTCTTCTCTCTTTATACGCGGTACGAACTCCAGCCATGTCCTGATTCTCGTCGATGGGATCCGCCTTAACCAGGCGGGCGTCACGGGGTCGTCCGATCTCAGCCAGTTTCCGATCTCCCTGGTGCAGCGCATCGAATATCTTCGTGGACCGCGTTCGGCGGTGTACGGCTCGGATGCGATCGGTGGTGTAGTCAACATTATCACTACGCGTGCGAAGGATGGCACAACGCTGAATGCTGGCGTTGGGACACACGGCTTCCAGAATTATGGTGGCAGCACCCAGCAAACATTGGGTGAAAGTACGCGCGTTACGCTGGCGGGGGATTACACCTACACAAAAGGCTTTGACGTCGTTGCTGACGGTAATAACGGCGGCCTTGCCCAGACCGATCGCGACGGCTTTATGAATAAAACGCTCTACGGCGCACTGGAGCATGCTTTCTCTGAGCAATGGAGTGGTTTCGTTCGCGGCTATGGTTACAGCAACCGTACCGCCTATGACGGCTATTACAGTTCATTCACCCCTGATGTGCTGGTTGATACCCGCCAACTCTATAGCCAGACCTGGGATGCCGGATTGCGGTTTAACCGGGATGTTTTCCATTCACAGTTGCTCTCCAGCTACAGTCACAGCAAAGACTACAATTACGATCCGCACCTTGGACGCTATGACTCCACAGCAACCCTGGATGAAATCAAACAGTACAATGTTCAGTGGACCAACTCAGTTGACGTGGGACATGGCAACATCGGCGCGGGCGTTGACTGGCAGAAACAGAGCACCGAGCCGGGTACCAACTACGTAACCAACGCCTATGACCTGCGTAACACTGGCGTCTACCTGACTGGGTTGCAGCAGTTTGGAGATTTCACTCTGGAGGCGGCGGCCCGCAGCGATGACAACTCTCAGTTTGGTCGCCATGGTACCTGGCAAAGTAGCGCAGCCTGGGAGTTCGTTGACGGTTACCGCTTCATAGCCTCTTATGGCACGGCCTATAAAGCGCCGAATCTGGGTCAGCTCTATGGCTTCTACGGCAATACCCATCTTGATCCTGAAGAGAGCAAGCAGTGGGAAGGGGCGTTTGAAGGCCTGACGGCAGGCGTAAGCTGGCGCGTATCCGGCTATCGTAATGACGTTGATAATCTCATCGACTTCAACAATAACCTGCAGCAATATTACAACGTCGGCAAAGCACGCATTAAAGGTGTAGAAGCGACAGCGTCGTTTGATACGGGTCCGTTGACGCATACTGTGGGCTACGACTATGTGGATGCCCGCAATGCGGCAACCAATCAACTTCTGGACCGTCGTGCTAAACAGCAGGTGAAATATCAGCTTGATACGCAGATCTATGATGTTGACTGGAGCCTGACGTATCACTATCTCGGCACGCGCTACGACACCGACTTTGGAACCTATCCGTCAGAGAAAGTTAAAATGGGCGGCGTCAGCCTGTGGGACGTCGCGGTTTCATATCCTGTCACCTCACATCTCACAGTTCGTGGTAAAATAGCCAACCTGTTCGATAAAGATTACGAGACAGTTTATGGCTACAAAACTGCAGGACGGGAATACACCTTGTCTGGCAGCTACACCTTCTGATCCGCGTCCCACCGTGCTGGTGTTTGATTCCGGCGTCGGTGGGCTTTCGGTCTATGATGAGATTCGGCAGCTCCTGCCGGATCTCCATTACATCTACGCCTTCGATAACGTCGCGTTCCCGTATGGGGAAAAGAGTGAAGACTTTATCGTTGAGCGTGTGATTGAAATCGTCACTGCGGTACAAAAGCGCTATCCCCTGGCGCTGGCGGTTATTGCCTGTAATACGGCAAGCACGGTCTCTCTTCCTGCCCTGCGCGAAAAATTCCCGTTCCCGGTTGTGGGCGTTGTCCCGGCAATCAAACCTGCGGCGCGTCTGACGGCGAACGGTATCGTGGGGTTGCTGGCGACACGCGGTACGGTAAAACGTCCTTATACGCGTGAGCTTATTGAGCGCTTTGCCAATGAATGCCAGATCGCCATGCTCGGCTCCGCGGAGCTGGTGGAAATGGCGGAAGCGAAACTGCACGGCGAGACGGTATCGCTTGAAGAGCTGCGTCGCATTCTGCGTCCATGGCTGCGGATGCAGGAACCACCGGATACGGTTGTTCTCGGCTGCACCCATTTCCCGCTATTACAGGAAGAGCTGTTAAAGGTTTTGCCTGAAGGGACCCGGCTGGTGGATTCCGGTGCTGCGATTGCGCGTCGGACGGCCTGGCTACTGGAGCACGAGGCGCCGGATGCGAAATCAGCGGATGCGAACATCGCTTTCTGTATGGCGATAACAAAAGAAACCGAACAACTTTTGCCCGTTTTACGTCGTTATGGCTTCGAAACGCTCGAAAAACTGGCGCTGTAGCACGGTTTTGAGCAAAAAAGAGACGGTTGAACGTTTTTTTTCAAAGAGGGGTTGTCAACGTCTGAGAACTCCCTATAATGCGCCTCCACTGACACGGAACAACGGCTTACAAGCCGCCGGGACAGCGGGGTTCAGAGATGAACGCCAACAGAGAAAAGTGAAAATAATTGCTTGACTCTGAATGAGGAAAACGTAATATACGGGACCTCGCAACGATGAGCTGAAAGCCGCGTTGCAACTGCTCTTTAACAATTTATCAGACAATCTGTGTGGGCACTCAAAGTGACATGGATTCTTAATGTCTTCGGACACTAAATGAATACCAAGTCTCTGAGTGAACACGTAATTCATTACGAAGTTTAATTCACGAGCATCAAACTTAAATTGAAGAGTTTGATCATGGCTCAGATTGAACGCTGGCGGCAGGCCTAACACATGCAAGTCGAA